>LSSH01000029.1 GCA_001595885.1 Candidatus Proteinoplasmatales archaeon SG8-5 | reverse complement strand
GATCGTGATGTCCGGGATCGGCCGGTAGCCGACACCCTGCGTGGGCTGCCACTTGGCGTGCTCCTTGCCTGTGCCGAGGACGGCGTGCGCGTAGATGAGGATCCCTTCATCTTCCGTCAGCTTGACTATCGGGATGTCGGGGTCCTTCGGTCTCAGCTTCTCGTCGCCCAGCGGGTCCAGGTCGCGGGAGTAGACTGTGCACGGCCCCCTCTTGTTCAGCGAGTACATGACCTCGCATTCTGAACAACCTTCTCCCTCGCAGGAGCATTCCCCTTGGTAGGTGAACATCCCGAGGTCAGTGGGTATGGGTATCAGGCCCAGCCTGTGGGCGATGATCTCGTCGAAGAGTGGCGTTGTGCTCTCGTAGGTCCTGCCGTCCTCGTCGCTGATCGTGCCCAGGTGGATCTCCACCTTGTCGATGGCGAGTTTAGGCACGTTCACGATGAGCGCCCTCCTCAAAGCGTTGACCTGGTGATAGTTCGCGTCAGAAATGATGAGCCTGGCCTTGGCGTCAGAAAGCTCGATCTTCTCGACCTTCATGATCAGACCCGCCTTCCCCTACGGCCGCCCTTCTTCTTGGTCCCGTCGTGGGGCAGCGGGGTCACGTCCTCTATGCGGCCGATCCTCAGACCTGCCCTGGCCAGCGCCCTGATGGCCGCCTGGGCGCCCGGGCCCGGTGACGAGTCCTTGTTGCCGCCCGGCGCCCGTACGCGAACGTGAATGCTGTTGATGCCCTTCTCCTTCAGGGCCTCGGCAACGTGTTCCGCGGCCTTCATGGCAGCGTAGGGGGACGACTCGTCCTTCTGTGACTTGACGACCATTCCGCCGGTGCACTTGGCTATGGTCTCGCCGCCGGTCTGGTCGGTAACCGTGATGATGATGTTGTTGTAAGAGGCGAATATGTGTGCGATGCCCCATCTCTCCGCCATCAGGCTTCCTCCTTTGTCTTATCGGACGAAGGAGGCTCCTCCTTTGTCTTATCGGACGCGGGTGGCTCATCCCTTGTCTTCTCTGGCGAAGGGGGCTCCTCCTTGGTCTTCTCTGGCGAAGGGGGCTCCTCCTTGGGCGCATCCGCCTTCTCTTCTTTCGGCTCCTCGGCCTTGGGCTCAGGCTTGTCCTCTTCCTTGGGCTTTGCATCGTCCTTCGGCTCATCGGTCTTCGCTGGCTTGTCCGCATCCTTTGGTTCCTCGGCCTTCGGCTCCTCCGGTTTGGGGACCTCCTCTGAGGGTTTCTTCGGAGCCGGTTCCTTCGCCTCGGCTGGGGCCTCATCGGCGGGCAACGGGCCTTCCCATTCCTCGCCCTCCTCCTTCGGCCTTGCCGGATGCAGCTCGTCTGCCAGCGGCGATTTTGAGAGGTAATCAATAATGTCCTCCTCTTCCCTTTTCACGAGGTATCCTGGAACTGTCACGCGGCGGTCGCCGATCGAGATGTGACCGTGTACGATGAACTGCCTGGCCTGCTTGTGGCTGTTTGACAATCCTTTCAGGTAGGTCATGGTCTGCAGGCGTCTTCCGAGGAGGTCCTCGGTGTCCAGGACGAGGACGTCGTCAAGGCTCGCCTCGTCGCCCAGCACCCCGATCTTGTCCAGCCTCTTCAGCAGCTCCTCCATCTCCTTCTCCGCCTGCTTGTCGCCGTACCTGACCCTGGCCTGCAGCTCCCTCGCTCTCTTCCTGAACGTTCTGAGAAGCGACTGGACCTTCCACAGTTCGGTCTTGTTCTTCAGCCCGAACTTCCTGATGAGCTCGTTCTCGGCGTCTATGCGCTCCTTCTGCCACGGATGCGAGGGTGTTACGTATTTTCTCCTGCTGAACTTCGGGTCGCCCATGGCAATCAAACCAGCCTATCACTTCTTCCTGGAGACACCCAGAGTGAGTCCGGAGCGGCCGTTCGAATGTGTTCTCTGGCCCCTCACCTTGTGCCCGCTCTCGTGCCTCATGCCCCTATAGCAGCGGATCATTCGCAGCCTGTTGATATCATCCCTATGCGTCATCTCCAGGTCAGTGCTAAGCTCGTGTATGTCCTCCCCGCTCTCCCAGTCCTTCTGCCTGTTGAGGAACCACTCCGGAGCGTGCTCCCACAGCTCCGTCAGAACCTCCTCCAGCTCCTCCACCTCGGCGTCCGTCATGAGCCCGATCTTCTTGTTCTGGGGATACCCGATCTTCTTGATGACTATCTCGGCCACCCTCGTGCCCACTCCCTTGACGCCGGTCAAAGCGGTCACAGCAGGCTTCTCGCCGTCAAGGTCGGTGTTGGCAATGCGGACTATGTACTTGAAGTCGTCCGACATCTTCTCTGCCTTTTTCTTTGCCTCCTTGTCGGGAGGTGCTTCCTTCTTGTCTGCCAAAGTGTAACCCTCCAGGCTCAAATCCTGGGCCGGAAGTAAGTCCCTGTATAGGTAGGTTCTATATAAAAACATCCGTTTTTTCATACTAAGATGGCATGGAAATATTATTTAGTGTAGGTGCGATAAGGGGTTATATGGTGGGATGGACCGAGAAGTACAGGCCCAGGAAATTGGACGATGTCATTGGTAACAAGAAGGCAAAGGACGAGCTCAGGCAATGGGCAGAATCTTGGCTGTCCGGCATACCCAAATTCAGGGCTGTAGTCCTCATCGGCGACCCGGGAGTGGGAAAGACCACGTGCGCGCACGCCCTCGCCAAAGAGCTCGGATGGCAGGTGGTGGAGATGAACGCCTCCGACCACCGCAACGCCGATGCCATCAAGAGGATCGCGACCCACGGGGCAATGGGCGAGACCTTTACCGACGACGGCGAGTTCAGGGACTCCGCTTCGGGCCAGAGGAAGCTCATCATCCTCGACGAGGCGGACAACGTCTTCGGAAGGGAGGACTACGGCGGCATCAAGGCCATCTCCACGACGATAACGGGCGCGCAGCAGCCGATCGTCCTTATTGTAAACGATTACTACGAGCTCAAGCGACGGTCATCCACCATCGCCCAGAACACCAAGAGCATTAAGTTCTCGAAACCCCACAAGCAATCGATTAACAAATTACTGAAGATGATAGCCAAAGCCGAGGGCCTTTCCGTTGCGGACAGTGCTCTCGACTTCATCACGGAGAGGTCAATGGGAGACGTCCGCTCGGCCATCAACGACCTCCAGGCACTCGCCGAGGGCAGGACCGAGATTAAAGAAGAAGATGTCATCGCACTGGGAAAGCGCGATACCAGCCAGACCGTATTCAACTCCCTCGCAGTGATATTCAGGACCGGCAACTGCAAGCGGTCCAGGGAGGCGGTCTTCGACCTGGACGAGGACCCGGAGACCCTCATCCTATGGATAGACGAGAACATTCCCATAGCCTACAAGGACGCGGCGGATATCGCAGCGGCCTACGATGCACTGGCCAAGGCCGACGTGTTCATGGGCCGCGTGCGCAGGAGGCAGTACTACGGCCTGTGGGGGTACGCATCCGACATGATGTCGTGCGGGGTTAGCCTGGCAAAATCCAGGTCGTATTCCGGCTTTGTCAACTACGCCTTCCCGGGATGGCTGAGGAAGATGTCGGCCAGCAAGGGATACAGGTCCACGATGAGCTCCTTCGCGGCCAAACTGGGTTCTCATACGAACAAGTCATCCAAGGTGGTTCTCCAGGAATACCTGCCCTACTTCCGCACACTGTACACCCAGGACAGGGAGTTCCGCCTTAACATGACGAGGAGATTGGGGCTGACCGAGGAAGAGGTGGGCTTTCTCCTGGGCCAGAAACCGGACTCGGCGAAGGTCAGGAGGGTGTTCGACGACCTGAGGAAGGTGGAGGCCGTCGGGAAAACGCCCGGGACCGAGGATAAGGCACAGGCCGACGAGGACGCCGGGACGGAAGAAGAGGCTTCAGCCGATGAGGGGTCCCTGAAAGAAGACGGTGACCGACCGGAGGTAGCCAGCGAGGAACCCGAGGCAGAACCGGACGTTCAAAGCAGCCTGTTCCAGTTCGAGTGATACAATGGACGAGCGTCTTAGCAGGATCCTCGAAAAACAGCACTACCACATCGTGGGGAGCCACAGCGGCGTCAAGCTGTGCCACTGGCTCGGGGAGAAGCTGCTGCGCGGAAGGTCGTGTTACAAGGAAACGTTCTACGGCATACGGTCGCACAGGTGCCTTCAGATGTCCCCGGCCGTAAACAACTGCACCCAGAGCTGCCTGTTCTGCTGGCGGTACCAGGGCCTGAGCGAGACCGGTCTTGACGTCGAGGACGACCCCGAATCGATACTCGAAGGGGCCATCGAGGGCCAGCGCCGCCTTGTCACCGGCTACAAGGGCGACCCGAGGACCACACCGGAGATGTGGGCTGAGGCCAGTGAGCCGAACATGGTCGCGATATCGCTGGCCGGTGAGCCCACGCTGTACGGGCAACTGGGCGGTTTCATCGACGCCTGCAATAAGCGGGGGATGACCACGTTCCTCGTCACCAACGGCACTGAACCGGAGGCCCTGGAGAGACTCGACCCCCTGCCGACGCAGCTCTACGTGACCCTGGCCGCGCCCAACGAGGAGGTCTATCGGAGACTCTGCGTTCCCCTTGTGAAGGACGGCTGGCAGCGACTTATCCGAACACTGGAATTACTGCCCGACCTGAACACCAGGACGGTGATCAGGCACACGCTCGTCGACGGCTGGAACATAGGCTGGGAGAAGGAATACGCCCGCTTGATCGAAACAGCCGACCCCATGTTCGTCGAACCAAAGGGCTATGTGTTCGTCGGCTATTCCAGGGAACGGATGCGCAACTCCAACATGCCTGCTCAGGAGACGGTGAGGGCATTCTCGGACAACCTGGCAAAGGAGACGGGCTACGAGGTCCTGGCGGAACAGGGGTCGAGCCGCGTCGTCCTGCTCGGCAAGGATAAAAGGGCGATGAGGATAGGGGATGACTGATGGGCTTCTTCGACTTCCTCGACCCGTTCCAAAATCCGTGGAGCTACATGCTCCTCCTGTTCATCTACTGTGTTCTGGCTGCGGTCATTCTACCGATTCCAGTAGAGCTGGGACTTGCGGGGTTCATCAGTTACCTCGTAGAGGGCAACTCCTTCCTTGGCCTACCAATTTTCCTCGCCTTCCTGCTACTGGCCCTGATCATGGGAGCCGGCAAGTGCGTGGGCAGCTGGGTGGTCTTCCACATCGGCGTCAAGGTCGAGGACACAATGCGGCGGTTCCTCAAATGGAACTGGTTCCAGAAGCTCACTGAAGCGCTGTCGCGCTTCTGCGAGCGATTCGGTTACATTGCCACCTACATCGTGCTGAGCATTCCCATCATGCCTGACACGGTGCCCCTCTACATCTTCTCGCTTCTGAACCGCGACGGTGAGGTCTTCGAGACCAGGTGGTTCGTGCTCACCAACTTCTGGGCCGGCACGTCCAGGGCGCTGGTCGTCGGTATCCTGGTTCTTGGCGGGTTGTGGTCGTTCGCATAAAACGATAACTTGTATCAACACCGATGGCATATGGTAGTGTGGGCGAACTCCGTGCGTAACTCTTTACAAAGACCATTCAAACTCCATATGGGCTGGTAAAAACCTGAAAATCTTATTAATCGGGATGTCTTTCAGGTCGGCGAGCAATGTTTTCCCGTTTCCAGCTCGAAAAACCAGGAAATGACGGAGGTTAGATGACTGGCAGAGCAGGAAATGAATGGCAAGGGGTTATCGAGGGTCTGCTCGGCTCCAGAGACCCGCCGGTCCCGAAGAAACCGGCCCTCATCGTCGTCGACATGCAGAGGTATTTCCTCGAAGAGGGCGCGCCGGCTTACCTTGGTGCCGAGCAGATAATCCCCAACGTGCAGCATCTGGCGGACGCTTTCAAGAATGCCGGGCTTCCGACTTATATAACCAGGTATTCATCGGCCAAGACCGACGGCCCGGTCGAGAGATGGTGGGGTGTTCGTCTGGAATCGGATGACAGGTGGGCCGAGCTTGACCCCCGCATCGATTACCCGGACAACGCGGTCGTGCTGGACAAGAGCCTATACGGCACCTTCTCGTCAACGGACATCGATACCAGGCTCAAGAGGGAAGGATGCGGTTCGGTCGTCGTTTGCGGGGTCATGACCCACCTCTGCTGCGAGACCACGGCCCGTGAGGCCTTCCATCACGGGTACGGCGTCTACTTCGTTGCCGACGCAAACGCGACGTCAGCACTGGACCTCCACCTCTCCGCTCTGAGGGCGCTGGCCCACGGCTTCGCATACATATTATCGACCGATGATATGGTCAGGATTCTGGAGGTGTCGGATGAGTAAGGTTGCGGTCGTCGGAGCAGGACCCGCCGGAATGGCGGCGACCGTGCAGCTGGTGAGGTCGGGCCACGACGTCCAAGTGTTCGAGAGGGGACGCATCGGCGGAACCCTATGGAACGCCAGGTGGGTGGACAACTACCCGGGATTTCCCGGGGGCATCAGCGGTCCCGAGCTGGCCGAGTTGATGGAAAAGCATTTCCTGGAGTATACTGACAACGTCATCGTCAATGACGTCGTTGACATCGTGAAGACTGACGAGGGCTTCGAGATAATGGGCATCGAGTTCGACGGCGTGATAGTGTGCGTGGGAACGTGTCCGAACAGGGCCGGGTTTCCAGGGGAGGACAAGCTGGCCGAGGCGGGTCTTCTGTATTACGGGATTGCGGATGTACCCGACTGGAACGGCATCGCGGAA
>LSSH01000028.1 GCA_001595885.1 Candidatus Proteinoplasmatales archaeon SG8-5 | reverse complement strand
GGTTTCTGCTGATGCCCGACGGGGGCTACGACGGCAACGCCGACACAGGATATCAGAATCCCCTCGGTGGAGAGCCTGTCTTCGGGTCAAGCGTCGGCTGGGTGAACGTCAGCTTCGACCTTACGACCTACATCGGCGACACGGTCAACATCCGCTGGGACGCCGGCGTGGACAACTACGCCTCGAGCGATGCAGGCTGGAGGATAGACGACATATTCGTCACGGGAAACACCCCGGACACCCACCAGATACCGCTGGCCGCCGGCTGGAACCTCGTATCCCTGCCCGCCATACAGGCGGACACGAGCATCGGCACGGTGCTGAGCTCAATCTCCGGGCAATGGGAGTGCGTGATGTGGTACGACCCCACCGATCCCACGCCCTGGGAGTCCAACTCGGTATACAGACCGGACGCCCTGGACGAGCTCTGGGACATCGACCATAAGATGGGCGTCTGGATATGCGTGAACGGCGCGTGCACCCTCGACGTCGTGGGCGAGGAGCCGACCATCACGCGCATCCCGCTTTACGCCGGCTGGAACCTGGTGGGTTACCCTTCGTCAGCGGTCCAGACAGCTGCCCAGACCCTGCCCCTTGACGTGGTCGACATGGTCGCGGTCGAGGACCTCGCAGACCCCTATAACATCCAGGAGACCACAAACCTGAACAGCGTGACTATGGAGGCCGGCAGCGGCTACTGGGTGCACGCTACCGTGGACTCCTACTGGGACGTGGTGAACGCGTACACCGAGCCGATAAGGCAGACCGCCGAGTTCGAGAGGATGCAGGGGGTTCTCATCCGCTACCCGCTGGGCATCCCCTACAATATCATAGCCGAGATGTCCGAGGACGTCATCGTCTACACCATCGTGGCCAACGCCGGGACTCAGGCCACCGCCGAGTCGAATTACATAGCCAACGGCGTCAACATTGCCAACTGCGAGTGGATAATCGCGGCGTCGAACAGCTACTGGACGCGGGACTACGGCCCGTGGTGGATAACCGATGCGAACGGCGACATCGGCATCGTGGACTTCAACTACAACCGGCCGCGGCCCAGCGACAACGCGATCCCTGGCGAGGTTGCCAGTTACCTGGGCGTACCTCTGGACTTCATGAGCATCGACCACACCGGCGGCAACTACATGACAGACGGCCTGGGCATCTCGGTGTCCACCGACCTGGTGCTGACCGAGAACCCCGGGTACACGAGATCGCAGGTCCTGGGGCTGCACCACGACCATCTGGGCATAGACACCTACTTCATCGACCCGGACGCGAACGGCGAGTACATCGAGCACATCGACTGCTGGGCCAAGTTCCTGGACGTGGACAAGATAATAATACGAGAGGTCCCGTCCTCGCATCCCCGGTACTTCCACATAGAGAGCGCGGTCGCCAACTTCTCCGCGCGGATCTCGGCCTACGGGACTCCATATCAGGTCTACAGGGTCTGGACCCCCAACGACGAGCCTTACACGAACTGCCTCATCCTCAACGACAAGGTCCTTGTTCCCATAACGGGCGGCTCGAACGACGCCGCCGCCATCTCGGCTTACCAGGCTGCCATGCCCGGCTACGAGGTCATAGGATTCAGGGACACCGGCGGGCCCTCCTGGGAGTCCACTGACGCGCTGCACTGCAGGACGAGGGGCATTCCCGACCTCGGGATGCTCTACATCATGCATTATCCTGTGGTGTTCCCGCAGCCGGCCGGCGCTCCCATCGAGGTAACCGCGAACATCACTGCGTACAGCACGCAACCGCTGAGCGGCTACACAGTTTACTGGAAGCTTTCCTCGTCCCCGACGTACACCCCGCTTCCCATGTCGCGGGTAACGCGCAACCAGTACAGGGCGTTCATACCGGGGCAGACATCCGGCGAGACGATAGAATATTACATACAGGCCAGTGATTTCTCCGGCAGGACCGAGATGAATCCGTTCATGGGCGGCGTTGACCCGCACGTCTTCGATATCGCGTGAGCCGCAGGTCGTTGAGGGTGGGTTGCGTAATATCAGGATGTGAGAGAGAGGGCTCCGGCACCTAAATTATCCCGGCGGACCGCTTTGATTCCTTTTGACCGGAACCGAACAGGCAACAGGATAGATCAGCCGCCCCTGGCAACCTTCCCCCCGTGGACACTGCCCTCTAGCCAGCCGATTCGGACGTCCTCATCCTCGTCAAAGACGTTGACGTAGGGCTTGATGTCGATAATCGGAGTGGCGTCTATCATGTCCAGGCCCTTGATCCTCAGGAAATTCCCTTCTCTGCCGATGAGCTTCACGAGCGACTGGCCTATCGGGTTCGGCCTTCTCGGGGAGCGGCATGCGAATACGCCCCTCTCCTCATCGTCCAGGTAGGGCGTGGTCCGGAGGTCGTAGCCCTCAGATTCGTGGAAATGGAACAGCACCCAGATGTGTGAGAAGCCTTCGATGTCCTTCAGCCCCTCGGCGAACTCCTCGAAAACCTCGATCTCCGCCTCTTCCCCGGAGAAGCGGGGCTGGATCGGGGCGTCCTTCTTCGATTTGTAAGGCGAGTGGACTATGCCAATGGGCTTGAACTCCATCCTCTCAACACCGGCCTACTTCAGGCACTTGTGCATCTTCACGACGGATTCAACCGCGGCCTTGGCCCTCTCGACCCGCTCCTCGGCCTGAAGCCTGGACATGCCCGGGCCGGTGATGCCCAGCCCAACCGGCTTGTCGAACTCCACGCTGAGGTCGGTGAGCTTCCTGGTTGCCTGGCCGATGACCACGTCGTCGTGGTCTGTCTCGCCCTCGATCACGGCGCCGAGGGTTACGACACCGTCGATGTCCTTCTTGCTCAGCAGCTTCTTGACCGCCAGCGGCATGTCGTAAACCCCGGGGACGTGGATGGTGTCCACCACCTTGGCGTCCAGGAACTCTGCGTGTGCCTTTGCCCGTTCGAGCATCATCATGGTGATGTCGTAATTGAACTCGCTCACCACAATCCCTATTTTCATTCTTTTACCTCCCTTGTCTTTGATATCTCAATCAACCTAAACTCCCGGCGTCCTCGAATCCCTGGCGTTGGCCTGTCCCGGCCATCTTCTGAAGCCTTGCCGGTCTGAAGAGGAGGTCGTAGGCGTTCACCGCGTGCTCCCTCGCCCTCCGCTCGGCCAGCCACCCGAGCTCCTTCTCGCTTTCGGCCTCGTCCTCGTGTACGAACACCTCGATTATGTGTCGCGACGTCATCACCTGGACGGATATCAGGCCGGTGGAAGCCTCGTGGGCGCAGGTCTTGTCTATCTCGGCCGCTCCTGGCATTCCAAGGGCGATGACGATGTCGCAGCCCTTCTCCTCGATGAGCTTCTTGGACGCGACAGGCAGGTCCTTGACGCCGGGGACGGTGTACCTCTCAACCCTGAAGCCAGTGCCCGTTTTTCTCAGCTCGTCGATGGCCGCGGAAGCCATGTCGAACCTGGCGAATGTCGTGTCAGCAATTCCGATGCGCTTCATCCGCTCGCTTTCCCCCCATGGTAGGCCCGTTGGATGTCGCTGGAGCTTGTCCGGTTCCAGCGTGCAGCGTACAAATCAAAACGTATCGCCTCATTCGCCCTCAACATTCTTCATCTTCTCCTTGAACTGATACCAGTTGATGACCTTCTGGATTATCTTGCGGGTGCCGTCGAGGTCGTGGTCGAACTGCGGAAGGCGCACCACCTCCACGTTGATGCCGCGGCTTGCCAACTCTTCCCTGATACGCTCCGGCTCGTGGGCCTGGTCGTGGCCCAGGGCGATGATGTCCGGCTTGATCTCGCTGACAATCTCGAACATGTCACCCTCGCCGCCGAGGACCGCCCTGTCGACCACCCTCAGGCTCTCTATCATCTTCAGGCGCATCTCCTGCGGCGTGATGGGCTCGTGCTTCCGCTCCTTGACGGTCTTATCGGCCGCCACCACGACGACAAGCTCGTCACCCAGCTTCCTCGCCTCCTCGAGGTAATGGACGTGGCCCAGATGAAGAATGTCAAAAACCCCGGTAGCCATCACTCTGACCATTTCTTCCAGACCTCCACGAGATCCTCACCTTCAAGGAATATGAGACTATTTAACTTTGCGAACTCCCTGGCATCTTCCTTGGCCAGCGCGTTGCCGTCGTCGCCCATCATCTCGCATATCGCGGCCGAAGGATTGAGACCCGCCATGATAACGAGTGCGGTGGAGAGCTCGGTGTGACCGAACCTGTCCTTCAGTATATCCCGCGACGTTCGCAGCAGGAACACGTGTCCCGGAATCCTGAACTTCTCCGTGAACATGGCTGACGCTTCCGGTTCCTGTTTACCGGCAACATCGCCCACCAGTCTACCGAACTCGGAGATGGTCAGGGCTCGGTCATTATCTGTGATGCCAGTGTAACATCTCTTGTGATTGACTGTAATCGAGAAGGCCGATTTCGTGTCGTACGGCAGGTGGTCGGGCAGCGACCTCTTGAGTACGGGATAATGAGGCTCGGCGTGCTTGAATATGTCCACCATGAAGGGAAGACCCAGGGCCTCGGCCACGGCGTCAGTTACCGTGGCGCATATGAGCCCCCCGCCGTGCTGGCGCATGAACCTGACCTTGCCGAAATCGACGAGTTCCGATGCGTAGACGATGTCGGTCTCCTCCTCCCGGCCGTCGGCATCGTACACGAGCACGGGACGTCCCGCGGCTAATTCTTTCAACGCGCTGTTCATAACAGTCATGCCGCGATTCGATAGCGAGGGACGTATTAATGAATTTGTATCTACTAAAAAATTTGTATGCTTAGGCACGTAGAAAACGTTTATAACGTCTCCTGACAATCATGGACAGGGACAATGGGAACCGTTGATGGGGCGAAGATCGCAATCGAGACTTGCCTCAACGTGAAGAAGAGGGAGGACGTCCTGATACTCACCGACCACTCGAAGGAGAGCGTGGCCCAGGCACTGTTCCAGGCATCGCTGGACGTCGGGGCCACGACAATGCTGATCAAGATACCGGACATGACATCGGACGGCGAGGAGCCGCCAATTCCGGTGGCGCGGCTGATGAAGGACATGGACGTCATCGTTATCACGACCGAGAAGACGCTCTCCCACACCATGGCCAGGCGGAGGGCGACCCGCGCCGGGGTGAGGATCGCCTCTCTGCCCGGCATAACTGAGGAGATGATGAAGGAGGGGGGCATGACCGCCGATTTCAAGGAGATCCGCCGCTCCATACTGAGGGTGGCGAGGAAGGTCAGGAGGTCGAAGAACCTGAAGGTGGTGACACAGGCCGGGACGGAGCTCGACATGTCGGTCAAGGGCCGCGGCTGGATAACCGAGGACAGCGGTGTGTGCCACCGAAGGGGAGAATTCACCAACCTGCCCGCCGGCGAGCTGTTCGTCTCGCCCGTCGAGGGCACCACCGAAGGCACCATCATGGTGGACGGCAGCTTCATCGATACGGTGCTGAATCCGGTGAAGGTCTCGGTGAAGGACGGTCTGGCCACTCGCATCACCGGTGCCCAGGAGGTCGTCAAGGAGCTGAACAAGGCCGGCCGGGAGGGGCGCAACATTGCCAAGTTCGGCATGGGCATGAACCCCAACGCGAAGATAATCGGCCGCGTGCTGGAGGACACCAAGGTCCTGGGCACCATCAACATCGGCTTCGGGGACAACTCGCAGTTCGGCGGCAGCGTGAAATCGCCCGTCCACCTTGTCGCGGTGCTGAAGAACCCCACCGTCACGGTGGACAACGTCGTCATGATGAAGGAAGGCGAGCTCAGGTTGTAATTGTTGGTTACTATAGAATTAAGACCGTTATTATGTATTGACAAGTATCTTTGGATTCACCCCATCAATTACCTGCGGGCTTCAATCATTTCGTGGTCACTCTGCAACCGTTCTTCGTGACGATGACCGTATGCTCCGCCTGGGAGACCATGCCTCCCTTGATGTCCTTGAGCACCGGGTAGGTGGAGATCACGCCGAACCTGAGCAGCTTTCTGAGAAGCTTGTCAGAGTTCTTGAACTCCCCGGCGATGCTCCTCTCCGAGAAGGGCAGGCCCTTGAACTCCCTTGTTATGAACCCGATGCACTCGTTGATGCCTGGGTCGGCGTGACCGCGGTCGCGTATCTGGCGGTAGATGTTGCCGCTCTTCCGACCCGCAACCCGCCCGGCGCCGTTCGTTGCGAAGGGCTCGATGGCCACAGCCATCCCCTGCTCCAGTTTGCCCGTGGAACCGTCCCTGATGTTCGGGATGCTCAGTCCTGCGTGGAGATTGTAGGGTTTGAGAAGGTGCCCGGAGAGGTTGCTCACCGGTGTGAAACCCCTGGACTCTATCACCTGCTCGATGATGGCGCCCAGGTCGCCCGTGGTTATTCCGGGCTTGACCGCCTCGATGGTCGCCTGAAGGGCGTGTTCCGCCGCCTGGATCAACTCAGCCGCGCGGTTCCCGCCGACCTCGACGGTCGCGGCGGTGTCGGCGATGTGGCCGTCGACGTGCACCCCCAGGTCGAGCTTGACGATGTTGCCGGCCTTGAACTTCAGCCTATCCTTCGAGCTTGGCGTGAAATGTGCCGCCTGGCTGTCCAGGGAGATGTTGACGGGAAATGCCAGCTGGCCCCCAAGCTCTACTATCATCGATTCAACGAACTCGGCGAGCTCGAGCAGGGCCGCGTCTTCCCTGACCAACGGTCTGGCTTCCTCCCGCACCTT
>LSSH01000027.1 GCA_001595885.1 Candidatus Proteinoplasmatales archaeon SG8-5 | reverse complement strand
TGCCAGACGGCTCTAGAGCTATTGGGCAACGTACGTGAAGTTAGAACGCAGGTCTTCTCTAGGACTTCATTATCGCCAGCAGGAAGAGCCCGACAGCCGCTAAGCCACCGAGGATTGCGCTGATTAGGTAGACTAACGAGTCTAGGATTGTATCCTTTACCCACCAGAGAGAGCTATCTGGAGCACTCATGTCCCAGGGCGGAATACTCATATACGAAAAAAGAAGTATGATCAATCCAACGATGATTCCGCCAACAAGTAGACCAGCACCAATCCCACGGCTCTTCCCACTCCCGAAATAGACCGTGAATATGCCTGCTATAAACATTCCAAGTGCAAACGTTAAGAGAAATACTGTGAAGAACTCTAAGTACATATTTCCACCTCAGAATTTAATGCCGGTAAGGGTCTTGGTGTCTATTACACCGGGAATCGTCCGAATCTGGTCCACTACGACCTGGCCGAGTATGTTGAAATCGTCTGCCTGTATCTTCGCTATGAGGTCATATTCACCAAACAGGGGATGGAGCTCCACTATTTCCTTCACCTTGAGAAGCTCGTTATACACCTCATGCTCCTTTGCAGGCGCAGTCGAAATCAACACAAACCCTACCGCCATAATCTCACCTTAGGCTGATATCGTGTTATTACCTATAAACCTTTCGACAATGGACTGGTCATTATGAGGTTATGCCAGTGAACTTCATGATTTCGTAAACAAGCGTCATAATCACCAAGGGGATTATCAGCATGAGGAAGTCGTCGTCAACGTATTTCATCTTCCATGCCTCGATCTTGATGGCGGAGACCGCCGCAAGGCATCCCAGGAACACCTGGACGAAGATATTGATGTCGGAGAATACCTGCATGCAACAAAAAACTAACATGAAATAAACCACCAGAGGAAGTGCGGGATAGGTCTTTTTCTTGCGCATTCTCAATTCCCCGATGAGGGGGTCGACCCAGCCAAGGCCGACGACCACACAGATGACGAACACTGGCGGGAAGAAAAGGAATGCTGCGGTGATGCCTATTCCAGCCCACGCGTATGCGGATAGCTGGTTTTTCTCATATGTCCTCAGCCCGTAATAGGTACGTCCCGTGGCCAGACGTATGGCTTCGACGACAAGCACGAGGGCAAGGACGATGAGCACGGCAATCTCCGGTGAAACTCCAAGACCCCACATGTCCCCGGGGAACAGGTAATACACTAGGAATAATGGTGCGCAAAGATGCGTTGATCTCCTGACTATGTGGGCCCTGTCCATGATTTTCCCTGGGATTCCTCGATTTTGGAGGGTAATTGTTGTGAGAACATTTAAATTAGAGTGTCGTTATCACGCCAAAGCATTGGCTTAGCACTTGGTGCCATCGTAGCTCAGTAGGTGGAGCATCCGGCTGTTAGCTGGTTATTACCCAGGGCAGAGACCGGAAGGTCACCGGTTCGAGTCCGGTCGATGGCGCTTTCTTTTTCGATTTTAAATGTTGCCAATATGACATTTTAATACTCGATTCACCATATAAGCAAATTTATATATACAAGAACGTAAATTGTTGGGACATGACCCTGAAGACCATCGCGGGGATACCTTTCAGTACCCAATTGCTGACCGCTATCTCAGTGATGATAGGCCTGATTATCGGGGGCACGGTCGCTTATCATTATATGGAAGGCTGGACGTGGGCGCAGTCGTTCTATTTCGTGGTCTCGACCCTGACGACGGTGGGTTACGGCGACCTTCATCCGACGTCAGATGCCACCCGGATATTCACGGCGTTCTTCATGTTGGCCGGTGTAGCCATAGCCCTTGCCTCCCTGGGTTTGATCGGCACTTCATACCTGAAGAACAGGGAGGAGGCCATCTTGAAGAGGGAGGAGAAACTGAAGACCCAGGAGAAGCTCCTGGAAAGCCTGAAAAGGCACAGGCAGGTCAACCGGCAGTTGAAGCAGGAGAGGCAGCTGCAGAAACAGCAGGTAAAGAAGGACAAGCAGGTCCAGAAAAAGCAGGTCAGGACGGTTAGAAAATATAAAACCGGACCCGGACAGGCAAAAAAGGGCCCGGGTCGAGAGAAATAGTTGTTTTCATCAGAGGTGGAAGTAGGCCAGCACCGATATCCAGGCGAAGGCCGTCACCGCTGTCGCTATCGCAAAGTAGTGTTTTCCGGGCATCTCATTGATGTTCAGATGTATATGTTTCGCCAGAACGGCGACCGGCAGCGCCAACCCTCCGAACAAGGCGGCGAAGAAGCCGCGGCCGAGGATCAGGGGCAGGACGGCAACGAAGTTGGCAGGCGTGAATATGTGGGGCGGTGCTACGATCGGGGTGAAAACCTGGGTGAACATGTAGCCCACCGTGTAGATGGCAAAACCCGCGATGATGCCGAGGAACGCCAACGTCCAAGGGTTCCTCAGGTCCCTGCCGCCTGAAGCGGTTATGTTGAATACCGGTCGGTTGAAAATCAGCTCGAATACGAGACCTTCTGCCATGATGGCCAGTGCAGAGCAGACAACGCAAGCCCCAATCGGGGCCCAGAACCTGAGCAGGCCTGCGACTATCGCCATGCCCAGCTGCATCCAGAGGACACCATATAGCCGCCTGGTGAATGCCATGATTCCCAGCCCGAAGAAGCCGCCCAGCAGGGCGCCCATCGGGAATTCGGCCATTAAACCGGTGAACTTGACGCTGCCAAGAAGGCATTCGAGCATACCCCAAATCGAGCCAAAAACAATAATTCCGGCTAGAATCTGCCACTTGTTCATCTTACCCATATCACACCACCTCTATGCTTACAACGTCGCGAACCCAGAAACTTCTCGTCAATTCGGGGAAGACCGTCTTGAACTCGTCCTCTACCAAATAACCGTTCACCAGTTCGTCCCAACTGACGTCCTTCTGGTAGCCGTCTGATGCTGATATCCTGAAGTCATGGGCAGCCGCGTTGGGCAACCCGGCGTCGACTATCAGGTCTGTCAACCGTACACCCTCGTATTGAACACCATTGGCTTCGAAGTCGACGCTCGCGAAATAGGTGAACACGTCGTTGCGCGTGTACCCGACTCCCGCCACAATGACCTTGGTCGTGTCTCCCCGTGGGATGAGGGTATAGGCGAAAGCTGCACTGGAACTGACCAGTATGAATGCCGCCAACACGCCGAGCATCAGATTCATACTCTTGGTTTCCATCATCAATCTCCTTGTGATTGTATTAGGATGGTGAACAATGATATTTATAATAATCTTTTCACGGATTATAATTGCTTTTCATTCATATTCGAAATCTATTTATTAGCAGGTTGTATCCCTTCTGCCATATACCCTTTAAGGGGGGGTTAGCTAAATGGAAAAAGTAGCGATTATTGGTGTAGGTTTTACAGGCGCTCGCCCGGACAGCCCCGAGCTGTCCTACAAGGAATTGATGTATGAGGCGGCTGTAAAGGCGTATGAGGACTCAAATGTCGATCCGAGGAAGGAGATCGGTTCGTTCATCGGAGCCTCTGAGGACTTCTGGGACGGGGTAAGCATCTTCGATGAATACCTGCCCGACCAGATAGGGGGAGCATTGCGACCGGTCTGCAGCATCTGCAATGAAGGTCTGCACGCATTGGCGACCGGGGTGATGCATATTCGCGCTGGCATCGCCGATATCGTTGCGGTGGAGGCACACAGCAAGGTCTCCGACGTTGTCAACCCTGAGGGCATCATGCATTTCGCTCTCGACCCGATCTTGGACCGCACATTGGATTACAACGCCCACGTGATGGCCGGTCTGGAGATGAACCGTTACCTCCATGAGGCCTGCGTCACAAAAGAGGAATGCGCCGAGGTAGTTGTGAAGAACAGGGCCAACGCACTTCTGAATCCCTACGCACCCTATGGGGCTAAATTATGCATTGATGACGTGTTGGACTCAACGCCCACATACGAGCCGCTGTCAGAGTTGGACACCTCCAATCTTGTCGACGGGGCCTGCGTCATAGTTCTGGCATCTGAGAAGGTTGCACGTAACAAGAGGGCTCCGGTCTGGATCAACGGTGTCGGCTGGTGCAACGACACCCCGAACGTGGGCCTGAGGGACTGGGGTTATCCCAGATATGTCAGGCTTGCGGCCGAGCAGGCATACGCGGATGCGGGCATCACGAACCCCTACGATGAGATAGACATCGCGGAGGTCGATGATTCATATTCGTACAAGGAGCTTCAGCATCTTGAGGCTCTGAGATTGGTAGACACCGGGGAGGCCGCGGGATTCCTTTGTGAAGGAGCATTCGACATCAACGGTGAACTGCCGGTGAACGCGTCGGGAGGCTCGCTCGGAATGGGCAACTTGCTGGACACCAATGGATTGGTCAAAACCTTCGAGGCCGTCGAGCAGCTGAGGGGCATGGCCGGTCAGCGGCAGGTCAAGGAAGCCGAGAGTGCGCTGGTGCAATCCTGGCGCGGCGTCCCGACAACTAGCGGGGCAGTGATGATCCTTGGTAACGAGCCAAGTGGAGGTGATTGAAATGCCAAGACGAGTAGCGATGATTGGTGCGGGCATGACAAAGTTCATGCGCCGTGCGAACGACACCCCCAAGGAAATGGCCTTCGAGGCATCCAAGATGGCCCTGGACGCTGCAGGATTGGAGCTGAAGGACATCGAGTCCGTTGCGCTCGGTACCGCCCCGGACGCCTTCGACGGGGTACACATGAAAGGCGAGTACCTTTCTGACGGGGCAGGCAGTTTCCTCAAGCCATACACGCGTTCGTTCGTGGGCGGCGGTACAGGCGTATTCACTGGTGCCCACGGTTGGTGGCACATCGCCAGCGGCATGTTCGACACGTGTCTTGTGGTGGGCGAGGAGAAGATGTCCTCGGCACACCCGCACCCCCAGGGTGCGTTCCTTACAATCTTCGACAACCTGATAGAGAGGAACCTTGGGCCTAACCTCGTGTGGATATTCGCGCTGGAGATGAACAGGTACATGACAAAGCACAACATAAAGAAGGAGGACATCGCCAGGGTATCGGTGAAGAACAAGGGAAACGCATTGGACCACCCCTGCGCCCAGCTGGGCATGAAGATCACCGTGGACGATGTGCTTAACTCGGAAACACTGGCATGGCCCGTCCAGAGGTTGGATATCAGCCCGACGAGCGACGGGGCCGCGGCATTCGTCCTGGCCTCGGAGGAGGTTGCCAAGAGGGTGACCGACGACCCGATATGGATCGAGGGCGTGGGTTGGAACGTCGACACGACTATCTGGACCAACAGGGACCTCTATTACCCCAAGTACGTGGAATACGCAGCGCGGATGCCATACAAGATGGCCGGCATCCATAATCCCCCTAAGGACATCGACTTCGCCGAGCCGTACGACCCGTTCGATTACAAGGAGCTGCATCACATGGAAGGACTTCAATTGTGCCGCAAGGGCGAGGCCCCCATACTGACGAGGGAAGGCGTCACCGCGAGAGACGGCGACCTGCCGACCTGTCCATCTGGTGGGGCCCTTGGCGTGGGAAATCCCATAGCCGCGACTGGAGTAATGAAACTCTGTGAGTTGTACTGGCAGTTGAGGGGAGAAGCAGGCAAACGCCAGATTCCCAAAGACCTCAGGACGGGAGTGGCCCAGGCGTGGGGCGACCTGATGCAGGTCGGCACTGTAGTGGTTATGAGGAGGTGAGAAGGATGTCAAAGGAATATCCCGGAAACCCGTTGAATAGCAAGGATTTCAAGAAGGCGCTCAAGACCAAGTACGTACCAACGGCAGAATATGCCTGGAGCGCAGGTCACGCCATAAACAGGTTCCTCACAGGATTGAAAGAGGGGCGAATACTTGGTATCAAGTGCAGAAGCTGTGAGCGCATCCTGGTCCCGCCGCGGGCCTTCTGCGAGGAATGCTTCATCTCCGTGGACGAATGGGTCGAGCTGAAGGATACAGGAACCGTGAACACCTTCGCGATCAGCTACCTGGACACGATGGCCAACCGCATCAAGAAACCGTTGCTGCCGGCCGTCATCGAGATAGACGGGGCTGGAGGCAACGGTTTCCTGCACATGCTGGGCGAGGTCGACCCGAAGAAGATCAAGATAGGCATGAAGGTGAAGGCCGTGTGGAAGCCGGCGAAGGATAGGAAGGGCGACATTACCGACATCAAATACTTCAAACCTGCCAGGGGAGGGGTCTGAGATGGCCGTACTGAGAAAACGCAACCGCAGGGAGGACCAGATATTCGTCGAGGGCAACATTCCGATGGAGTACCTGTACACGGTCGGGCCTACCCTCGAGCCCTTCTTCAGGAAGTTGAAGGACAAGGGCGAGTTCAACGGTGTGAAGTGCGGTAGGTGCGGGACAGTATATGTTCCACCGAGCCTGTTCTGCGAGGCATGTTTCGAGAAGATGACCAAAAATGTGAAACTGCCATCCAAGGGCATCCTGGAGAGCTACACCGTGGCCCATTACGACCACCTCGGAGAGCCACTTTCGAAACCGGAGATCTGGGGTTTGATCCGCCTTGACGGCGCAGACACGCCCTTCGTCCACCGAATACTAGGCGACCCCAAGAACGTCGAGCTCGGATGCCAGGTCAAGGTTAAGCTGAAGGCAAAGGCCAAGCGCACAGGTTCGATGAACGACATCGACGGATTCGTACCGGCCTGAGTTCGAGCCGCATATCAGAGGAGGGATTGCGATGCCCGGGACCATAGGTATCAGGAGAGAGGACAAGAACGAGTGGGAGCGCAGAACGCCCCTTACGCCGAGGCA
>LSSH01000026.1 GCA_001595885.1 Candidatus Proteinoplasmatales archaeon SG8-5 | reverse complement strand
TGAGGCACGTCAAGGTTGGTGAGTTGATGGGCGATCGAGCCGGTGAGGGTGGTCACCATGCACGCCCCCGTCTCCTTCTCGTCATCCGTGAGGCAGTTAGCGAGCAATTCCTCAATCAAGATCGCGCGTTGGTTGTCGCCGACCGTGATGTCGGTTTCCTCGAAGGCCGCGTCAAGCGTTTCCTTGAGCGCCCTCGAGAGTTCGGCAATCGCCTCCGGCAGCATCGCCTCCTGCACCATCTCAGGCGTTCCGGCCCCCTTGAGCCTGTCAAGTGCCAGCAACACGCGCTTTTCGGTATTGCTCAGCTCCTGGGTCGCCCCATAGTCTCCGCTCATGGGCAGGGCTAACGCGCTCTCGGATAAATTTGTTTTGAACGTCTTACGAGATTGACAAACTGGCATTAACATTTTTATTGCCAAATATTTAAATAAAACTTCATAATTCCGATGGTAAGTGAGAGATGAGGGACCATGAACACGCGCGAATACCAGGACCTGGCTTCAAAGTTACATTTTCCGTCGGACATTGGCAAACTCGCCCGGGACAGGAACATCAACCGCGAGCTGCTGCTGATAATATACACGCAGACCGTGGTGAGGGACGCCACCAAGCGATATTACCGCATCAAGAACAAGTCGGACAAGCTTTTATGGCAGTGGAAGAATGGCACCACGCTGGCCCAGCTGGCCAGGAACGAGAGGTTCCCCCCCGTCCTCCTATCCCTGATACTTATGCGCGATTACGGGCTCACACGCAAAGAGTTCTGGAAATATGTGCGCGACCCGGGGGCGGCCAAGGAGAAGCGTATTCAGAGGGAGATATACGACGTGGTCCGCGAGGACATCATCTACTCACCGGCCGGAATGGAGGTCCAGTACCAGAGGGGCAAGAAGGGCGAGGCCCGTCTCCAGGAATGGCTCGAGGACAACGGCATCGGCTACAGGACCGAGGATGAGATCAAAGGGGAATACGAGAAGACGCCCGATGCGCTACTCGACAAGCCCCTTAAGATAGACGGCCAGGACATCTACTGGATCGAGTCCAAGGCCAACTTCGGAGATAATGTTGAGATAAGGCGCAACAACAAGAAGCAGCTCATCCCCTACACCGAGATATTCGGCCCAGGTATTGTTGTCTACTGGTTCGGCCACGTCAACGACTACAAGCCCGTTGAAGGCGTGCGCATCGTGGACGCGAAGTTCTTCCAAAGGCCGCTTCGGAAATGATAAACCCCGCTCGTTACACTCGCTTCCCCGACTCCTGTGCTGGCCTCAGCCCCTAGCCCCCTCCGGCCTGCTCGGAGCCATTGTTTGAATAGTCGATTAGTTTAAGCTGTCACATATGTAAACTTGATGAAAACGGTTATAAGTTATGGTATCTTACGTTCATACATAGGGACGGAGGAATCCACATGTCCAGGGACAGATTGAAGATATCAGAGGAACGCTTGAAAGAGGTAAACGACTTTCTGTTGAGCGCCGACAGCGAGATCATCAACGACCTTATAATGCTCATCGAGAAGTACGGCGGCGCGGACGAGATAAACCGGAGGGCCCGGGAGGCCGGACAGCTCGACAACGTGCTTGCCAAGATGCAGGACACCAACTCGCCGCACATAGGCGACATCGAATGGCTGATGGCCCAGCGCGATACCGGCGCATTCATAGGCATCGACGGATTCAGGGAGAAGGTCCTGGGCGAGGACGTTTCCGACTACGATTTCGACATGTCCAAGGCCGTGACGCTGGAGATAAGCGCCTGCCAGTATTTCTCATTCCTGATGGCCGAGGCCAGGCAGGCCGTGGAGAAGGGCGAGCTCATGCCCGGCCGTATCATCAGGGTCAGGGCAATGAAGGAGCAGGAGGAGGACGGTGACCTGCTGGCAATGACCGCTGCCACGGATATCATCGGGGCCAGCCGCTGCGAGACCCTGGACAACAAGGGCACCAGCCCGGGTCCCGACGGGGCACCAGTTAACGTCCACCTGGGCGGCCCAGACACAATAACCGGCTACTTCGGCGGAGTGGGCCAGCCCAACGAATACGCCATGCGGTGGGCCGATGAGTTCCTGTACTATTATACGAATTACGGAAACAAGCAGGTGCTGAACATCAACCCCGGCACGGTCTTGATCGGCTACATGATGTATAAACTCGGCGTGGACATGGAGTTCAAGATATCTGTCTACATGGGCAACGACAATCCATATGCGGTTTTCTGGACCCTGATGATGGCGCGCCTGCTGTCAAGACCGGACGGCACAACCCCGCTCATCGGCTTCAACTTCGCCAACTCGGTGAACAACACCACCATCGAGGCCAGCGCCGACATCCGAAGCGCCTTCGACCTGGAGGACAACATCCGCTTCGAGCACCACATCACCGAGACCTGGAAGAGCATAGTCCGACAACCCTACAACCGCAGGGACGAGCTCCTGGAACTGGCCGATGTGGCCAACATCAGTGCCAAGCACGAGGGCGGCGAGATAGCTGTCGAGCAAACGCGCGACCACCCCAGCGACATCCTCGAATACTTCCTGCCCAGAGCCGACATAGACGCCCAGGACCTGATGCCCCTGGTCACCCAGAACTACCTGGACAAGCACGAGGCCTTCAACGTCACGGCCAGGGAGCTGACCAAGAAGGGCCAGACCTTTATTGCGGCGCGGAATTTGCACAATTGAATGCAATCAAAGCGAAATGTTCATCATCCGCACATACCCCGCCTGTGAGGGCGGGGTTAGAACGCCAGATTCAAGAAATCTGGCGGAAGTGAAAGATGATTATTAAAGCCTCGTCTGTCAGGGCGAGGTGATCAAAATTTTTCGACGTTCAACCTCTCCAGCGTCTCCTTCATGGGTTTTCCTTCTTCGTCCCAGCCCCTCAGCTTGTAATATTCTTGCAGCTGGCCCTCGAAGAAGTCGCGGTCGATGACCCTGCCCTTCATCATGTTGGAGAGGATGGGTTCGGTGAACATCCGCTCAGGGAGGGTGTCGTCCTTGTGGGTCCTGCCGGTTCGGAGGTTGTAGAGGCGCGCCAGGCTGTGGATGCGCTCTCCGATGTCGAACATGCCTTCGGTCGTCGTCGGGAGGCCGGTGGCGGCCTCTATCATCGGTGCCAGGCGGTCGTGCGGGAGCATGAAGAAGTCGCAGACAATGACGCAGTTCTTCACGTTCTTCTCGTCCTGCTGTTTTGCTATGTATCTTGGGAGCATGTCGAAGTCGAGGTTCCCGGCCATCTCGTCGGTCGCGGTCCAAACCCTGGTGTGACTGGCGAAGTCCGATGTGGTCAGGGCCAGCGCATGGGAGTAGCAACCCATCGGGTTGACACCCGATAACTCCATGCCCGCGATCTGCATTGCGAAGTACTCGCTGTTGTTTCCTACCTGTTTGGAAGCCTTGCGGGTTCCTTCGGCCATTGTATTGCCTATACCTTCACGGGCAGCAATCATCTTTATCAATCTGTGAATGGCCTCCCCGGAACCGAACTTTATCCATTCGTTTTCCTCGGGCGAGAGGAGCCCTCTCTCGGCGGCCTCCATGATGAAGGAGATGTTGCCGCCTGTTGAGATGCTGTCCAGGCCCAGGTCGTCGCACAGCTCGTTCGCTATGAGGAGGTCCTTCGGGTCGTCCAGCTCGCAATTGGAGCCGAGGTAGGCGGCCGTCTCATACTCCGGTCCCTCAATTTCCTTGCCGTCGTACCGCGCCAGCTTCGAGCACTGGATGACGCAGTTGTGGCAGCCCTTGGCCTGCCATTGGAAATCTTTCGTGTAAACCTCCGATGTGATGTTCTCGTAGCCGTCGAACCGGCCCTTGCGCCAGTTGCTGGTGGGCAGGAACCCGCCCTCCTCGTGGCCCTTTCGCACCCACATCGTTGTACCGTATTCCACCCGCAGCTCCCTGACAGGGTGAGCCACGATGTCCTTGGTCACCTGCTTCGAAAGCCCGCGGAACCGGGCGGCGTCGTGATACCGGACCTTCTCGTCCCCTTCGAAGACCACGGCCTTGAGGTTCTTTGAGCCCATCACGGCCCCGGCGCCCCCGCGGCCGTACTGGCGATACAGCTCTGTGTTGATGCAGGCATATCTGACCAGGTTCTCACCGGCAGGGCCGACTGACATCACGGTTCCCTTAGGATTCTTCTGTTTGAGCGTACTCTCGGTTTCGAAACAACCCTTGCCCCACAAACTGGATGCACCTGAAAATTGTGCGCCATCTCTGGAAATCTTAAGATAAACGGGGCTCGAGGCCTTTCCCCTGATAACCGCATAATCATAACCGGACAGTTTGATTCCGGTACCCGAATGGCCACCAGCATGGGAGTCCAGGAATCCGCCGGTCAGCGGCGAACGTGTCACGACGCACGACCGGTTCGATGTCGTGATGGTCGACCCGGTCAACGGGCCTGTGAGAAAGATAAGTGGATTGCCTGGGTCGAGCGGGTCTTCAGACCTGTCAATTGTGCACAATAGCGCGAGTCCCAGCCCCTTCCCGCCCAGGAATCTGTCCTGCAGCTCCCTGTCGGCCTCTCCGATGTCGAAGGTCTCACGTGCCAGATCGATATCGATGAACCTGTTGTGATATCCGCCCGGCATCTACATCTCCCTATGGATGTTGAGCACATCGATGAGCACGGCGAAGCCGGTCTCGATCTTGCCGGCCCCCGCACCCTGGATGGTGATCTCGCCGGACAGGTCGGTCTTGAACGTGAGGGCGTTGGCGGTGCCGTTCACACCCGCCAGCGGGTCGCTCAGGGGAAGCTTCACCGGTTTTACCGAAGCAATTACGCGCCTGCCCACCTTCCTGGCATGGCCTATGAGCTTGTACCTCTTTCCCTCCGACTTGGCCATCTGGACGTCGCTGGTCGAGATACCGGAGATGCCGACGCGCTCCACATCCCTCGGCTTCAGGTCGCCGCCAAGCACAAGGTTGGACAGCATGAGTATCTTGGCAAGTGCATCGAAGCCCTCCACATCAGCCGTGGGGTCTGCCTCGGCGTAACCGAGTTCCTGCGCCAGGGCCAGAGCGTCCCTGTAGAACATGCCCTCCTCCTCCATCTTCATGAGCATGAAGTTGGTTGTGCCGTTGAGTATGCCCTTGACCTCGATGATGTCGTTTCCCGCAAGGCAGTATTCGAGCAGGTTGAAGACCGGCGTTCCTGACAGCACCACCCCCTCGAACCTGAACTGGACGTTGTTCTCCCTGGCCAGTTTCCGCAGCTCCTCGAATTGCAGCGTGACCGGGCCCTTGTTCGTGGTCGCAACGCTCATCCGGGACATGAAGGCCTCGAACATATGGGTCGCAGCCGGCTCTCCGGTCTCGATATCAGTGTATGTCACCTCTACCATGATGTCTGCCTCTGCCTCCCTTATGGTCTCCACCGAGCTGAGGCCGGTGACACCTCCCTCGGTTGGGAACTCGTCTATCTTGCCTCCTTCTTCGACGTGGGCAAGGAAGGAAGGGATGTCCAGACCCTCCTGCTTCATAATCGAGCCTTTCAGCATGTCAGAAACCCCGACCAACACCGGCTCGAAGCCGTACTTATCCCTGAGGACCTCCTCCTTGTCGACGAGTATCCTCAGAAAGCCCTGGCCGACCACTCCGCACCCTATCAATATCAAGCGTCGCTTCATTTCAATCCCTTTTTCCTTGATACGAAAATCGATATTTAATCTTATTTGAAGATAAGCCAGTGTATATTATCACTATAGAGAATCTTGGGGATACCTTTATTAAATGGTAGTGGTTATTATTCTTTGCAGTTTATATTGCGGGAGCCTAATGAATGGCTGAGCAGGAAGAAATAATATCCACCCCCGTCGAGGAGTGGATACACACACTCGATTTCGAGACCACAGACCAGGTCAAGATACCGCAGAAGCTCGCGGACCAGGTCATCGGACAGGATGACGCGGTCTACGTGATCAAGAAGGCGGCTGAGCAGAAGCGCCACATGCTTCTCATAGGTGAACCTGGCACCGGTAAGTCAATGCTGGCCAACGCCATGGTGGATTATCTCCCTCGAGGCGAGCTGGAGGACGTTATCACCTACCCCAACCACGAGGACCCGAACGAACCTATCGTGAAAATCGTGCCGGTGGCAAAGGGCAAGGAGATAGTCATGGCCCAGAAGACCGAGGCCATGCAGAGGGCGATGCAGAAGACCCAGTTCATGCTCACGATAATAGTGATGATCGTGCTTTTCGCCATAATGATGTTCATCTTCGACTCGTCGCACAATCCCATGTGGATAATCATGGGAGTGCTGGCCGCGGTGTTCATCTACATTGCCACCCGGATGCCGGGCCAACGGCAGGAGATGCGCGAGATCCCCAAGCTCCTGCTTGGCCACAACATAGAGGACACACCGCCCTTCATCGACGCCACCGGCGCCCACGCCGGCGCTCTTCTGGGCGACGTCAAGCACGACCCGTTCCAGAGCGGCGGCTTGGAAACACCGCAGCACGAGCGGGTGGAAGTCGGCGCCATCCACAAGGCCAACAAGGGCGTTCTCTTCATCGACGAGATAAACATGCTCAAGATGGAGAGCCAGCAGAGCCTCCTCACCGCATTGCAGGAGGGCAAGTTCTCCATCGTGGGGCAGAGCGAGAGGAGCTCCGGCGCGATGGTGAAGAGCCAGCCCGTGCCCTGCGACTTCGTTCTGGTCGCGGCAGGCAACCTGGATTCCATCTACGGGACCAGGGACGAGCACGGCCTGCAGCACGGCGGAATGCACCCCGCGCTCAGGTCGAGGATACGCGGCTACGGCTACGAGACTTACATGAGGACTTACATGCCGGACACTTCGAAGAACCGCGTGAAGCT
>LSSH01000025.1 GCA_001595885.1 Candidatus Proteinoplasmatales archaeon SG8-5 | reverse complement strand
GTTCAGGTTATGCTCGTGGGCCTTCACCTCGAGCGGGTCCTCCTCGTCCAGGTCCCTGAGCTCGGGATGCTCCTTGTGCCTGAACATGGCATCGTCGTCCAGGTTTACCTTGGCGTCCAGGGCCATGACCTGCCCGTCCTTCGTCACTATAAGCGGGTTTATCTCGGCGAGGGTGGCATCCTCTCCGATGAAGAGCTTGTACAGGTTCATGATGCACTTGGTTCCGTCCTTGAATGCCTGGTCCTCGAGGCCGAGCTTGAAACATATTTGTCTTGCCTGGTATGGCATCAGGCCGACCGTGGGGTCCACCCAAATCTTGTAGATCTTCTCAGGGGACTCGGCCGCGACCTTTTCAATCTCCACGCCTCCTTCGGACGATGATATGAGCGCGATCTGAGACGTCTCCCTGTCGAGGACGAGGCCCATGTATATCTCCCGGTCGATGTCCGAAGCCTTCTCGACCAGAACCTTCTTCACGAGCTTGCCCTCGGGCCCTGTCTGGTGCGTCACCAGGTTCATTCCGATGATCTCGCCCGCTACCCGGCCGGCCTGAGCGGCGTCGTCTGCGAGCTTTATTCCTCCGCCCTTGCCCCTGCCGCCGGCGTGGATCTGCGCCTTCACTATGAGGCGGCCGTCAATGCCCTGGGCGATGCCCTCGGCCTCCTCTGGCGTAGCCGCTACAGCGCCCTCCGGGACAGGTATCGAGTACTTTCTGAAAAGCTCCTTTGCCTGGTATTCGTGTATCTTCAAAGTATCACCTTTTGCCGTTCTAGACTGCGTACTGGCGGGGACACGGAATCCTTATTTCATTATTAACATTAACGTTGTGCCCCCCGACTAGGATGGTAAATTTATTAGTATGATAGTAAAATCGTTTAGTAGATTATAGTATCTCATAACATTTTTATAGACTTATCATATTGTCGGCCTCCCCAGTACATGGGAAATGCTCAGTTCACCTGTAAGGCGGGAGTAACACATGCTGGTCTTGATAAGGCTGTTTCCGAAAGGAGAATTGTCTCAACTTTGGGATACAATAGAGATTGAAAAGAGATACCTTTACTGGGAAGGAGTGGTCCCGCTTTACGCAATACAGCAGGAGGGGAAGGAATACGTCAGCATCGTCATGGATGTGAAGACCCTCGACTCTGTTCAGAATGTTTTTCTAACTTATTTTGCCACGATGACGTCGGTCCGGCAGACCAAGACAATCCCCATCATGAGCCCGTTGTACTTCCCGCTCCTTGAAGGGCACGCGAAGGAGCTCACCAGGTTCCAGGTGTATCTCATCGTTTCGCCCGATAGGTATGATAACGTGTATTCGGAGGTGATCTCGCTCGAATACCCGAAGGACGTCATGCTCACGTACATCTCACATTCCTTCGGCGACGACGACATCATTTTGTCCCTCCTTGCGGAGACAGAGGAGGCGGCCATGGACTTCCTGAACAACAAGATCGCCAAGATAGAGGGGGTACTCGCCCACGACACCTCCAAGGTGCTGAAGAGCATATACCTGCAATCGCCAGAAGAGTGCGAGAAGCACAGGGACCGGTTCCTTTACACGGTCCCGGCCGGCCAGAAGGGGACGCTGAAGAACCCGGACGCTTACGAGAGCTACAGGAGAGAGAGGACGCCGATGACGGTCATCGTGCGTCTTTATGCCAAACAATCGCTGGACAAACTTTGGAAGGACATCGAGAAGAACCTGCAGGATGCGGCAACGAAGGACCTTATCCCTCTGTACGCCTCACAACAGGATGGGAAGGACTTCATCACCGTAATCTTCGAGGCCATGAACTTCGAGGTGCTGAAGGACGTGCTCACCGAGAACCTTTCCACGCTCGTCGACATAAGGAAGACGCGGACAGTTCCCATGCTGGAACCCACGTACTTCCTGCTTCCGAAGGAGCATCCGAAGAACCTGGAGAGGTACCTAATTTCGCTCAAGCTTGAGCCGCGGAAGGCCCAGGCCGTATACACCAACATCAGGAATTACAATTATCCGCAGAACGTGTTCCTGACCTACCTGACGCTTGCGTTGGGTGACGACGACGCCCTGCTCTCTATTCTTGCGGAGGACGCAAAGGCCGTCCAGGCCTTCGCGCAGAACGCGTTCGACCCTATGGACGGTGTCATCAACTATCAGATTTCAACACAGTTGAAGACGAAGAGGCTGGCACCCAAGGAAGTGTGGAGGCGCCATCACAAGAAGTACGTATCAAGCTTTGATAAGCAGCACGAGGAAGACTTCGACGACGACTTCGATTGGACGGACGACTTCGAGGAATACGCGGCATTGACGGGCGCGTTCGTCCATGAGTTCGAGTAATTAGGGTCAAAAGATAAGAACACGAACTTGGATAATTCAAAGGACGGAGAACATGAGCACGGCAGCGGAAAAGGATTGTCGACATAATGAAAAGAACCTCGCACCGGAGATAAAGGGCAGGTTGATAGATGAGCTCGAAGACCTCTGCGAAGAGGACATCTTCGGTTGCTATCAGTGCGGCACGTGCGCTGCTGGTTGTCCCTTCGTCGAGGAGATGGACCTCACGCCTGACGAGGTTTTGCGATACGTGATTCTGGACAAGAAGGAAGTGCTGAACTCCAGGACAATTTGGCTGTGTTCCTCCTGCTTCGCCTGCGCTGAAAGGTGCCCCCGTGACATCAACATCACGGTGGTCATGGAGGCGCTGCGGCAGCTGATCCTCAGGAAGAACGTCGACGAGACCGACATCGAGTGCCTGACCGAGGAGGAAAAACGGAAGATACCGCAGATCGCCTTTGTCAGCCTGTTCAGAAAGAACATTGGATGAGATTCATGGAATTGCTCTATTACCCAGGATGCACATTGAAGACCTCTGCGAAGGACCTTGAGGCAACGGCCATCAAGATCGCCGAGGAGCTCGGGTACAGCTTCAAGGAGATGGAGGAATGGAATTGCTGCGGCGTTGTCGCGTCACTCACCTCAGATGACCTGATGCATCACCTGGCCCCGCTGAGGAACCTCATACACGCTGAGGACGAGGGTGCGGATAAGATTGTGGTGCTGTGCGATATGTGCGCCAACACACTGAAACAGACGAGCCTCCGCGTCAAGGAGAGCAAGGATGACCTGGAGACGCTAAACAGCTTCATGGACAAGGAGAATGACTATAAGGGAACGATTGAGATAGTCCACTTCCTCGAGTTCCTGAGGGACGAGGTGGGCTTTGCCCAGTTGAAGAAGAAGGTCAAGAAGCCGCTAAAGGGCCTGAGGGTCATGCCCTATTACGGTTGTGTTCTGCTCAGGCCGAGGGAGGTGGCCATCGACGATGCGGAGGACCCGGTCATCATGTCCGACCTGCTCAGGGCCCTCGGGGCCGAGGTGGTTGACAATCCCTTCAAGATCGAGTGCTGCGGCTCCTATCACACCATCGACGAGAAGGAGGCGACCTCGAAACGGGCCCACCGCATCACCAACTTCGCCCGGGACCGAGGCGCGGAAGCCATCATGCTCTCGTGTCCGCTTTGCCGTTTCAACCTGGATGCCAGGGGCAAGGAGGCGGAGAAAATATTCGAGGGGTACGAGCAGATCCCCGCGTTCTATTACACTCAATTAATAGCCATCGCGCTTGATTTGGACATCGACGCCTGCGGGTTTGACTCGCAGGAGGTGGACCCGCTCCCGCTGTTGAAGGACAAGGGAGTGGTGGAATGAACGTCACGGATGTGGTCAGATGACTGATGAGACAGTGACTAGTGAGCCAGCACAACAACCGAAGCCCGAAGAGGGCGGAACCATCGAGATATTCGTGATGGGCAAGAAGTACGACGTGCCAATCGGATTCACGATAATGAAGGCCATTGAGTATGCGGGATACCAATACATACGCAGCTGCGGCTGCAGGGCCGGGTTCTGCGGTGCGTGTTCGACCGTGTACCGAATGGAGGGCGAACAGAAGCTGGAGTTCGCCCTTGCTTGCCAGAAGCTCGTGGAGGACGGCATGTATCTGGTCCAGATACCATTCGTTCCCGCATCCAAGGCCAAGTACGACCTCGAGAAGTTGAAACCGGAGGAGAACACCATATTGGCCATCTACCCGGAGATCGCCAGGTGCGTTTCATGCAACACCTGTACCAAATCGTGTCCCCAGGACATAAGCGTGATGATGTACATCCAGAACGCGCTCAGGGGAAATATTTCAAAGGCGGCCGAGCTGTCATTCGACTGCATCCAATGCGGCATGTGCGCGATGCGGTGCCCGGCCGATATCAAGCACTACCACGTCGGCCAGCTTGCCAGGCGTTTGAGGGGCAAGTATCTTGACCCCGATTCCAAGGACCTCAAGGCACGTTTAATAGAGATAGAGGAGGGGAAGTACGACCAGGAGATGGACGAGCTCGTTATAATGGACGAGGACAAGATAGTACAGATGTATCGCGACAGGAAGATAGAGGCCCAGGGCGAACTGGAAGGGGGTGACTGAATGGAGCTGATAGATGGTTACCCGAAATACATGATGGACTCCATCAAGCTCGTTGAGGAGAATAGGGAGAAGAACATCGCCACGGACGTCAAGGCCCTAAGCCTCGAGGAGCGGGAGAAGGTTCTGAGAAGCTTCCATCCCGACTACATGGAAGGCACCAGGCGGGAGGTGAAGCTCGGTGCGGACAAGGGCGAGGTCATGTACAACGGCATCGTTGACCTCATCGAGGCACGACCCATCCTGAATCCCAAGGATGTGGACTTGAGCAAGGTGGATTATGACATTGATTTGCTAATCATCGGAGGTGGCGGCGCCGGAAGCGTGGCCGCGTTGTTCGCGAACGAATCCGGGATAAAGGCGGATAACATGCTCCTCGTCACCAAGTTGAGGCACGGCGATGCGAACTCGATGATGGCGCAGGGGGGCATCCAGGCGGCTGATAGGGCGGTTGATAGCCCGTTGATACATTATCTCGACATCTACGGCGGCGGCCACTTCACCAACAAGAAGGAATTGGCCAGGGCCCTGGCCCTGGACGCGCCAGGCATCATTGACTGGCACCTCAAAATGGGTGTGATGTACGACCGTGAAGACAACGGTGAGTTCCAGGAACTATCGGGCGGTGGCACGAGCCGCAACAGGATGCACAGCGCCAAGGACTACACTGGCATGGAATTGCTCCGCGTCATCAGGGACAAGATGAGGAACATAGATATCCCGGTATTGGAATTTTGCCCCATTGTCGAGCTTCTTATGGACGATTCCGGAGCGGTGTCCGGAGGTGTGGCCTACAACCTCGAAACCCGGGAGTACTATGTCATCAAGGCCAAAGCAACCATATTGGCCACGGGCGGCAGCGGCCGGCTTCACCTGGGCGGTTACCCGACCACTAACCATTACGGGGCCACGGGCGACGGACTGGTCATGGCATACCACTGCGGCGCACACCTCCGCGACCTCGACACCATCCAGATCCACCCGACCGGCGATGCGTATCCGGAAGCTGAGGTCGGCATCCTCTCGACAGAGAAGATACGCGGCTTGGGAGCCAAACCGCTGAATAAGGACGGCGATCCGTTCGTGTTCCCGCTCGAGCCGAGGGACGTTGAATCGGCCATGTTCATCAAGGAGTGCGAGGAAGGTCGCGGGATTGTAACGCCCACCCAAATGCCAGGTGTATGGCTGGATTCGCCAATGATTGACATCATCCATGGCGAGGGAACGATCGAGGACAAGCTGGCAGGCGAGGTGCGCAAGTTCAAGCGATTCGGCATAGACATGGTCAAGAACCCCATCCTCGTATACCCGACTCTCCATTACCAGAACGGGGGCGTGGAGAACAACGAGAAGTGTGAGACAGCCGTGCCGGGGCTGTACGCGGCCGGAGAGGTCTCCGGAGGCCTGCACGGCAAGAACAGGCTGATGGGCAACTCATTGCTCGATTACAACGTGTTCGGAAGGCGTGCCGGTATCTACGCCGCCGAGTACGTGAAGGACAGGGCCGTGGGCAATCTCACGCTGAGCCACATCGACAAGTACAACAAGATGCTGGACGAGGCAAAGGTGGACACCGGGAAGCGGGTGGGCCCGATAATCCTACCCGAGTACAGGGGCCAGGAGGCGCTGGCCCGTGCGTTGGACATCATGTGAGGTTCCATGATTGAGATAATCAAGGACTGGTGCAAAGGCTGCGAGATATGCGTTATAAGGTGCCCCGTTGACGCGCTCGAGATATCTGCCGAGCTGAATAAGCGCGGCGTCTACCCGCCCAAGCTGAAGGAGGAGAACGAATGCAACTTCTGCAGGCTGTGCGAGCTGTTATGCCCGGACTTTGCAATCACTGTCATTCCCGAAGAGGAAGGTGAGCCCAAGGAGACCAAGAGCAGGCTCATCATTGGAGGGATCGTAAATGAGGTATGAGCGAGACCCTGAGAGAATCAGGCGTGTGCTAGGAGAGAAGGTCCAGTTCATCCAGGGCGACATGGCCGTTACCTACGGTGCGCTGCTGGCCGGCGTCTCCTTCTTCGGCGGTTATCCCATCACCCCCGCATCCGAGGTGGCCGAAGGCGCGGCGAGGCTAATGCCGAGAGTGAAAGGTACGTTCATCCAGATGGAGGACGAGATAGGAAGCATAGGTGCCGTCATCGGCGCCGCCTGGGCGGGGGCGAAGGCAATGACGGCCACGTCCGGACCGGGGTTCTCCCTGATGATGGAGAACTACGGGTATGCCATCATGACTGAGACCCCGTGCGTTATCGCCAACGTGCAGCGCACCGGACCGTCCACGGGCCAGCCCACCCTTGGTGCTCAGGGGGACATGATGCAGGCCCGTTGGGGCAGCCACGGTGACATGACCGCGATAGCGTTGGCCCCGAGCACGGTGCAGGAATCGCTCGACATGGCCATCGATGCGTTCAACCTCTCGGAGAAGTACCGACACCCGGTCTGCCTGATGACGGACGGCGAGGTTGGCCATCTGAGGGAGAAGGTCGTCATTCCCGATGAGGATGAGATGGAGCTCATTGACAGGGTGCCGGCGACCGTGCCAAAGGAGGAGTTCCTGCCCTTCACGAACTCCCAGACCAGAGACAGCAAGGTTCCAGACTTCCCGACCTTCGGCAGCGGGTACCGCACTTACGTGACCGGGCTCACTCACAACAAGAAGGGATTCCCAGCGACTGACAAGCAAAAGGACCACGAGGAGCTCATCAGGAGGATCATCTCGAAGATCGAGGACGACCGCGAGGCGTTGACAGACCTAGAGGAGATACAGCTGGACGACGCCGAGATCGCCCTCGTGACTTACGGCGCTTCGGCCAGACCTTCTGAAACTGCCGTTCAGATTGCCCGTGAAAAGGGCATCAAGGTAGGAATGCTCAGGATGAGGATAACTTGGCCCTTCCCGATCAAACAGGTGAACGAGCTGTCGAAGAAGGTCAACAAGATCATCGTCCCGGAGATGAACCTGGGACAGATGGTGCACCCGATCACCGAATACGCTGCCAAGGACTGTGAAATAGTCCTGGCCCCGAAGGTTGGCGGGGAGATGCACCTGCCTGTAGAACTTGTCGAGATACTGGAGGCGAACCTATGACGGAAATGGCTGACGCGAACGTGCTGAGGGAGAAATATCTGAGGGACGGCATGCTGCCGACCATCTTCTGCAACGGCTGCGGTCACGGTGTGGCCGTGGACTACACGTTGAGGGCCATCGAAGAACTGGAGATAGACATTGACACCATAGCGCTGGCCTCGGGCATCGGCTGCTCGTCGCGAATCCCCGGATACATCAATGCGGACGGATTGCACACGACCCACGGTCGTGCGTTATCCTTAGCCACTGGAATAAAGGCGGCGAATCCGGAACTCAACGTCATCGTCTTCACCGGCGACGGTGACTGCACAGGCATCGGGGGCAACCACTTCATCCACGCGGCACGCCGGAACATCGACATGACCGTGATATTGCTGAATAATTTTATATACGGAATGACCGGGGGCCAGCTGGCTCCCACCGCACCGCTCGGAAGCATCGCGACCACGGCACCCTACGGCAACATCGAGCAGGCGTTCAACATCTCAGAGCTAGCAACGGCCCTGGGCGCGGCCTACGTGGCCAGATGGCCCATATTCTACCCCTACCAGCCAATCAAGTCTATCAAGGACGGGCTGCAGAACAAGGGCTTCGCCCTCATCGAACTGATGTCGCCGTGCCCCACCGCATACGGCAGGCGGAACAAGCTGGGCAAGATAGACGCACTGTGGACGTGGTACGAGGACAACACCATCCTCATCGAGGAGTACGAGAAGATAATGAACTACGGCACCGATGATGAGAAGGAGAAGGTCAAGCAGATGTTCCAGATCGGCGTGTTCCAGAACGAGGTGAAGGCCGGCTTCTTCGAGGAGTATGAGAAGATGGTCGAGCGCCTTATCGAGCGCGACGATGCGAAGGGGGGAGGCAAGTGAAGAAAGAAATCAGGATCTGCGGTTTCGGCGGTCAAGGGGTCATCCTGGCCGGGTTCATCTACGGAAAGGCGGCGTGCGTGTTCTCGGACCTGAACGCGGTGCAGAGCCAATCGTACGGGCCCGAGGCCAGGGGCGGCGCGGCGCGGTCGGAGGTGATAATCTCGGACGAGAAGATCGGATACCCGCGACCCACCAGCACTGATCTCTATGTCGCAATGGCCCAGGAGGCCTTCGACACCTATCGCCATGACATCCGCGACGACACCGTCATAATAATCGATCCGGACCTGGTACCGAAGCACGACATCGGCCGGCCCATCTACAAGGTCAAGGTGCAGAAAATCGCCGAGGACCTCGGTAACAAGATCGTGACCAACATCGCCATGGTCGGCGCCATGACCGGCATCTACGACCTTCTGGACCCGGAAGCGGTGAAGAAGGCGGTCATCGACAGCGTGCCCAAGCGGTTCACCGAATTGAACATCAACGCCTTTGACAGAGGATACGAGGCGGGTAAGAATGCCAGACCAGAGTGACGAAATAATCCAACAGTATTACGAGGACGTTCCCCTCGATGACGATTACCTGATACAAGTACCGGAGATCATGCTTCTGGACGACCAGACCAGGGACGTTGACAGTGACGTGAAGGTCGTGTCGGAGATGGCCTTCAGGAAGCTGAAGAAGAAGATCGAAGGAGACGTTCTGATCGTGGGCGCGGGCATAACGGGTATGCAGGCAGCACTCGATATCGCAGACAAGGGATATCGCGTCGTGCTAATCGACAAGACCTCGACGATCGGCGGTAACATGGTCAAGCTTGACAAGACATTCCCCACGAACGATTGCTCGATATGCACGTCAGCCCCGAAGATGGTCGAGGTGTCAAGACACCCCAACATAACCCTGATGACGTATGCCGAGCTGGCCAGTCTTGAAGGTGAAGCCGGAGATTTCACTGCCCACGTGTTCAGGAAGAGCAAGTACGTTGACCCTGACAAGTGCACTGGCTGCGATGATTGCGTTCCGGTCTGCCCGGTGGAAGTGACCAGCTTCTTCGAGGAGAAGCTCGCAAAGCGTAAGGCCATTTACATCGAGTTCCCGCAGGCGGTGCCCATCGTTTATACCATCGATTACGACGCCTGCGTCGGCTGCGGCTCCTGCGAGCGGGTGTGCGAGCCGGGCGCGATTTCCTTCCTCGAGAAATCCGAGGACATCGAGGTCAAGGTGGGCAGCGTCATCGTTGCCACAGGATTCGAGCTGTTCGAACCTCTCGAGATGAGGCGCGAGTACGGCTACGGTAAGTATCCGAACGTCATCACTGCAATGCAGTTCGAGCGGCTGTTATCTTCATTCGGTCCCACCGAGGGCAAGATTTACCGGCCTTCGGATGCGACGAAACCAAAGTCCATCGCCTGGATACAGTGCGTTGGGTCCCGGAGCAAGCAGCTCGGATTTCCATATTGCTCGCGGGTCTGCTGCATGTACGCAACCAAGGAGGCTTCCATAATCAAGGAGGCCGAACCTGATACCGAGGTTTCAATTTTCTACATGGACCTGAGAGCCTACGGCAAAGATTTCCAGCAGTATTACGACAAGGCAAAGGGAATGGGCGTGGAGTACATCAGATCACGACCTTCGTCCGTCTACGAGAACGAGGATGGCAGCATCACTATCAAGTACATGGACACCCACACGAGGGAGGTTCAGGACAAGACGGTCGATTTGCTCGTCCTGTCCACCGCGATCATGCCGTCAAAGGACAATCCCAAGCTCGCAGGAATACTGGACATCGAGGTCGATGATGACGGATTCTTCAAGACGGAATCTGTGATGACGGATCCTATCCAGTCGACCCGAGAGGGCATTTACCTTGCCGGATGCAATCAAGGACCGAAGGACATCCCCGACAGTGTTGCCATGGGCAGTGGCGCAGCAGCGAAAGCGATGATCCCGATTAAGGACAGGGACAAGGTCGTACCTGCAGAGCCGGTCCCGGAGAAGGACGTGGCTGGTGAGGAGCCCAGGATAGGCATATTCGTGTGCCATTGCGGCAAGAACATTGCCAACTACGTTGACGTCGAGGACGTTACAAGGTATGCAAGCGAGCTGCCCAACGTTGTCTACGCCACCCACGAGATGTTCGTTTGCTCAGAGGACATTCAGAAGACAATCAAGGAGAAGATAGAAGAGGAAGGGCTTAACAGGGTCATTGTCGCAGCCTGCTCTCCGAGGACCCACGGCGGTCTGTTCCAGGACACTATTGCCGAGGCTGGCCTGAACAAGTATCTCTTCGAAATGGCCAACATCCGGAACCAGTGTTCGTGGGTCCACTCCCATGAACCAGCCAAGGCCACCGAGAAGTCCAAGGACCTCATCAGGATGGCTGTGGTAAAGTCAGCTATGCTCGAACCTCTTGAGGAAAGGACTGTCAGTGTTATTCCGAAGACGATGATAGTGGGCGGGGGCCTGTCCGGAATGCGAGCGGCCATCTCACTGGCGGACATGGGCATTGACTCGTTCATTATTGAAAAGGAAAAGGAGCTTGGAGGAAACCTCAGGGACCTCCATTCGCTGTTCCCTTCGGATGTGAGGGCCGTCGATGTTCTCGATCCGATAATCGAGAGGGTGCGAAAGGACGAGCACATCACCGTTTACACTGAAGCTGAACTGATTGAGCTCGAAGGGTTCATCGGTAACTTCAACGCTAATATCAAAACCCCCAAGGGCGAGGTGGAGCAGGAGTTCGGGACGGCAATCATTGCCACTGGCTTCAAGGAGATCGACCTTGACGGGCTTTGCGGCTACGGCCAAAGCCCTAAGATAATCACCCAGATCGAACTCGAGAGGATGCTCAAAGAGGGCGAGGTCCCAGAGGTCAGGAACGCGGTGATGATCAACTGCGTGGGAGCGATGGATGAGGAAAGGCCCTATTGTTGCCGCATAGGTTGCGGTGTTTCCATAAAGAATGCCAGACTATTAAAGGAGGCCAATCCCAATTCGGACATCTCGATATTATACAGGGACATCAGGGTGTTCGGCAAGGAAGAAGAGGAGTATTTCGCAAGTGTTATCGAAGATGACAGGGTCAAGATCATCCGTTACCTTAACGAGGAGCAACCGGCGGTCGAAGTCGACCAGGAAGGCAACGTCACTGTCACCGTTAAGGACGCGGTGTACGGGGAGGAACACACATTCCAACCCGACCTGCTCGTGCTCACAGCCGAGACCGAGGGCGGAGAGGATTACGAGAAGATCAAGAAGCTGTTCAAGGTTCCGACAGGGCCGGGCAACTTCTTTACGGAGGCACATGCCAAGATAAGGCCGTTGGACTTTGCTTCTGACGGTGTTTACGTTTCCGGCAGTGCCCATTACCCCAAGAACATGGCCGATGCCATCGCTCAGGCGGAGGGGGCGGCATCACGGGCCGCCATCCCCATTATGAAAGGAGAGTTGACCCTCTCGGGGAACATCTCCTTCGTGGTGGACAAGAATTGCGATGGCTGCGCCTACTGTATTGACACCTGCCCGTTCAAGGCGATAACCCTCATCGAATACATGTACGAAAATCAGATAAAGAAGACGGTCGACCTCAACGAGGCGATATGCAAGGGTTGCGGCGTTTGCATGGCAACGTGCCCGAAGCAGGGCGTTTACACCAGAGGGTTCACCTATGACCAGATAATGGCCCAGGGCAAGAGCGCCATTGAGAGGACGGGTGAGGGGCCGCCCGACACGGATTTCGAACCACGCATTGTCGCGTTCTGCTGCAACTGGTGCTCCTATGCCGGTGCGGACCTGGCTGGGGTTTCAAGATACCAGTATCCTGCAAACGTTCGCGTGTTGCGAGTAATGTGCTCGGGCATGGTTCACCCCAACTTCGTTATCGAGGCCTTCATGAACGGCGCGGACGGCGTCGTCATCTGCGGCTGCCATCCCGGAGACTGTCACTACCTGGAGGGCAACAAGACGGCCGAAAGCCGCGCCGATGCCATCATGCTCATGCTCGAGGACTTCGGGCTCGAACCCGAGCGTTTCAGGCTCGAATGGGTGTCCGCATCGGAGGGCCAGAAGTTCGCCGAGGTCATGAAGGAGATGACCGAGCTCATCAGGTCGATGGGCCCGAACCCTTACTCCGGTTGACCGGATAAGACGCTTTTGTATATTGGGTGGATGTAAGTCAACCAGTGAGATCCCTTGTAACTATACTCAGAGCACAAGCTAGACCTTGATGTTTGCTATAGGCTTGGACCGCTCAGTTCCTCATCGAGGCAATGACGTTTCCGTCAGCGTCCTTGATCTCGAGGCTCACGGCGATCGTACCGTCGAGGTTGTGGGTGGCACAGCTCAGACAGGGGTCGTAGGCCCTGATCGCCATCTCGACCTTGTTGAGTATTCCCTCGTCGTACTGGCCGTTCTGGATGAGCGATGTCGCCGCCTGCTTCACCGACATGTTGATGGGGGCGTTGTTGTGCGTCGTTCCTACGATGAGGTTGCACTTCGTAATCATGCCCTTCTCGTCGGTCGTGTAGTCGTGTATCAGGGTTCCGCGCGGAGCCTCCGTGCATCCGACTCCTCTTGCCGCCCTGGGCGTGACCGGTACCCTCGTCTCCTTGCTGGTTATCTCCGGGTCGTTCAGCAGCCTGACGGCGTTCTCGGCGTGGTGCAGCAGCTCTATCAGCCTTGCCCAGTTATACAGTAGCGTTGCCTGTGCAGGTCTTCCGAACTCTTTTCTGAACTCCTCGAGTTCGGCCTGGGCCAGCGGGGTGCTCATCTTGTCACAGACGTTCAATCTTGCGAGGGTGTTTGTCCTGTAGATGCCCTTCGGCGCGTCCAGGTTCATGTCGAAGCCCTCGCCCCACGACTTGGCGTAGGGGAACTTCATGTATGACCAGGGCAGTACGTTCTCGCTTATATGATCGAGGTACTGGTCGTAAGCGAAATCGGTGTGCGATCCGTCAGGTTTCATCAGGCGTATCTTGCCATCGTAACAGTCGAATGTGCCATCATCCTTGACCGTTCCCATGAACCCGGTGTTTATGACTCCGAGCGTCTTAACGACGTCCAGGTACTTCGGGAACAGGTTCTCCTTGGCGAACGACATGGAGAACTTAGCAAATTCCAGGACCTCCTCGGCCATTGCCAGGACCTTCTGGCGCTCTGCTTCCTTCAGTGGCTTGCTGAATCCACCGGGGACGGCGGTCACGGGGTGAATGGTCTTACCGGAAACGATGTTCAACATCTTGGCCCCCAGGTGCCTGTTCCGCACGACCTTCTTCCCGATGTCGGGATTCGCCTGGGCTATGCCTATCACATTCCTGACCGGGTATTCCGCATCAGGGCCCATTACGAAGTCCGCACCTGCCAGGAAGAAGAAGTGTAGAATGTGCTCCTCTGTGAACGCGATGCTGTTGCACAGCTCCCTCAGCTTGGTTCCCGCAGGGGGCGGGGTGACACCGAAGACGGCGTCGTTCGTCTTTGCCGAGGCAAGGTGATGCGACCACGGGCATACACCACAGATGGATGTGGTGATCCGGGGCATCTCCTCGACCGGGCGGCCAATGGCGAACCTCTCGAATCCCCTGAGCTCCACGGTCTGCATTCTGGCATCGACCACGTTACCCGCATCGTCCAGGTCGATGGTGACCTTCGCGTGCCCTTCAAGTCTCGAAACCGGTGCTATAGTCAATGTTTTTCCCATTTTATCACTCTCCCGGCCTCTTCGGCATCGGCCTGAGCTTGTTATGAGCGCCCACGTACCGGCTCAAAGTCGCCTTCCTGTCCTCGATATCCCTGGCATTGAAGCCGATTGATGACAGCGCGCCCATCATAGAAACCATGGGGTTGTCCTCCTTTCTGACCGGTCCGAAGCAGCCGCGACAGGGCATGTATCCCTTGACGCATCTCGGGACCTCGGTGCCGTCCTCATCTTTTTCGGCACAACCTGCCAATGTGACGGGGCCTTGACAAAGAATTCCCTGCTCCATGAAGCAGCGGGTGTTTTCCCAATCGTTCTCGTCGTAGTCAACAGAGTCCAGCGGCCTCTTGATGGCGGCACCCTCGGCAGCCTTCTTCTCCCGCTTGGTCGGACAGGTGTCGCAAACGCTCTTCTCCGGAAGCTCGAAGGGCTTCCCCTCGAGAAGGGCGGTGATGGCCTGTACGATGAGGGCGGGATTCGTTGGGCAACCCGGTATGTATATGTCCACAGGCACGACCTCGTCCACCGCATAGACTCTGTCCAGAAGCGGCGGCAGGTTCTCCGCCGGTGTCTCGGATACCTCGGTGGATTCGGATTCTTTGTAAACGGTGCTGTATAGGTCCTGTAATGTATCCATGTTGGCCATCGCGGGTATTCCGCCGTTACACGCGCACGCACCGAGAGCAATGAGCGTCTTGCACGACTTTCGCATTGCCTCGGCTACGTGCTTCTCCTTTTCGTTCCTTACTCCACCGGAGATTATGCCGACGTCGGCCTCCGGTATTTCTATAACGTTCGGATCACCCTCGCCCGTCTGGCCGTGGTACTTGTGATCCATTAAAACCGGAATGTGAACGAATTCCAAACTTGGCAACAGATCCAAGAGCGGTTCTCCGATGTCGAGGATAGTAACCTCGCAGCCACCGCAGATGTTCAGCCATTCCTCTGCCACTTTTACCATTATTTTTCCTCCATTTCAGAAATTCTATTGGATATCCCCCCTTAGGGGCAATTGGAACGGGATAAAATTTAAACATATATATCTTTCTCCATACTGGATAAGATGAAGAACACACTCGAGTTGGAGGCTGAAATCCCTGGTTGGTACATCAAGCCAACCTTGGTCCTCGGATGCGGTAACGTCCTCATGGGCGACGACGGTTTCGGACCCGCTGTCATCGAAGAATTGGAGAAGAACTACTGCGTGCCTGAGGAGGTGTGTATCCTCAACGTGGGAACAAGCGCCAGGGAGATTATATTTCCTATGGTGGTCGACGAATCCCGTGTCGAAAAGGTCATCATCGTCGATGCTGTTGATATGGCGGACCGCGGGTATAAACCAGGTGATGTATTCGAGATATCCATAGACGATATACCCATGGTCAAGGTCGACGATTTCTCAATGCATCAGGTTCCCTCGTCCAACCTGCTCAAGGAACTGAGGGAGCGGCGCAAGGTTAAAGTAATCGTTTTGGCATGTCAAATCAAGAGCATTCCCGAACTGGTCACCCAGGGGCTCTCCGATCCTGTGAGGGGTGCGGTTTCGCGGATGTGTGAGCTCGTCTCTGAACACTGGATGTGATACAATGGTTGATAATTACAGGATAGTCGACAGCAAGAAGTACATGTGGGACGGCAAGACCTACGACGATGAAGGCCAGGCCAAAGGTGCGAAAATCAAGTACGAAGGTGCTAAGTTCGAGACCGAGATGTTCGAAGAAGAGGGCAAGTTCTACGTTTATACGAGAAGGGTCGTCACGGATGTTGTAGTTGAAGGCTCACCCTTTTGATGTGAACCTACATTAGAACCTTCATTGCCTCGAATTCGGATCCGGTATATCTTATGACGAATGGGTCAGTCGTGTGGTCGACGCCCCTCATCTTGGCAATCTGTATGTGCCTCTGAACGGTCGTGGGATTCTGTTGGTATAGAGATAGTTTGATGATCCCGTCTGCGAGGAAATCAATGTCATGACGGCTGTAGCTCTGTGAGTCCTGGGACATTTCGGATATCAAGAATGTGGTCCCCCCCAACTTCTTCAGCCACTTGAAGAAGTGGAAGAGGTCGTCCCTGGGGCTCTGCATTCTGAACATCATCTCGATGACGGGGAGTGAGTCGATGACCAGCAGTTTGAAATCGATGACGTTCTTCAAGGTCTGTAATTGTCTCTTGAACGTCTCCAGGTCCTTGTTCTTGCTCGCCTTCTCCTTGACCTCGGGCGATGATGTGTCAACGCCCATTATTGAGGCGACCTTCTCATGAACCTCTTCGCCGCCCGGGACGCACAGGTTTGTCGCCTCGCCGCTGGTCACGACGGCGGTCGCGTAGTCGAGGCAGCCCTTGTATTCGCAGCTGCCGCAATTTGCATCCGGGAGAACCTCCTTCACCTGTGTGATCTTGTTCTGGCTCAGTTTCATCCACTGCTCTCTTGTGGTGGACATGTCGAACAGCCGGATGTTGGGATTGGGGTCGCCCAAGCCTAGCTTATTGAGGTGAAACAAGAAACCGTCCTTCTCCTGCTCCAATGTCAGATACAATGATTTTACATCATGGTTCTTTGCATGATTGTAAAGGATATAATACGCCAGTGTCGACTTCATGGTTCCCGGTGTTCCCGTTAGTAAGACTATGTGCTTATCCGGAATGCCGCTGTCCATCTTGTCGTCCAAGCCGGTTATGTTCAATGCGTAACCGTTTTCCATGGTATACCTCCTGTTATTATCAGAGAATCGGTCTGGGTATGCCCAAACAATCCCCCCAATTCAATAGCGCAAGAGAGTGAAATTACCCTATAAAGAATTATCGGGAAGCAATAATATCAAGCAAGACGCTCGGCCTCTTCGCCCTGAAAGCTCCTGTCCGGCCGCAGGAACTCGAAGGTTGTCGGTCTCATCAGCGGTTTGCCCTTCGTTATCAGGCTGGCGAGGTTGGCTCCGACACCAGGGCCCATCATGAAGCCCTGGCCGCACATGCCGATGGCCAGGTAGAGGCCTTCGATTTTTGGGGCGGCGCCGACGATGGGGATGCCGTCCGTCGTCATGGGGTACAGGCCTCGCCAGAGCCTCCTGACCATGAGACCTTTGAGTCTTGGAATGAGGTCCACCAGGCGGCGGGCGATGATGGGCATGAACTCGCTTGTGCACCGGCGGTCCTCCCCGTAGAAGAACGTCTTCGGGGTATAGCAGAATATGACCTGGCCGCTCTCCACCTGGCCGAAGTAGAAGTTGGCTGTTTTACCTTCCGGGCCGGGGCGGATGTCCACGACGAGGGGGTCCAGGAAGGGCTTGACCGGTGCGGTGATGCCGGCCTCGTGGCTATCGGGTTGTACCTGAATGTCCAGACCGGCCATGTTGCATATCTCTGTGGCTCTGGCGCCAGCCGCGTTGACCACGACCGGTGCCCGATACTCGCCTTTATCGGTTTTGACGCCGACGACCGCGTTCTCGTCCATTATCAAGGACTGGACCTGCTCCCTGAAACTGAACTCCGCGCCCAGCTTCCTCGCCTCGTCGGCGAATGACTCGACGGCCAGTAATGGCGAGACCTGGCCGTCCTCAGGCGAATATGTGCCGCCAACCAATCCTTCACGGTTGAGGCCGGGAACGAACCTTGCTATCTCAGCATCTCCCGCCCAGTCTATGTTTAGGTCGAACTTCTTCTGCAGCGGCAGGATGGCCTGCATGAGCTGGGCGTCCTCCTCCCGGTAGACGGGGAAGCAATAGCCCCCCTGCTTCCAGCCGATGTCCGTGCCGGTTTCCTCCTTCCAGGCCGAGAATATCCTCAAACTCTCCTGGCAGAGGCGTATCTTCGCCGGGTCCGAGTGGGTCGCGCGCACACCTCCGATGGCGGCCTTGTTCTGCCCCTGTCCCGCCGACGCACGCTTGTCGATGCACATGACCTTCAGACCTTCCTTGGCAAGCGAATATGAGGTGGGAACGCCCACGCTCCCGGCCCCGATGACGATGGCATCATATACGCTCATTTCTCCGCCTCCAGGAATGCCTTGAGGGGGACCTCCTGGAACAGGGGCCGTTCCACGTGCGGTTCGATCTCAGCGTCCGCGCCCAGCTCCCCCCGGAATATCCTCATCACCAGCTCCGTGCACGTCTTGCCGCCGCACGGGCCCATGCCCACGCGCAGGGCCGCCTTCAGGGCGTTGAAGTCGGTGCATCCTGTTTCCCGGATGTAATCGATGATCTCTCCCCTGGTCACGCGCTCGCATCTGCAGACTACGGTTCCCCTCGACTCCTCCTTGGTTGCTGGCTCGCCGCCTTCCTCCTCAGGCGGCTCGCAGATTCTTATACCCGCAACCAGGTCCGCTTCCCCCGCAGGCACATCGACCAACAGGAGCCTGCGGCGGTTCTGCCAGGGAACGTTCCTCACCGCGACGACCTTGCCCTGCCCGACAGTCTCCCCCTCGTAGCCGACCGTGATCACGACCTTGGATGGTTTGACGGAACCAGCTGGCATCTCCCAGGGCAGGGTGACTAGAGCCCTTTCGCCACTCGGGTCGTACGCCCTGTCAACTAGCGTGATGGCAAGTCCCGGGCAAATGACAACGCACCTGGTGCATCCGACACATTCGTCGCCGAAGAGCGGGACGGAGCTCATGCTGCCGTCCTCGGTCCTTATGGAGTTCTTCGGGCAGACTGCGGTGCAGGGATTGCACGGTATCTCCTGGTTGCACCTGATCACCGGATAAACACCGATTCCCGGCCGCTTGAGTGCCATTTCATGAACGGGCCCTGGCTTGGCCCTGAGCACGCCTAACAGGTCCAGCCATTCCTCCGGAATGAACGCCTCGTGTCCCATGTCCTTGAGCATTTTACGGCCGGTAATCCGTCCGCTGAACATGGCGGCCGAGGCCTCGGCGATCTCCGCGGCGTCGCCTGCCTCGTATACGCTGTATCCGAACTCCTTGGCCTTTTCGGTGAGCTCGTTGACCGGGTCCAGCCCGACCGCTATGAGGAGGGTGTCGCATTCGTAGGTCCTCTCAGTTCCCGGGACAGGATTGAAGTGCTCGTCAGCCTGTGCTATTGTCACCCGCTCGACCCTGCCATCCCCCTCGGCCTTCGTCACAGTGTGTGATGTCCGGACCGGTATTCCCAGCCTCTTTATCTTGTCCTCGTGCACCTTGTACCCGCCGCATTCTGGCAAGGCTTCGACCACCCCGAGGACCCCGATGCCCGCCTGTACCGCGTGATAGGCGGCGATGAGGCCGACGTTGCCGCCGCCGACGATGAGGAGCCTCGATGATGAACGGACCATGTCCCGGTTCACGATGGTCTGGAAAGCACCGGCGCCGTAAACGCCGGGCAGGTCGCAGCCGGGGAATGCCAGGCTCTTTTCCCTGGCCCCCGTGGAGAAGAGGACGTGATTGGGCCTGACCAGGTGGTATATGCCTGTTTTGACGATGCCGACCTTGCCGTCAGCGAATACCCCCACTACCGGCGATTCCAGCCATACCGTGACGTTGCTCAGGTCCTCCATCTCACCAGCCAGCAGCGTGCCTATGTCCATGCCACGCATGCCCGCGTTGCAGTCGCGGATGGAGCCGAAGAAGTTGTGCGTCTGCAGGCTCAGCTTGCCGCCGAGCTCCTGCTTGTCGTCGACGATGAGAACCTCGATCCCGGCCTGGCCCAGCTCCACCGCGGCTGAAAGACCGGCGGGCCCGGCCCCGACTATGAGGACCTGGACCTCCCTCTCGGTGATGTGGCACGGCGGCACAGGCTCATCGTCGTGGGGTAGCTCCGGCAATCCGTCCAGGGAACGAACGTTCATTCCCGCCCTCACTGGCGTAATACAGGCCTTTGCCGGGGACCCGTCGACCAGGACCAGGCACTGGGCGCACTGGCCATTGGCACAGAAGATGCCCTGTGGTGCCGAGTCCTTATGATGGAGGTTGAAGACGCCGATGCCGTTGGCGAACAGCGCGCTGGATATGACCTCGTTCTCGCGGGCCAACATCTCCCTGTCGTTGAACGTGAAGGGAACCGTGGCCTCGGGGGGCTCGGGAAGGATAGGATGTTCGATGATGCGCCCGTTCATGTTCTCCCCTCCTTCAGCCGCGACAGGATGAAAGTGTAAATATCCACGACCTCGATCCCCCTCTCCCTCCAGCCCATTTGCATCGCCCTTAGGTGTGTGAGACACTCGGCAGAGTCGACCAACAGGACATCCGCCCCCTTTGACTCCGCCCGTTCGAGAAGTTGCATCGCTTTTTCCCTGGTTTGTGCGGATGGGGATGTCCAACCCGTCTGGCCGCAGTCGCCGCCGATGACCACGACGTTCAGGCCAGGAACCTTGAACAGGAGCTCGACATCGGCATCCCTGTCAAGACACGAGTGAAGGGCAACTGTTATCTCGGTGGGCTGGAAAGCTGGATCGCCCAACGCATCCGCCGAGGCCTTGGATTCGTACAACTTGCCCGGTCCTTCCAGGCCGTATGCGGTAAGGACCGCGTCCGCGATGGCGGTCTTCCCTCCCGAACTCCGTGCCAGCTCCATGGCTATGTGCAAGGCGATGCCGACCTGTGATTCGATGTCGGGGACCGCGCAGGCCGTTGGTTCGAAGACGTTGAACTTCTCCTTGACGGTCGCACCGATGTCTTCTTGCGCCTCTTCAGATTTGATATGAATGACCCGCCCAGGATCCAGGCCGGCCGCTGCCAGTATTAGTTTGGTGGACTCGACCACGTCCTCGCCCATCCAGGGACCTGGCAGGTAATGGCACCCCTCCTCGCAGCCTACAACGGCAACGCCCTTGGCCCCGTTGGCCAGAGCCTCCAGTATGAGGGCGGGTGACGCCGCCCTCGAACACATCATGTCTACGCCATCGCCTGTCATACCGTCCCGGTTCCTCCAGATGCAGGAGAAGGCGAATGTGTCGGCAGATAGTCGTTTACGGAGCTCTGGCCAGCCCATGAATCCTTGGGTGGCGGCGCCGGTCGGGCAAGCGGCGGAACAGGCACCGCAGGCCCGGCAAACCGCGGTGTCCACAACAGCGGTCGGCCCCTTGTCGAGGGAGAAGTGGACCCTCACCGCCCTGTAGGCGCAAACCTCGTCGCATATGCCGCAGGCGATGCACTTGGCCGCATCAACTTGGGCGAGTAATGGAAACAGCGTAACGTTCATCGTCTGGTCGCTGGACGACAACGTCCAGCCCTTGCCCGTGCCCGGATCGTCCATCAGGTTCCTCTGGAATTCCAAGGGTATCTTTATTAATACTGAATTGCCGGAATCGTCCATGGCGACCACCTGCGTATGCTCGCACACGCCCAGGCAGACATCGCACACCGTGCACGAGCCGCACCTGCGGCACCTGGATGCCTCGGCCATGGCGGTGATCTCGTCGAACCCGAGGTCCACCTCGTCAAACCCTGAGCTGCGTGACTCGGCCGGTACGAATTTCGTGGTCCTGCGCTCCTCCTTGCCCGGTTCCTTGCCTGCGACCACGAGCATCGGTGGGCTTGTTGCGATGCCGACCGATTTTCCAGTTATGTACTCGATGACGCCTCTGGCAGCCGTGTGTCCCGAACCGATGGCATCGACGATGCTCGAAGGCCCCAAGACAATGTCGCCGGCGGCAAAAATGCCCGTTATGGACGTCATGGCCCTCTCGTCCACCACCACGGTCCCCCATTCGTTGGTCCCAAGCGTCCCCAGTACCGAGGGCTCAGGCCTTGAGCCTATGGCCAATATTATCAAATCTGCTTCGAGTTCAAAGTACTCTTCAATGGGTACCGGCCGGCGCCTGCCGCTCTCGTCGGCATCGCCCAGCACTGTGCGCTGGCATTTGAGGGCCCTTAGCCGTTGCCCGTCGAACCTCAGTTCATTGGGCACGGCCTGGTATTCGAATCTGACCCCCTCCTCCCCGGCCTCTCGGATCTCCCCCGGGTCGGCGGGCATCTGCTCTATGGAGCGCCTGTAAACGACGACCGCGTCCGCGCCGAGGCGTATGGCGGTCCTTGCCGAATCCAGGGCCGCGCTGCCGCCGCCTATCACCAGCACCTTGCCGCTCATCTCCCCGTGCTCTTCAAGGTTGGCCTTCCGCAGGAAATCCAGGCAATCGATTATGGCGTCGGAATCCTCGCCCGGTAGACCGAGTTTTAACGGGACCGTGCAGCCGGCCGCCAATACGACCGCGGAGTAACCCTTCTCAAGCAGGCCTTTTGGGTCACTGACGTGTTCGTCAAGGAGAATCCTGACCCCCAGGTCCTCGATGTCCTTGACCTCCGACCTCAGTGTTCGTTTGGGAAGGCGGAAGTCGGGGATGCCCCAGGCCATTATGCCCCCTGCCACTGGTGCCGAATCATAAACGTCGACGATGAATCCCTCGTATGCCAGGTTGGCCGCCGAAGTGAGGCCGGCCGGCCCAGCGCCGACCACGGCTATCCGCTCCTCGTGGCTCGGCTGGATGGGCGATGCTGGCGCCTTCCTTGACATCTCGTAGTCCGATGCAAACCTCTTCAGGGCCCGGATGGCCAGTGGGTCGTCAAGCTCGCTTCGCCTGCACTCAGACTCGCAGGGGTGGGTGCAAACGCGGCCGCACACTCCCGGGAAGGGATTGGAGCGGCGTATCACGTCGACGGCCTGTTCGAAACGTTTATCGGCTATCAGGTTCACGTAGGCCTTGACGTCAACGCCTGC
>LSSH01000024.1 GCA_001595885.1 Candidatus Proteinoplasmatales archaeon SG8-5 | reverse complement strand
CTGGGAACCCTTCCAGTCTTGAGATCAACCGGTATGTGCCCGTCCTCCACCATCAGGACGTAGTCCGGCCTGCCTGACAATCCGTACTTCTGCGAGACGAACAGCTTCGGCTTCTTCTCCTCCGAGTCCACATAGGCGATATCGGCCCTGACCCGCTGCTCGCGGCGCTTGGTGCTGGCCATCTCCAAATGCTTCAGTGAACGGAAAAGGAAGTAACAAGCCCCTATAAGCCAGGCCAGTGACACCGCCTGCGAGATCATTGCAAGGTCAGGGTCCATGGAACTCATAATAGTGACTGAGTTGAGGGCGATCAGCGTGGCCACGATGGCAAAGATGAGTATGATGCGCTGGTAGATCATGCGCGACCTCTTCTGGCCGATGGTCTCGGCCTTGTAGAGGAAATAGCATGCAGCGAGTATCCATATCAGGGCGATGACGCCCATTATCCTGCCTACGTCCTCCCCCGCGCCGGTGATGAGCGATAGCCCCATCACCGAGATGAGCGTAGCGGCAATGGCGAACCACAGTACCGCGCTCTCGAACTCCTTGGCTATCCTCTCCCCCCTTACGATGCCGGTGAGGTCGTCGGATACCTTGGCGTGAGCCTTCGTGCCCTTTGCCAACGGGGTCTTGTCGAGGTCGTCGTCCTCGCCCCTGCTCAGCCACCAGCTCAGCGGACAATAACCGTACTTCTCGAGATTGCTGGCCGAGATAATGCCCTCCGGCCTGGCCTCACCCTGGGAACTCTCCATGTCTGGTCTATCCTACGTACCTAATAAATACCTTTCGATTCGGTAACGATTATAGGGTTGAAGGGGATGGTGTCCCGGTGTTCCCATGCAGGTGACCAAGAACGGCGAGAGGATGGACATCCGCGCCCTCTGGATGGAAGGCGAAAAGGTCAGGTTCATCGACCAGAAGGTCTTGCCCCACAAGTTCGAGTTCATAGACGCGGGTACGGTGGAGGAGGTGGCCCGTTTCATCGAGGACATGACAGTTCGCGGGGCGCCCAGCATCGGGGCCGCGGGAGCCTACGGAATGGCTCTGGCCCAGATAACAGGATCGGACGTTCAGGAGGCGGCCGAACGCTTGAAGAGGACCAGGCCCACGGCATACGACCTGTTCTATGCCGTCGGCAGTATGGTCGAAGCCTCGGGTCAGGGGAAGGACCTGGTGATCGAAGCCGAGGCTTACGTGAGCAGGATAGCGGACAAGTGCCGTCTCATCGGCGAGCATGGCAATGCCTTGATCAAAGAGGGTGCAAACGTCCTGACCCATTGCAACGCCGGAGCACTGGCCACCATCGACCACGGCACGGCCCTTTCCCCCATCAGGGCAGCCCACCGAAGCGGCAAGAGCATCTTCGTCTTCGCGGACGAGACAAGACCGAGGCTGCAGGGGGCAGCGCTCACCTCCTGGGAGCTTGTCCAGGAGGGCATCGACCACGCGGTGATCGCGGATAACGCGGCGGGACATCTCATGCAGAGGGGCGAGATAGACATCGTCATCGTGGGGGCCGATAGAATTGCAGGGAACGGTGATTTCGCAAACAAGATAGGCACATACGAAAAGGCGGTGCTGGCCAAAGAGAACGGCATCCCCTTTTACACGGCCGCGCCCGTCAGCACCTTCGACTTCTCGCTCAAATCCGGCATGGACATTCCCATCGAGGAGAGGGGCCAGGACGAGGTATTTTACGTCGGAAAGGAGCGCATATGCCCGGAGGGTGTGAAGGCCAGGAACCCGGCCTTCGACGTGACACCCGCCCGGTACATCACCGGCGTCATCACTGAGGTCGGTGTGCTCGAACCGGAGGAGCTGGACAGGCAGAAGCTCTCGACCTGACATGAAAAATCTTTTAATGTGTCAGGGCTTGGGGCAGACGATGAGACTCTTTACCACCTGGTTCGGCGTGTTCATCCTTGATGACGAGGGTCAGGTGTTCAACAAGACCCTCTTTCCCAGCAACGCCGGCGAGATCGCGGTCAGGCTCAGGGCCATCGACGAAGGCCAGATACTTCCGGAAGAGGAGGAGATAGCCGGGGAAGGCGACCTCCTGGTGCGCGAGAAGCGGCTGGAACTTCTCGGAGACTTTGTGCCCTTCGAGGAGCCTGTGCTGGAACCGGAGGACTTCGGTTTCAGCCAGACCCTGCTGAGCGAGGCCATGGTCAGCCTGGGCAGGCAAAAGATGAAGGCCAGCAGCACACCGGACGAGCAGATACTCCAGGCGATACGGGCCATCGACGACCTGACCAAGACCATCAACCTGATGTCCGAGCGCCTTCACGAGTGGCACGCCCTCAACTTTCCCGAGCTGGAGAAACTGGTCCCCGACGCGAAGTATCCCGAGATCATAGCCGAGCACGGTGACAGGGAAACCATCATCAAGGCCGGCGAGGTCGAGCTGGAGGATTCAATCGGCACCGACATATCACCCGAGGATACGGAGGCAATCAAGAAGCTGGCCAGCACCCTGAACGCGACGGCCAAGACCAAGGAGGAGATGGAAACCTATGTCCAGGCGAGGATGCAGCAGGTGGCGAAGAACACGGCGCACGTCGCAGGCCCCCTCATCGGCGCCAGGCTCATATCGCTGGCCGGAGGTCTGGACAGGCTTGCACGGCTGCCTTCGAGCACGATCCAGCTCCTCGGGGCCGAGAAGGCCATGTTCAAGCACATCAAGGACAAGGCCAAGCCGCCGAAGCACGGAGTGCTGTTCCAGCACCCGCACGTTCACAGGGCACCGTACTGGCAGAGGGGCAAGATCGCCAGGACGATGGCCTCCAAGATCTCCATTGCCGCCAAGGTCGACAGGCACGGAAACAGGTTCATCGGCGACGAGCTGCAGAAGGAGCTGGACGCCCGCATCAAGGACATCCAGAGGAAATATCCCAATCCGCCCGAGAAGGGCAGGAGAAAGCGCTGATTAATGTTTCTGAGGTTTGCACTTCGGTTGGTTTTTATCAAATCCTTTTAACATAGATTTCAATACACGCACCGGTTCGCATCCAATCACGTGCGAAGCACGTGGGGAGGAAAAAAGGTAAAAGCTTTTAAATGCCCGGGACTACACTGGGTCATCATGTCAGTGGAAGAGGACATGCTGGCCAAGCTCAGGCCATCGCATGAAGAGGAGGCTCTCATAGAATCAACGGTCAGGGAACTGGTCAAGAGGGTTACAGCGACCAGCATCGCAAAGGAGGTCACCTTCGAGCCCGTTCTGGTGGGCTCGATAGCCAAGGGCACATACCTGAAGAACCCTGACATAGACCTGTTCCTGTTGTTCGATCCAGAGGTTCCCAGGGAGAAGCTGGAGGAATATGGGGTGAGGGTAGGCAAGGAGGCCATCGGCGGCCGCGAGCACTATGCGGAGCACCCGTACATCAGGGGCGATTTCAACGGACTGAAGGTGGACGTAGTCCCGGCCTACAGGATCAAGGACACGACTCAGAAGATGACGGCCGTCGACCGCACGCCCTTCCATACAGAATACGTCAAGGAACACTTGGCCCCTGAGAAGAGGGACGACGTCAGGCTGCTAAAGGCCTTTATGAAGGGCATCGGCATCTACAGCGCAGAGGCAAGGGTCCAGGGTTTCTCTGGATATTTGTGCGAGATACTGGTCATTCGCTTCGGAGGCTTCCGCGAGGCCCTGGAGGCGGCCAGCCACTGGAAGCGGGGCGTGTACCTGTCAATGGGATCACATGAGAAGGCCAGGTTCGACGGGCCAATTGTCTTCATCGACCCCGTGGACGGGAACCGCAACATGGCCTCGGCGGTGTCATTGCACAGCCTCTCGTTGTTCATAGTGGCGGCCAGGGCTTACCTGGCCGCTCCTAAGACCGAGTTCTTTTTCCCCAAGCCCGTCCCGTTGCTTAGTGTTGATGAGATTGAAGACCGCCTGAAGGGGAAGGGTCAGGTTCTTGCCCTGACCCTGCCAGCGCCTGACCTGATAGATGATATCCTTTTCCCCCAGGTCCGCAAGTTCGAGAGGAACCTCACCCAGGCCCTGGTTCAGAGGGACTTCAACGTCATCCGCTCGTGGTCGAACGTAATCGATGACAGGATAATCATCCTGCACAAGCTTGAGAGCTTCGAGCTTCCGGATGCGCAGCTGCACAGGGGCCCGCCGGTGTGGATCCACGATAACTCGGACGATTTCCTGGCCAAATGGCGAGATAATCCGGATGCCCTTTCCGAGCCATTCATCGAGAACGGCCAGTGGCTACTGTTCATCAAGAGGAAACACACGAACGCCAGGGAGCTGATCGTATCGAACATGAGCGCCCTCGATATAGGAAAGGACCTGAACAAGTATAAGGAGGACGTCCAGGTCTTAGGGCCCGAGGTCCCTGACGATTCACAGATACTCGAGGCCATCTCCGTTTTTCTTGATAAAAGGATGCCCTGGGAACGCTGAACTATGTTACAACAGCGAAGGTGTAGCTGTTGGTGTGACCATTCGTATCCTGTGCCGATATCGTGAATGACATGCCGGCCGCGGGTGCAGCGACCGTGTGCTCGAAGATGTAATCAAACGTAGCGTTCTGGCTCATAGGCAGGGGTGTCCCATCGTACATGCGGATATCAACGGTATTGACATTGAGCTCGACGTTGTCGGTGACCTGTGCCTGTATGCGCATCTGCGTGACGTTCGTAGTTGGTATTGTGATACTGTTGCCGGTCCCAAGCTCATCCACATCCAGATAATCACCGCCGTCCCAGCTCACCCTGACATTCGCAATATCCGGCAAGGCCTTGTCGCTGAAGGGCGGATTGCAGAGGACCACCCAAATCGCCAGGAACAGGAAGAAGTAGGTGGAAATGACCCCGAGCCAATGTGTGATCTTGAAGCCCGCGACCTCGATTCCGATTATTGGTAGAAGGAACCAGACGATACCGATGCCTGCCAGCCCCACGACCAGCCCTACAATGGCCGAGAAACCCGTTAAAAAGAAGGCCACGATGGCGACCGGGATGGCAAGGACCACCGCGAAAATGGTACCTTTGGCCACGCTTATCTCGGTCTCCATGAACTCCTTCTTATCGAAGGCCGGAGGTTTGTACTCCTTCTCCTCCTTTTCCATCTGGTGCTTCCTGCGCTTCTTGGCCATTGGAGTACTGAAGGCGATGGAATACAAAAAACTATAGGTAGAGCCAAGGCTGGAAAGCGGAAAAATGAAAAGAAAATAAAAGAGTTGGCCCCGAAGGGCCATTTATGTACGTTCTAAGGTGGTACCAGTTCGTCAGGCTTCTCTTCGGTCTTCGGCGCCGACTCGAATGAGGCCGGCTCCTCGTCCTCGAAGTCAAAGTCCTCGTCCTCTTCCTCACCGGGCTCGCCCTTGAACTTGTTGTATACCCACAACAGTATGGCTAACACGATGATGAAGAAGAGCACCAGAGCAAGAAGCTTCACGCCAGCGTCGAACCAGTCGAGCTCTACCGGGTTGTATGATGTGCCTGGCAGAGACGTCATCACTGTGATGATCCTGGTCACTTCGTAGTTGTTACCATCCGGATCGATACCTATGATGTCTATCGGAATCGTATATGGCTTGCCGTTGACCATGTCCTTGTCAGCAATGAATGTCACTGTCACGTCCGTGGACATGCCAGGGCCGAGGTCTATGATGTGCACTGTGACGATCCTTGTACCCACTGGTGTGTAAACGCCGTCCATGTACAGGTTGAGTTCAACGATCTCCCTTACATTGTCTATGTCCAGGTCCTCGACAGTGTAGAACATGCCGTCAGGTATCTCGATGGGTCCGCTAACGTCGAACCAGTTCGTGAAGACATCCGTCCAGTCGAACTGCTCCTTGAACTCCTGCTCAAGGTCCCAATCGTATTCCTCTGTGTCGTCTACCGGGAATGTGAGCCATACGTCCCTCAGGCTGTCGTCGCCCGAGTTCAAAATGGTAATTGTCAGGTCGAACGATTCGCCAGGTATGATGCTGTCGTCGCCGGTGAAGGCTGAGATCTCAATACCAGGTCCGTATCCAGTGAAGTCTAGCTCAACAGCGAACGTAACGGTCGAGGTGACCGTTTCCAACGTCTCCTCGATAATCGCTGTTATCGTTATCGTGAACGGATATCTGTCCGGTGCATAGGTCGGGTCTGTATCGACAAGGAACTCGAAGGTTACTGTCTCACCAGGGTCCCAACTAAGTGTTGGAGTGAATCGATTAGCATTCAGGGCAACAAGGCCTACCTGGTTCCGGCTCGTGTCAGGGTAAAGAGGCTCGTAGAAGGGCGTACCGGTGAAATCTGCAGTCACGATGATATCAATCAACACGTATTCCTCATTGTTGATAACAGGAACGTTAAGCACCTCTGCTCTGATGTCCTGCTTATCTGCACCTCCGGTAACCGTAATGGCTCCATTTATGGCCACATCCAGATAACCGTCGGTCACCATGATGCTGAAGACTATCTCTAGGTCATCTGCCGCGTCGACCATACCGTTTCCGCCGTTAATGCCCAGGAAACCTGTGGCGTCGCCGAGTGAGCCGTCGTTGAAGTAGAATCCGTCATAATCGATGATCAGTCTGTGCTCACCGATCGGGATCTCCTTCAAGACAATGGCCTGGATGGTGAACGTAACTGTTTCGCCTACGTCCAGGTCAACACCACGAACTGCTATTGAGTCGTAATCCGGACCCGCTGTAACCGGCCAGAAGAACCGTGGGTTCCTGAAATAGTCCCAACCGGTCGGGTCAATCACGAACTCGCAGTTATATATCGGGATGTTGCCGTTGTTCTCAATGGTCACCTGGAACTCGATGAGCTTGTCACTGAAGCTGCTCTGTATGTAATTATCATACGGAGCTACAACATCGACCTGTCTGGTCACGTTCGGGTCACCGACGTCCGAGTCTGTGATCGTCACGTCAGTTGCACGGCACTGGAACTCAGAGTACAGATTACCGTCCTCGAACGGGTCATCGTCCGCGAACGAGAAGTCCACCTCCCAGTCCACGATCAGGTTGGCCTCTGTTATGGTCAGGTCACTGTCGTCCCTCGTGTATACGATGTCGGCAGAGCCCGTGTAAACACCGG
>LSSH01000023.1 GCA_001595885.1 Candidatus Proteinoplasmatales archaeon SG8-5 | reverse complement strand
GCCCGTCGCTCCCGGGTTGATCTTGATTCGGCCCGTTGAACACGTCTGTCCCGTTGTAGTCAGACCAATAATTGCCGCCCGACGGATAGCCATTGTCCCATTCATTGCTGCCCGGCGTATCATCATACCCCTGCAGGGTGTTGTTAAGAATTCTATTATGGAATATCCTGTTGCCTGTGCAGGCCGTTGCAAGGTAGATGCCGTAATCATTACCGAGTACGGTATTGCCCGATATCGTGTTGCCGTCAGAGCTGACAACGAGGACGCCGTCCGTGTGGTTGGCCACGTAATTATCCTCGACGACAGAATCATGGGTCATGAACAGGAACACGCCGAACTGCCAGTTACCCTCGATGACCAGGTCCCTGAACTCGCAGCCAAAACATACCGTCGCCCGGAGGCCGTCAGAGCCGTTCCGCAGCGTGAAGCCCGATATCTTCACACTCGAAGACTGGCAGTACACGACGTCGTTCACTCCGTCGCCATTGATCACTGTCGAACCCGCCCCGGCGCCTCGGATATCAAGGCTCTTGTTCACCAGCAGGGTCTCGTTGTACTGCCCCGCCGAGACCTCTATGACGTGGCCGTCCAGAGTGTCGGGGTCGTCGATGGCGGCCTGTATCTGGTTGAAATATTCTTCGGTGCCAATATTGAGGACAGGACCTGTGTTTGGTTCAATAAGGCCATTCAAATCTATAAAATGGATGTCTGTCGAGCCTGACACACCGAATATGCTTGACATCCATACAATCTGGTCGTTGTTGTTCATTTGGGCTTCACGGTCCTGCCGGGTGTTATTAGTAATTCTATACGTGTCAAATCCATCCCAGAAATATATCTCTCTGAAATTTGCGTGGTCGGCAGGATCCCCCCACGTTGAATTTGGCCACATTACGTGTCCTCTGTTGTTGATTTTCGGCCAAAAACCGCCAGTGGCGTTATTATTAGATATTCGTGTAACAGTAGAACCGTCCCAATATTCTGTATAGACAGTATCATTTTCAGTACTGTACCATACGATTTTACCATCATCGTTCATATCGACAATATCATTGTCCTGATAACTATTATTCGTGATTTGAGTGGTGTGTGTACCATTCCAGAAATATATCTCTCTTGTAGAGGTATTTCCAGGTTGGTTACCTGCCCAGGCCATTTCTCCCATATTATTCATCTCTGGTCCAAAATGAGATTCTTTAAGCGTATCGTTGGTGATTCGGGATACAGTTCCATTATCCCAAAGGAATATATCGTCCTGGCCATTCAATTCTGCATTCCACGCGACTTGACCCAGGTTGTTCACATTAGGCCAGGAATCAGTATGGTTATTATTTGTTAACTGGGTGGTTACTAGACCATCCCAAAAGAATATCTCCCAACCGTAAGGTTGACTGATAGGTTCGGCTTGCCAGGCTATTTGACCTAAATCGTTTATCTTTGGATTAGTATCGGTATATGAATTGTTAGTCAATTGAGTAACAATGAATCCATCGTAATAGAATATCTCAGAATCAGGTCCGCCATCTGTCCCATACCATACGACGAAGCCATTAGCATTGATGCAGGGTTCGCCAGCACCACCATTTGAGATTTGTATAGTAGTTGATCCATTCCAATAAAATAATTCAAAGGGGTCAGACGAATTTCGTTGTCTCCCCATCCATACCACACACCCGTTGTCACTTATTTTTGGCATCGTACCGGCGTAATTATCCCAATTCAGTTGTATGATGTGTGCAGAGAAATTAGTCATCGTATCGGTTATAGGAGTATCTGATTCATTGCATTCATTTGATGATGTTATTATATCATCTTGAGGAGTTTGGCTCCCTTGAGCAGACAAGCTGAATAATAAGAAAACTACCATGGTCACTGCGTAGGTTCTCTTCATCTCCTCCTCCTGTCCTTGGAAGATATGAATACTCACCCTAATCTTTTTTTCGGTTCACCTATGCTCTGCCCCTCGATTCTCCTTTCGAGATCGCAGTGGCAATGAGGTGGGCGACCCTCAGGACCTCGGGCAGTGCGCCCTTGATCGTCGACTTGTCCAGTATCTCTTTGAGCTCGCGGTCGCCGATGCCCACGCGGGAGATGTAGATCGGGTTGTGTTCGGTTTCAAACCGCTTGATTTCTACTTTCCTCATCATCGCCAATCTCAGTTCCCAGTCTTCGAAGTGCTTCTTCAGGGCGGCCTCTATCTCCTCGAAGTTCGGCTCGTCGCGGGTTACCGTGGCAATGGGCACTCCCAGTCGGTCGTGGAGGCGCTCGATGTTCACAACGTTGAAGCCGCCGAGGGCGGCGCCGTCTAAGATGATGAGCTTGAGCTGGTCTAAGTACCTCGATTCGGCGATCATGGTTTCGAGTTTCTCGGTTGCGTCCAGTTCACCGTCGACGGTGACCTCGGTGACCATGACCCCTTCAACGTATGTGGGCAGCCGCATGACCACGCCCACAACCGGGGTGGATGGGTCTGAGAATTTGAATGCCCCGTCGTCGATTCCTAAAATACGTATCTGATCCTTCATAATCGTACTCCGTACGCATCCATGCAAGGTTCCGAACAGATAAATATTGTTGCATGACCTCCCCGCGCTTACACACGGGGATTCCACGGGACATGCTGTTTGGATTACCACCCAGACGCTTGGACATCTCTACCCCGCCCTCACAGGCGGGGCATGTTGGATGGTTCCGGTTTCATACAAGTTGGAGTTCACCCGTTATCGCGTCCACGTCTTTCTCCGGGGCCGGGCCGATTCCCAGACAGGTCACTGTTCCCGGCGGGACCTCGGTGAGTCCGGCATCCGAGATGAGGGAGTGGGGGAGCTTGGCCTGTCTGGCCATGTCCTGCAGCTCGTGCAGGGCTTTGAGGCTGTCGCACCTGACCACGACCTTCTTCTGGCCCTCGTCGTGCCAGGCGCGGAACCATTTCTTATTGTATTTCCTGGCTGCGAGTGCGCAGTTGACGCTGGCGTGGGCGACCTGGACCGCTGTCTTTCCCGGCTTTAATTTCAGGTCGGCGCGGACCACTATCACGAGCTTGTACTCGAATTCAGCCATTCCTCACCTCGTTCTCCAGGACCTTGATCTTGGTCTCGGTCTCGTCCAGTTCTCCGAGGAGCTTCTCTCTCCTTTGTTCGTAGTACTGGCGCTGCTTTCCCGAGTGGGTCTCCACCAGTTTTTCCGTATTATCTATCTCCTTTATCAGCATGAACCTTTGCCTGACGAGCTTCTCGTGCTGAATGCGCTTATCCTTGTCCCTGATGATGGGGACGTCGGCCGAGCGGGGGTCGCGCGGCGGGAACCTGAGCAAGGTCGGGTGGAGCTTTCCCAGGATGGGGAACCCTCCTCTGAACCAGGCGACGGCGAAGAATATCAGCGACAGGATGAGCAGGGCAGCGACGATCGGGCCCGCGGAGACGTATCCGAGGCCTGTCTCCTCGCTTACACCGAGAGAGTTCAATCCGAAGCCGACGAATATGGTCAGGACGATGCTCAGGCCGATGGCCAGGCCGATGCGGTAGAGCCAGTCGAAGTCCTGGTCCAGCTCGCCCTTGCGGGGGAACATGGCCTGCACGAACATGAAGCCGGGTAAGAAATACAGCAGGAAAAGGGCCGCGATGATCTGGAACAAGTGAAGCATTAATATTCCTCAATCTTTATATTTTATTTGATATTCAAGAAAGTCCTCCGCGACCTGGGAGTTATCGAATATGGCCTTGGCATCGGCCTCCAGCTGGGCTATGTCCTCGTATCTGGGGCTGATGTGGGTGAGGAAGAGCTTCCCCGCGTTGGCCCTCTTTGCCATGTCAGCCGCTTGGCTCGACGACGAGTGGCCGTACATGTTGGCCTTTTCCTCCAGGTCGGCGGCGGTGGTCGCGTCGTGTATCATCACGTCGCAGTCCTTTCCCAGCTCGACCACGGCTTCGCAGGGCTTTGTCCGGTGTAGACAATCTTCCTGCCCCTCCTGGGCGGACCGAGGACCATGTCGGGCGTGAAGGTCTTGCCCTTGTGCTCGACTGTCTCGCCCCTCTGCAGCTTGGAAAAGAGGGGGCCCTCCGGAATGCCCAGCTCCAGCGCCCTGGGCTTGTTGAACCTGCCGGCGCGTTCCTTCTCCTCAAGAACGTAGAACAGCGTGGGGACGTTGTGGTTGGCCTCCCCGACGGTGACCGTATACTCATCGAAATCAAGAACATCGTCCGGCTTGAGGTCCTGCACAATCACTTCGTAAGTGGGCGTGAAATATCCGAGTTTGATCAATATGCTCACCAGTTGTTCGGTACCCTCCGGGCCGTGGATGCTCAGCGGGTCGCGGCGGTCGTTCAGGGACATGCTCTGGATGAGGCCAGGCAATCCCAGGAAATGGTCGCCGTGGAAGTGCGTGACGAATATCTTGGTGGTCTGCATGAAGGACACGGTCGATCTCATGAACTGCCGCTGTGTGCCCTCGCCGCAGTCGAAGAGGATCACCTCAGGCCCCCTTTTCAATGCCACAGCGGAGACGCTGCGTTCCGGCGACGGCCAGCTGCCTCCCGTACCGAGGAACACGATATTCATGTGGGTTTGAAGGCGGTGCTGATATTAAGGTTTTTGTAGAATACTGAAGGGAGCTCGTTAACTGTATGGGAAACAGAGGAGTGTGTGAGAAAGTTCAACAACCATTACCATCAATAGAACTAACAGCGCTGGCTTCTACCTCGCTGTCTGGCCTGACATCATGCGTGGCGGCAACAGACGGGTTCCGGTGCCTTCAGCCAATTCTCCGGCGCTGAGAAAGGTTCGCTTCCGTTGACCTCTATCTTGTACCAGGTGGTGCCCTTTTCGGTCTTGACGTCGATGACCTTTGCATAACGGCCCACCCATGGTATATATGCCGACTCAAGCTCGATCGGCGGAACCAGAATAACTTCGTCGCCTTCTTTGAACTCGCTCATTAGTGCATCCCGGCCCGATATATAATAATACCAATATAAATATTTCGGTTTATTAATTCGCAGAATGTATGGTCGTCGGTCGTATTTGGGTCTTTTCGTCATTCGGTGCGTAAGGTTATCGGGTCGATATCCTCATTACTAACGTTATTCGAGCGGCTTCCTGAAGGTCATGTACCGCCGCACTTCATTGAAACCCATGCTCTGGTAGACGTGCAGCGCGCCGGTGGGGTTCTCCGCGTCGACCCCGAGGCAGGCTTCCTCCATCCCCAGGTCCTTGAGTAAATGGAGGCTACGGGCTATCAGGGCCTTGGCCACGCCCTTCTTCCGCCACTCGCGGCCCACGTGGATGTTCTCCGTGTATCCCCGTTTCCGGTTGAATAGCTTGTTCTCCTCCTCGTTGATGAAGGGCTGCACCGCGCCTGCCACCTTATCGCCGTCCCAGGCCACCTGCCATTTCTCGGGCTGGAACTCGTGGCTGTCCAGCCAGTACCGGTACCACTCCTCGACCGTCTTCACCATCTCCCAGGAGTCCCTGCAGGCCTCCACGTCGGCCTCCCAGACCTTCCGGTAATCGTCCGGCGTCACCGGTCTGACCTCGAGTCCCGCAGGCAGCGGGATGTCGGGGATGTCCTCCATGTCCGGCCTGACCATGATGAAGGAATACCGTACAACCTCGTAGCCCTCCGATTCGACCAGGCCTATCCAGTCAGCCTCGTGCTCCGAGGCATATACCTGGTATTCCTTGGAAGGCCCCTCCTGGGATGCAGCTATCCGCCCCAGACGACCCTCGTCCCACCGGAGCATGGCCCTGCGGATGCCCTTGCCGCGCCAATCCGGATGCATGACCACGAAGTGGTTGTAGTTCAGACCGCCCTTGAGCTTCTCGGTCCACCAGACCCGGCTGTAGCCGATTAGTTTCCCATCCACTTCGGCCATGAGCATGTCCCTGAACCGGTCGCAATGGAAGAGGTACTTGTAGTTGCGCTTGAGGTCGTCAAGCGTTTCCAGGAAATCGTCCTTGTCGAACTCGTCGGCGACCTTGATGACCTCGTGCATCTCCTCGAATTCCCCGTCTCCCCTGAATCCTCTGAACCTCAGGCCCGCTACGGGCGGTGCGTCCGGCACCCTGAAGTGGTCGGTAAGGTCTTCAACGTCGGTAATGGTATCACCAGTATGCTGGTTGGAAGAATCGGTTGTATTAAATTCTTATGTTCTGGCTTGGGTTAAGGATTCGTCAACCATACAACTCCCCAGTAAGTATGATCCTTGGCAAAAGCGTGGCGATAAATAATTCTATTAACCGAACAACCAGGCCAAACCAGCTGCCAATCCAGCGATGATGGCTACAGTGATCCCGACCTTCACCCACGATATGGGCGCCTTGCCCCTTATCTCGCCGGTTTGTCCGTTTATGAGGAACTGATAGCTCTTGTCCTTGTACCGGTAGGCCGAGACCCAGACCGGGAGGAGGATGTGCTTGTACCTGACGTTGTCCAGCGTGGTGCTGACCACGAGGGCGCGGTGGGTGTCCCCGGGCACGACCCTGGCGCACTTTGTCCTCTCGGCGTCGTTGATTATCCACCTCGCCCTCATCCATCCCTCGGGCAGTCCAACAATGTATTCCTCGGCCTGCCAGCCGGCCATGAACTGGGCCTTGTACGGCTCCAGCTGGTTCAGGAAAAAAGGTTTGATGTCGTCGACCAGGCCCTCGTCCAGGCCCTTGGAGGCGAGTATCAGGACGTCGTCGTAGGCGTCGTCCCTGGAACCCGAGGACGGTACCCACCTGGTGTGACGCACCTTCTCGGTCCTCGTGCCCTGGCTCGTCCGCACTGTCCTTGTCTCGTAGTAGTAATACCCGCTCATCGCGCTCCAGTCTGAGTGGGCGGTGCAGTCGAAGGTCCAGAAGGGCGTGTACACACCCCGCAATCGCTCCGGTCTTGCCAGTTTCTTGAGGTTCGACGGTCGGAACCAGCCGCTTCCAATCCACTTGTTGAAACTTGCCCTGGCCCTGTCGCGGCTGACCTTGAAGGGTATCATCGTCTCCGGGCGGATGATGTCGGGGTTGGTCTTCGCCTCCTTGACGTAGCTCGAGCCGCAGAAGGAGCATCCGCCGGCCAGTTTGGGGGCGGAAATTGTCGCGCCGCAGGACTCGCACTGGATTGTCGCAACTTCGATGTCCCAGCCCTTGTTCCTCGGGGCGGAGAATATGTCGTGCTCCTCGGGCGTCACCTGCTCGTAGGGTATGACCTCCAACGAATCGCAATAATCGCACTTCATCCCGTGGGTCCCGGGGTCGAACTCCAGACCGGCTCCGCAGTTCTTGCACTGGAAACGCTGCATGAACCCTTATCGGAAGGGCCGGATATAAGGTTTCGGAATTCAGTAATTGGCAACGGTCCAGACCGTGTCGGAGGTCGCGTACACGAAGAAGCCCTGGTTGTGGAATATGTTCTCGGCACCGGTCGGCACCTTCAGGTGATATGGCTGCGTGTAGTCGGCTATCAGCATGCCGCCGTAGTTCGGGCAGTTGGCCGTAAGGTGTGCATCGACGCTTGCCGCGCTCATGAACCTCTGCGCGAAGGGATAGGGCACGATGTTCCAGCCGGCCTTCAGGTCGATTGCCTTGTCCCCGACGTATCCGGCCGTGGCGAACCTCGTGTTCGAGGACACGTGCATCCAGAATCCTATCTCATCCGATATCGTGTTGAATGTGTTTATCTGGCTCGGTGCGGATGGCACGTTGATTGTCCATCCGGCCACAGGGTCGTAGTTCCTCAGGCAGTCCATGAACGCGGGAAGCCCTTGGCCTTGTATGACGTGGGCGATGGTCGTGTCGCTCTGCACGAGTGACGAGCCGACCAGGAACCAACCGCTCGGATTGGCCATGACGCTCTGCGTTGAGCCGAACTTGGCGGCCTGTATCCCCGTGGTCACGGTCTCATGGCCCAGCAGGTCGAATACCTTCACCTGGTAGAAGTAGGAGTTGGGGTTGATGCCGCCAACGTTGGCGTGGAGCACGTCCGTGTTGGCCCCGGCGTCCAGGAAGCTAGTGTAGCTCGCGCCTGTCGGGTCCCAGTTGTTCATGGACCACCAGACCTCGTAATGCCCCACGTCCGGCGAGGGCGAAGCATCCCAGTAGACGCGCACGCCGCTGCCCTCCAGCTCGGCCCTCACGTTGGTGACCGGCAGAGGAGACGTCGAGTCTATCTCGAAGGCCTGCTGGCTCTCGTCAACATCGGACCAGCCGTATGTGTCGTACACCGTGACGCGGACCTTCACCTGGGTCGAGTCTATGAGAGGCAGCGGGTCCCACATGTACGTGCAGGGGTTCGCCGTGTAGCCCGTGAGCCCGGAGGCGATCACGAAGGGGTAGGTGGCTCCGTTGTCAGTTGAATAACGGAGATTGACCGTCATCTCGTCGAGCGAGTCGCGCTCGTCGCCCATCTCCCAGGATATCTCTAGCGAGTCGCCCCCGGCGACAAGCATGTAGGAGTCTGGAGCCAGCAGGTCCGTCCAGGGGGCCACGTTCGGTATTACGGTGATCTGGCCCTGGTAGGGTCGCCAGTTGTGCTTGGTGACGGTCACGTTCACTATCCCCGGTTGAAGCTGCGATGTCATCACGAGGGCCTGTCCGGCCACGACCGTGCCGGTACCCAGCACATCTTCTCCCTTTGAAATTGTGACGAAGGCCCCGTCCTGCATGCAGTTCACCGTGACCGAGGTGGTGTCCGAGAGGACCTCCATCGGGTGGGTGACCGTCAACGACCCCGGCGGGGCGGTGTACATCTCCATCGTTGGGTCTCCGAAGTAGTGGAATATCTCGAACTCCAGCTCCTCGTATCCCCAGAGGTCTCCGCAGGCGTAGTGGTTGGCCATGTAGTACTTGCCGTAGTTGAGTATCTCCCCCATCCTGTACATCGGGGTGGTGCCGCCCACGGCGAAGTCGAAGTCAGGGAACTGGGCGTCGTAGAATCCCCGGCACATGAAGTCGTTGTAGCCGCTGTAACTCACCCTGGAGGCCCCGAATATGCCGACGCATCCGCCCGGGTCCTTCCTCAGGAACTCCTCGCAGAAGCTCTCGGTGGTCGTGCTGCCGTCGGAATCCGTCTCGTGGTCGAACCATCCTGTCTCGCAGTTGATGCTGAACACAATGGGCAGCATGTCCGCGTTGTCCAGGTTGGCAAGGTCAGAGATCTGGAAGTGCGGGTCTCCCCATCCGTTCCTCAGGCCGTGGTCGCGGTGGTTAAGGATCGTGGTGCCGTTGTTGAGGCAGTTCAGGATGAGGTCATGGTCGCCGTCCCAGGGGTAGATCGGTTTGAGAAGGTCCATCGGAAGGGGCTCTCCCGGGATGGGCCAGTTGTACGGGTGGGTTCCCGAGTTATAGTTCGTAGGATTCGAGCTGTCAGTGCAATAGATGCGCGGTACGACATAGGAATGGTTGTTGATGAGATAGTCCCGTATCTCCTCGGTGGTCCTTGTGAACCTCCTGTCCTCATAGCCGTCGTTGCCCGGGTCCTGGAAGTAGGCCGCCATAGTCATGTTATCGTAGTATGTGTTCTGGAACGGCGGGTCTATCTCGTAGTCGACAATCTCGGCGATGTAGTTACCGGCCTGTATTTGATTGTCAACCGGTATCCTTCCGTAATACATGTCAGGGAAATAATCCGCGCCTAGAAGCGTGAAGTACCAGAGGTCTGTCCCCGTAATCGTACCGTGGTAGGGGTGCACGTTGACGTAATTGGTCTCGATGTCCTCGACGTCACCCAGGAACAATACGTAAGAGGGAGCCGGGTTCCAGTTGTTGAAGGCGCTCTGGATGTAGGTCTCTATCTCGGGCTGGGTCGAACCCGTCTGGAGTGTGTCCCTCACCCATGTGTCGATGCCCCGTTTGTTCTTCCAATCGGCAAGTGCGTTCGCGGCGCTTGTGTAGTTGACGCCTGTGATGATGAGGTACTCGCAGCCCAGCAATCCACGGGCCGGCGCCGGCTCCTTTGCCAGCTCGGTCGCGAAAGTGCCCTCGAACTCCTTCCAGTTGACGAAGTTCATGTCGTACAGCGTGAAGAAGTTCGGGGAGTTGAGCCTCTCGTCGACCTGGTAACTGACCGAGGCCGACCAGGAGAGCCTGACCTGGATATGCGTGTAGACCTTCATCTTCCCCTCGACGGGATTGTACTGGACAGGATAGAAGCCCAGCCTTGCGAAGGGGACCACCCTGATCATGCCCGTCTGCGCTATCACGGTGCGCTCTCCGGGATAATCGGCGTCGGCGTTGTACACGCCCATATCCATTTTGAACTCCACCTCGTCATCGATTACCGAATCGGGATGCGGCTCCTGTGCCGGGACTATCTGGCCTACGTCCATCTCGTAATACTCCTGATACATGATCTCCAGACTAACCTGAGTGTTGGGAACCGCCACGAAACACGACTTGAAAGGCACCTGCGGACAACCCGGCTGCATGCTGTGACCAGCACCTGCCATTGACACGAAGGTGAACGTGCCTTCCGGAGTTGTCTCGGTCCTGATGTCGGGTTCGGCCGTTTCCAGCGTGAACACTGTATATGCGGGGTTGAAGGAGTCGACCAGGATCCTGGTTACGTCGGCATGCTCCGACCGGTCGGTCTGAGCGGGAGCCTGGCCTACGACCCCCTGGAACGCGCTCAGGCCCATGAAGAGGCTCAAGCTTACTATCAATACTTTCTTGCCAAAAGAAGTAAAATCTAATTGCCCATCGAACATATTGACCTACCATCCATTTTTGCCGGTAAATGTTGTATGTTACTATTAAGTTTTTTGATTTTGTGGATTTTTATGACTGAATTATCCCTATCGGTCGGCATTCCGATTGAACCTGGTCGAGATAAGTGTCATCGGGCCTTCGTTGCCCGATTGACGCTGATTGCTCTGGCTAGGGTATTTTACTGTTCGGATTACCCTTCGACCTAGTAATTAATCACTGTCCATGTCGTGTCGGCCGTTACCCTTACCCAGATCGCCTGGTTGTGGAATATGTTCTCCGAGCCCGACGGCGTGGTGATGTGATACGGTTGTGAATAATCCGCGATCAACATCCCGGCGTAGTCCGGGCAATTCGCTGTGAGATGCGCGTCGATGCCGGCCGCGTTCATGAACCTCTGGGCGAATGGATACGGGACCAGGTTCCAGCCGGCCTGCATTTGAATGCTGTTGTCGGCGATGTATCCCGCCGT
>LSSH01000022.1 GCA_001595885.1 Candidatus Proteinoplasmatales archaeon SG8-5 | reverse complement strand
CGCGCGGCAGCACCTGGCTGTGTTGGAATGGAACGACAAGATAGTCTCGCACAAGGAGGGCAAGCACCGCCATTACTACCTGAACATGAACGGTTACCGACGCTATACCAACGGCTTCGAGTACAAGAAGATCATGTCAACCCTCAAGAATCCCACAACTCGGGAAATCGTGAAGTACCTGGCCGACAACAACAACTCAAACCAAAAGAGCATATCCGAGGCCCTGGACATCCATCCATCAACCGTTAACTGGCATGCCAAGCGTTTGAGGGATGCCAGGATCATTGGCCAAACCCGAAGCGGGAAGGACATCATCTACTCGCTCAATCCGGAGATACAACTAGACCAAGTGATTTCTCTTATCGAAGGTGCTTCGTCGTAATTCGGTTGCGTTTTGTGAATATAAATGATTAGTGTAGGTGACCTTTCTCCCATGTAAACAGAATACAAACAACTGAACCAATCAGCTTAAGTATTAGACAAAGGCGCGTACCAATCTCCTTATTAACCTCCGGGACCAAGTTTTAACCGGTGAGCCCATGAAGAAGAAGGTGAAGAAGATGGTTGGCAAGTCGAAGAAGCGGCTGGCCAGCCTCATCATTGGCTATCCGGTGGGTTGAATGCCCGTAAGGAGAGCCATTGATGAAAAGGATGTCCGAAGCTGGAAATGGATAGGCGTCAGGGTTGTTGTAGCGATATTACTGACAATATTGGTCAGCTATGGGCTTGTCCACGCTGACATATATCCGGCCAAATACAACGATGTCAAGACACTTGATTATGCCGGGTACGGGCATCATTCACTTGTTCACGTTTTGACGTACGATTATCATTGGAGTGCGGTCGAGGTGCCTAACCAGTGCGAGGAATACGAGGGGAACGGAACCTTCTTTGCCAGGGCTCCTGCTTGGATAACCGGTTTGTATTTCATGATCGTACCTTCGATTCTCATCATTTCATGGTTGTCCATGAATATGGTTAGTGGGGCTCTCAGGAAGGTAAAAACGTTTGGACGAACAGGTCAACGTTTGGACAATCGTGCCAAAAATCCATTAAATAAGCGGGAGAATAGATAATCAGGTGATAGGATGAAGAACGAGAAGAAAATGATATGGGGATTGACAATGGTAGTGTGCATGTTGACGGGTGCAATAATCGGCGCCGCGACCTTTGCGGTATTGAGCGACGACCAGACTGGCAAATTAATACTGAAACCATACGTCATCAATCAACCACACACTATCATCAACCCGGCAAACCCGGGAAGTACGGAGACTGCCACATACGAGATTCTGGATATCTTCGAAGGCGAGGACGATGATGAATTGCCGGAGGGTGTCTCCAAGTTCGAATCCTTCGAGGAGTTCGATGAGTTTCTTAACGAACACAACGGCAACGAGTATGATAACGTCCAGTATTCGAGTTCAGGCTCCACTGTGTTTAACTGGAGAGGTCCGGAGATTGATGCTTTACCGAACTTCACCGGATTTTCACTGGACGCCGCACCAGAAGGATACGGTGGCGGGGATTATTCGACCACGAACGTCCAGGTAAAGGGCGTTGATGAGGGCGATATCGTGAAGAACGATGCCAAGTTCGCCTACGTTGTGTCGGGTGACCGCAATTCCGTGTACATCCTCGATATCTTTCCGGTCGAGACCGCAATGATGGTCAGCCAGATGGTCACTGAAAGCCATATCGAGGAGATTTATGTGGTCGGTGACATCCTCGTCCTGATAGAGAGTGGCTATTACTTTGAGGGGGGGTATTACTCAGATTCCTACCTCTACTCAGAGGAGCCGATGGTGTTCGCGCGTGTCTTCGACATCAAGGACAGGTCGGAGCCCGTTCAGATCTTCAATGCCAGCGCGCTGGGGGAGTACTCGACATCTCGCATTCTGGGAGATTACCTTTACCTCATCGCAAATCAGAACATATACAACATAGAACACGAGGGGGACCTCCCGGTTCCGGCGGATGACATCTATTGCATCGACGATTCTGACGGATATTACGTTCTGAACACGTTCTTGACCCTTAACATCAATGATATTTACGTCAAACCGAAGATCGTAACGCTCCTCATGGACAGGGGCGATACGATATACGTTTCGGAGGACAACATATACCTGACCCACACCAGGTATACGTGGTATGAATGGACCTTCGATGATAGTTTGGGCGGGACCGATGAGGAGAAGACCATCATCCACAGGATTTCGATCGATGAGGGGGACATAGAGTACGCGGCGACGGGTGATGTTCCCGGGCATGTTTTGAACAGATACTCGATGGACGAGCACGACGGTCATTTCCGCATCGCCAGTTCAACCGGCTGGATGGAGAATAACCAGCTCTTCGTATTGGATGAGGACCTGGATAAGACCGGAATGATCGATAATATCGCCCCCGGGGAAAGGATATACTCGGCAAGGTTCATGGGGGACCGCTGTTACCTGGTGACGTTCAGGCAGGTGGACCCCTTCTTCGTCATCGACCTCGCGAATCCCGAGAATCCCAAGATACTGGGCGAGTTGAAGATAACTGGTTATTCGGACTATCTGCATCCCTACGACGAAAACCACATCATCGGCCTCGGCAAGGACACTGTGGACGACGGCGAGTGGGCTAGGTTCCAGGGCGTCAAGCTTTCCCTCTTCGACGTGACCGACGTCGATAACCCGGTCGAGGTGGACAAACACATGATCATCGGTGACCGCGGAACGGATTCCCTGGCCCTTCGTGACCCCCACGCCTTCACCTTCAGCAGGGAGAAGAACCTGCTGGTGATACCTATAACATTGTATGAAACACGTGACGTCGTGGGCGAGTTCACCCCTAGCCGATACGGTTATTACACCTGGGAGGGCGCTTACGTCATACACGTTGACGAAGAGGGATTCACATACAAGGGTAAGATTACCCATCAACCGAGTCAGACGCAGGATACATACTGGTACGGCATATCGGAGTACGAGGTGAAGAGGTCGTTCTACATCGATGATGTGCTTTACACTGTGTCAGATTCGCTTATAAAAGGTAATGACCTCGATGGTCTCAGCGGTCTGATGCGGATCGCGTTCGAGGATTGAATAGCCTATTTAACGAGGGCGCTGCCGTAGCCCACCACCTCGGCCATAGGCCGCACATCACCGGACGTGGCATACTTCAGCAACTCGGCCTTGGAGCCCTGGACTCCCTCGATCATGGCCATGACGGGGCCGAACCCGCACATGGATATCCTGTTTGTACGGACCGTGTCCTCGAGGCCCTTGGCGTTGAGTTTCAGTATCTGGTCAATGGCGAGCATGTCGTCGTGCTCGGCCTTTTCCGGAGAGACGTAATGGCTGAAGTCGGTGGAGGCTATTACCACAACATCCCTTCCTTCGATGGCCTCGGCAACGACCTTGCCGACCTTGGCCGCCGTGGCATGGTCCTGCATCAGCATGCAGATGGGCACGAACTTGGCTGACTTTGAGAAGTACTGGATGAACGGCACCTGGACCTCTATCGAGTGCTCGAACTTGTGGGCTGTGAGGTCGTCATCGATAAGGTCCTTCAGCAGGGCCTTGGCCAGCTCCTTATCCGTCCCGATGACGCCCAGAGGTGTCTCGAAGTCGTGGGTCGTGACCGCCACGCCGCTGCCCATGCCCTGGTGGTTCGGTCCGATTACTATGAAGGTCTCTGGAAGACCGTCCTGTGCCAGGGCTGCGAAGCCGTGGGCGGCCACAGGACCGGAGAACATGTAGCCGGCATGGGGTGAGACCAATCCTTTGATCGTCCTCTCGCCTGCGGTGTTGAGTTCAGGGACATGACCGGGACCCAGACTGTTAACAAAACATTCCTCTATCTGGTTCCTGAGGGCCGACTCCGTACCGGCGTAAAACTGCCCTGCAACTGCCGGGTATCTCATCCGGCAGAAATGCGCCTGTCTCTTGATAAGCCTTTTGCCGCGGTCCTTTCACGTCAATCGAGGAGTCAGTTTCTCGATCATGTCCTCGACCATTCCGGGTAGGTCGTACTCCGGTCGCCAGCCCCATTCCTCCCTTGCTGCAGAGTCATCGATTGTACGGGGCCAGGAGTCGGCTATCTGCTGTCTGAAGTCCGGCTCGTACGCGCACTCGAACCCGGGGATGTGCTTCCTGATCTCTTCGGCGAGCTCGCCCGCGGAGAAGCTGAGCGCGGCCACGTTGAAGTCTGAGTGGTGTTTGAGCTTGCCCAGGTCGGCTTCCATCAGCTGGATCGTGGCGTTTATGCAATCGGGCATGTACATCATCGGCAGCACTGTGTCCTCTCGGACGAAGCACGTGTACCTCTTGTTCTTGATGGCCTCGTAGAATATCTCGACCGCGTAATCCGTGGTGCCGCCGCCGGGCAGTGTCTCGCTGCTTATAATCCCCGGATACCTGAGACCGCGCACGTCCACTCCGAAGCGCTTGAAGTAATAATCGGCCAGCAGCTCCCCCGCGACCTTAGTGACACCGTACATTGTCGTGGGCCTGAGCACGGTCTCCTGCGGGGTGTTGTCCTTCGGCGTCTCGGGGCCGAAGGCGGCAATGGAGCTCGGAACCATCATACGGGTCAATTCCCTCTCCCTGGCTATCTCGAGCATGTTGTACAGGCCATTCATGTTGACATCGTAGGCCAGCTGGGGCTTCTGTTCACCCACCGCCGACAGTATCGCCGCCATCAGATAGACGGTGTCGATATCGTGTTTCTCGATCGCGGCTATTATCGATTCAGGGTCGTTCACGTTGCCCCATTCGAACGGGCCCGAGTTTAGGAGCGACTCGCTCGGCTTGGTTTTCCTGCCCATCGCTACAACATTGTCGTTCCCGTATCTCGCGCGCAGCTCCATGGTCAGTTCGGAGCCTATCTGGCCAACTGCACCTATCACCAATAACCTCTTCATGTCACTTGAAGTCATCTTTCCGCACCCCTCAAGAACAAACGGGTAACGGTGGGATTAAGATAAATGTTACGCATTGGTACGTTCAAATCAAAGCTGGCGAAACCATTTTATAATCTCTAACTCTTATAAGCAAAGGCGGGTGAGCGGCTGCTGAGCAAATTGCAAATAATACTACTAATTATGATGATTGTCGCCGTGTCCGTGATATTGGCACGTTTCATATGGCGGAGGAAGAAGGAAATGAGGCTCAGAAGGACCCCAAAGGGAGAATCGCTTTCGGATAAGGCCCACAATCTGATCATGACCACGGAGAACATCTCAACCAGTCTGGCGAACCAGGGCATTCCCACGGTCGAGGCGAACACACTGTTGACAGAGGCTAAGAGGTATGAGGTCATGGGAGATCATCAGACCGCCATCGATAAGGCCGAGGCCGCGAAACTCGCATTGATCAGGGCGAAGAGAGAGCGGGATGTCGGCCAGCCTGGACCGGCAGTCCAACGTGCGCAGGGAGGTTTGAAAATGGAGGAAGAAACATATGATGAGGAGCTCGTGGACATCAGTAAACTACCCAAGAACTATATGCAGGCCAAGTTCATGCTCAGCTCGGCGAAGGATATCATAGAGAAGAATGGGGTGAAGAGCGGGGAGGCGTACGATTATTATAAGCAGGCAAAGGAGCGTTTTGATGCCGAGGATTACTCAAAGGCCCTGAGCCTTGCCATCAAGGCAGAGCGCTTGCTCGACTCAGAGACCGTTGGCCTCATCGGTGAGGAAGAGACCGATGAGATCGAGGAAGAGGTCGTGGAGGTGCAGGTGTGCCCAGAATGCGACGCGGAGGTCTCTGCGGACGATGCCTTCTGCAGAAGCTGCGGCCAGAAGCTGGAGTTCATCACTGCCTGCCCCGGTTGTGAGGCTGACATAGATTCGGACGATAAGTTCTGCAGAAAATGCGGTCACAAGTTGGATTAGCGGACAACCTCTCCGAAATCGATGATTATCATCTCGGAACCGTCCTTGTAGGTTGCCGTAAAGGTCGGCTTCAGGAACAGAAAGTCCCTGTGGGTGCAGGATTGATTGGAACCGCCGGACATGTCTAGATTGTTGCCGAAGGCGATGTGCGCGGTCCCTCCTGCCTTCTCGTCCTCCAGCAGGTTGCCGACCAGTCTTGCCCCCGGGTTCAGACCTATGCCCAGCTCCCCGATGACGCCGGCCATCTCGTCGACCGAGCACAGCCGTCTTAATTTCTTGGCCAGCCCGATGTCCTCGCATGATATCGATTCCAGGCGACCGTCCTTAATCTTTATCGCGATGTCCTCGTCAAGCCGTCCGAGGTCGCCTATGCTTCCGTCCACCACGAGCACGCCGTTGGCTCCGTCCTCGACTGGGGCGCACCATATCTCACCTGCCGGGAGGTTGCCGAACTCCCCTTTGTTGATGCTCACGTCTGTATGGAACTTCCTGTCCTCGATGTCGATCGTCAGGTCTGTTCCTCCGGGAGCGGTGATGTGAACGGACTTGACGTCCTTAAAAAGGGCCATTAGATGCTCGGCGTCCTTGACTATCGCGCCGTAATCCACCTGCATCGGGCCGTTCTTCATCATCTCCCTGGTGATGCCGGGAGCATGGCCCACCCGCGCGTTATAGGTTATCTCCTCGTAAATGAGCTTGACACGGAAGGGGGTTTCTTCGGGGTCGGTGTCGAAGGTGTTGATAATGACCTCGTGGTGCCTGAACATTGACCTGAGGTCCTCCGGGACCTCGGTGATGGGCCTCTTGTGCTTGGAAAGGGAGTAGATGTTGGTACTGGCGCCCAATGCCGCGGCGCCCTTGGCAAAGGCCTCGCCAATGTCCTTCTTGCTGTCGTCGAGGACTATGAGCATTTCCTCTCCCCTTTCGAGTGATAGAACAGTTTTGAGAACGTTCGTCGCACCTGCGATCATGTCTCCGTTTATATCGTGATGTCCGTTGTTTCCACTACCGCTTAAGCCCATGCAAATCGTCAACGAACAACTAATATATAATAAATGACACGAATTGGCCAATAAATTAAAACTCACGCGGTTTTAACATTTTCGTCATAATTTTCAAAAGGAGAATTCCTGCAGGTGTATATTGGATTCTGATGATTACTTTAACAACATTTCAAACCCATGATTTACCACAATTCTTTAGAATCGCGAAACCATCACGAATGCGATAATCATGAACGAATACGACATCAAGAGAGGGCATTTCGAGAAGATCGAGGGTGACAAGCTTGAACTGTTGATGAAGGACATCTTCGAGAAGGTCGATAAAAAGGACGGGAAACTCACGACCAGTTTCGGGGCAATTGAGAGTCTTATCGTCTGGTCGGAAGGCACCAAGAAGCTGTGCGTCGAGACGAAGATGAACACGGATGTTGACGATAAGGTTGCCACCGAGACCATCAGAAAATACAACCAGTTCCTGGAAAGGTCCACGGGTTTCAGCGCTAAAGACAGAAGAAAACGGGCCAATAAGTGATCAGCTCACCTGTTCCAAAATCGACCTGGCCAATTGTTTTCCGATGCTTGGTAACGATTCCAATTCGCCCAGGGTCGCCTTTGACACCAGCTCGGGAGTCCCGAATCCCGCATCAGATAGGGCACGGGCGCGTTTTCTGCCGATGTTCCTCAACTTGACCAGCGGCAGCAATTCCTCATTTATCCCATATCGCACCCTTAGAACAAGGGGATTGAGCTGGCCGACCAGAGGGTCACCCAAGAGCCTGGCTATCTCCCTCATGGAGTAAAGGAGCCACTCACCGTTCTCCACCCTGTTCCTGATGTCCCCCGGACCTATCCCGTACTTCAACACTATGTCGTTCTCCGGCTCCTCGTCCATCCAGCTCATCAGCATGCTTGCAGTCTTCAGCGCGGCGAGATAGTATTCCATCTCCGCCGATGCTTCGTCCGGGGGCTCTATCAGTAGGTGGCCGACGTTCTCATGGGCTAGGTCGTACACCCACTCGTAATCCTTCTTCTTCAGGTAAAGGAGGGGCATGTCCGGGGTCGTACAGCAGGCGTGCAGAAGGCAGAGGTCGTTGGTCTCCACACTTTCCGACCGCGCAATGGCATCTCTTAGGATGACCGCCGAGAGGGGATCTATGTAAAGGTCGGATGTCCTGCTGCCGAAGAGCGTTGCCCTGAACCCCTCCTCCTGGGTCGTGATTAGCTCATTCTCCTCCAGGAACCCGAGCATGTCGTCTATCATGCCCTCGATGGTCCACACGTCCATCTGGTAGGCGAAGAAGGTGCGGTCGATGAAGTCCATCAGCTCCTCGCGGGTCCGGGCGTAACCCGTGGCTATGGTGGCGAGGACATGGGTGCGAAGGGCGGGCTCGGAGCCCAGTTTCGAGCGTATGGATTCGGTCTCCGCCAGTATGTACTGGTCCTTGATGAAGTCTATGTCCCTTTCGCCCTTGGCGATCAGCACCGCCTCGCCGAACGGGTCGAACTGCGGCCGACCGGCACGTCCGCACATCTGCTTTATCTCGAGGACCGGAATGGGCACCATACCGTACTCCGCATCGAACCTCCGCAGGTCACGGACCACAACACGCCTTGCCGGCAGGTTGATGCCGGCCGCAAGCGTCGGCGTGGCCGATATGCACTTGATGTTACGGTTACGGAAGTTGTCCTCGATGAGCTTCCTCTGCCTGTCTGTCAGTCCCGCATTGTGAAAGGCCGCACCGCCCTCGATGCACTTGGCCAGTCGGTTGCCGATGGTGGTAGGTTCTTCCTCGCAGGTCGTGAAAACCTCGGCCAGTTCGGCCATCTTTTGGGTCTCTTCTTCGTTGAATGTCTTGACGATGGATTTGGATATCCTCTCGGCAACGCTCTCGCTGGACCGGCGGGTGTTGACGAACACGAGGGCCTGGCCGCCCTCTCCCACCGTGTCCAGGACAAGGGATATCAGTGGGTCCTTCCTGCCCTCTATGAACTTGACCGAACCGTCTGAAAATCCGATGCCGTTGTCGAAGAATATGCCCTCCTTGAGCTCCACGGGCCGCCAATCGCTCTGCAGGTGCTCAGCTCCGAGCCATTCGGCCAGCTCTATCGAGTTGCGAATGGTGGCTGACAGGGCCACGAACTGCATCTGCGGGTTCAGCTCCCTCAGGCGCACGAGCGTGACCTCGAGCGTCGGACCGCGGTTGGGATCGTTGATTAGGTGTATCTCATCGGCAACCACCACGCCTATCTCGTCCATCCAGTCCGATCTGTGACGAAGGAGCGAATCAGCGCGCTCGGACGTGGCCACGATCACGTCCATGTTCCTCAGCTCCTGCTCGGGCGCGTCAAAGTCGCCGACCGTCTTGGCAACCTTGATGCCCAACGTTTCGAACTGCTTCAAGTCCTCAAATTTCTCGGAGGCCAATGCCCTCAGCGGAACAACGTACAATGATTTCCTACCCGCCAAATATGCCTGTAAAACCGCGATGTAGGCGATGAGGGATTTGCCGCTGGCAGTTGGCACGGCCACGACGATGCTCCTGCCGTCCAGCACGGGCCCGAGGGCCTCTTCCTGCGGTGGGTATAACTCCTCTATCCCCTGGCCGATCAGAACGTCAATGATTCGCTGGTCAATGTCAAGTTCATTGACCTTCATCTTCATCGACTCTTTCCTGTTCTTTCGGTTCCTCGCCCTTTGGCCCTGATTCTGATTCCTCAGGAGTGTCAGGCTTTTGTTCGGACTTTCCGGCCTTGCCCCCGAACTTCGTGACCATGAGGTATACGAGCACGACGACCAGTGCAATGAGCACAATGGCCAGGGCATAATAGAGTGTATTGTTCGGACCTGTTCCGATAACCTCGACCTGGAACTGGTCCTGCTCGGTCAGCGTTGAGGCCAGATTGCCCGAGGTGTCTGTCGCGTTCACATAATAGAAGATTGTCCCGCTCCTTCGCTGGGCAGGTATGGTGAACTCGAAGATGTCACCGCCGACGTTGGCCATATTCCTCTCCACCCAGTGGTCGCCGCCCACCGCCTTGAAGTAGAGGGTGACCTCGTCAACTGCAACGTTATCGGTTATGTTCGCCCTCACCAGCACCTCGGTCTCGTTTGCCAGGTATTCCGGTATGACCGAGTTTATATCGGGCCTTAACTGGTCGACGATGGCTACCGTGTAAAGGCTGGTGTTGGCAGAGTTATTGGAACCGTCCGTGGCCGTGATGTTGTATCGCAGGTTCCCTATCTCCATCTGGGCCGGGATCGTGCATGAGTATCCGTTCGGGTCGAAGGACGTGTCCGTGGTCATGTTTACGTGAGTGAAGTTTGACTCACCCACTCCCAGGTAATATAGGCTGACCGATACTAGTTGCACCTGGTCGACGACCACGGCAGAGATGCCGATTGGCTCCTGGACAGGCCCTATGTCTTCAGGTATGTGGGTTATTACGGGGCCGACAGAGTCGACCACTGTGTAGTTGAAGTATTGGTTGGCGGCCAATGGAAGCCGGCCGTTGTTATTCTCGTTATCTGAGGCAGTGAAGTAATAGGAAACGTTGCCAAGACTGCCCTGGGCCGGGATGCTGGCAGTGTACAAGCCTCCTCCGATGTTAGTCAAAGCTTGTTTGATAAAGTTTGAATCGGAAACTCCTTTATAATGCAAATCCGCCGCTGTGACTGTCCCCCACCAATCGATTATCGTTACCTCGACGTCGTAGGGTTGGTCATATCCCCATATCAGAGCGGGTTGTATATGCTCTATCACGGGCGGGTCGACGTCGGCGCTGGTCGTGAACGTGAACACATAGTTCGAGGCCAGGGAATTGCCCGATAGATCGGTCGCGGAACTGGCGATGGTGACGCTGTAGAAGCCGTTGTAATCCAGCGGCGTTTCGAAGGAGAAGTTCACCTTGTCGCCGTATCCGTTCCAGGTGATCGAGGAGCAGTCGTTCTGGTCCAGGGAATGGGTGGCATTGTTGACGGAAAACCCGCCTTCAACTGATGCCTGGTCCATCGGCTCGGAGAAGTTCACGAGTATGTTCGTGAAAACGGAGACGTCAACGGCATTGTGCGCCGGGAAGTTGCCTATGACTGTGGGCCTCCAGTTGTCCTGAAGCACGGTCGAGCTGTGGTAGATCTCGGTCCTGTTCCAGTTGATCCAGACGAAGGACGTCTGCCCGTAGGAATCCACAGAGATCGCCGATGCGCTTATCCTCTCGGTCGTCAGGGTGGTCGGGTCGCCGAAGGTCTGCCCGTGGTCGACCGAGACGTTGGCGTGGAAGGGATAGGTGGAACCGGCCGTGGGCCTCCAGCCCGCCCAAAGGACAGAGCCGGAATCGGAGACCGCGACCCTGGGCAGCTGTCCGTCCGTCGTGAGCTGCACGTCGTTCGAGAATCCGTCGGTGGAGTTGGCGTAATGGATGTTTGTCACGCCGTTCTTCTGCTGCCAGACCACATGGGCCGCGCCGCTGTCCTCTACCGCAACATCAGGGGTCACCCACTCCGAGCCGGCGGAGATCCCGACGTCCTCGTTGAACGTCACCCCGTCAGAGGAATTGGAATAGAATATGCCCACGCCGCTGCCTGATATATACCACACCACGTGAACGTTGTAGGCAGCGTCCATATCCACGCGGGGCTGGGACTTCAGTGCCAGGTTGTTGTCTGAGACCGCGGCGGGGTTTGTGAAGGTCAGACCTGCGTCGGTCGAGTACAGGCAGAACACCTGCTTCTCGCCCATGCCGTATTGGCCGGAGTTGCCCCCTCCGGTTGCTACGTGATTACCGTCCGAGGACCAGTCCACGGTATATACGCTGTTTTGATGGCCCGAGAGGTTCAGCCGGGCTGTCTTCCCTGCCAGCTCCCAGACCTTGGCGTTGAGCTCGGATGCGCCCGAGGCTATCTCGTCCCTCACCTCGCTCCATGACACAGTGTTCACGCGGCTGGTGTGCGACTTCAGCCAATATTGTACAGCGGACGTGGTAATGTTGACAACTGCGACGGTCCCGTTTGCCAGCGCTGTAGATATCAGCGTGTCGTTGGCCGACCAGGATAACGAATAGGCTTCGGTGTTCAGGTTGATGTCCCTAAGCAACGCTCCCGTGGTGACGTTCCACACCTTCAAGGTCCTGTCCTTCGAGCATGAGGCGAGGAGGGTGCCGTTGTGGGAGAAGCTCACGTCCTTTATCTCGTTGTTGTGGCCGACCGTATCCTCGTTGACCGTCCAGTTGCTGTAATCGGAGAGGTTCCACACCGTCAGGTTGAACATGTCGGAGGGCGGTCCCTGCGGCTGCATCGGGTTGAGCTTGCCTAGGTATCCCACCGCTATCTGGCTGGAATTGGGTGAGAACGCGAGGGCGTTAACCGAGTTCTGAGTCGGAACACCGTTTACCTGGTTCAGTCGGTTCATTACTGTATAGCCGGGAACATTCCAGATAGTCACGTTCTGGTCATAGGAGCCTGATGCGAGCATGCTTCCGTCGTAGGACCAGTTCAGGGATGTGACGTAATTCGCGTGGTCCGTGAGGTTCTGAACCAGAGCGCCGGTGTTCGGATTCCATATCCTGACGAGGCTGTCCTCTCCGCCGGAGGCCAGTGTGCTCCCGTCGGGCGAGAACTCGAGGCACAGTGTTGCGGCCGTGTGCCCGTCCAGCGTTCGGTCAAGGACGCCGTTGTTGGCATTCCAAATGCGAATGGAATTATCATGGACCTCCTCTTCCCAGACTATAGCGACCGTGTCGCCTTTCGCCGTTATGTCCGGATTGAATTGGGTGCCGGTCGTGTCCGGGTGCACCAGGTACTCGGGCTCGAAGGTCTCACCGCCGTCCACCGACCGAGTCAAATACACGTCTCCCCCATCGTTGCTCGAATCTATCCAAGTCACGAGGATGATGCCCGCATCAGTGACATCTATCCGGGGTCTAGCCTGATTACCGGAGATGTTGGTGTTGAGGACCTTCGGCGGTGAAAAGGAGGTGCCGTTGTTCGTTGAGTATGAGAACATGACGTTGTCGTTGGCGCCGCTCCTCTGCGTCCATACCACATAGGTCCTACCGTCATCCGTCACCTTCAGGTCAGGATAGGATTGCTGGATGGGCATTATGTTGCCGTATATGAGAACAGGCGGTGTGCTGGTGCTGACCGCCCCGGCGTTCGGACTATCCAAAAGCACCGCACCGAGGGTGCTGACGAATATCAGAGTAAGGGCCGTTAACAAAGACCTATAACGCACGCATTCACCTCTTTGGGGCTAAGTATTCGTACCAGTATTATACCTTTTCTATTACAGTTTTGAAATATTCCATACTCGCAAGGTTATTTTACTATATCTATAAATAAATAATTTAGATGCAAAATGTAACCAGTACTATTTTTTTTATAGTCAAAATATAGCCGGATATTTATACCTTAACCTTTAAATAATAGTAGCTATATACACGTTTGTCCGACACTCGTATGTCAGAAAAGGTACAAAAGAAGTACAGAGGGAAAGACATGAACAAAGACAGCGAGAAGGTCACCATTCGACTACCCAAGCGGTATCTGAAAGCGATTGACTTTCTTGTGAGGGCCGACGACTTCCCGTCGCGGTCCGAGGCCATCCGCGTTGCCATCAGGGACATGGTGTATACCAGGATCGAGATGGTGCCTGAAAAACTGCAGAAGATCCAGGATGCGGAACAGGCCGTTACAAACGCAGAAGCCCTTGAGAGAGACCTGTTAAAGAGGTAAGGGAGCGCTTAGGGAGGCCCGAAAGGGTCCATGGATGCACCGGCACCTAAGAGGGATGGAACCCAAAAACAGGTAATCCAGTGACATCCAGTTCACATCACGATTACCTCCCCCCTTTTTTTTTTCTGTTTACCAGTGATAGCTATCAAAAAATGGAGTCATAGTCGCAAGAATTGTTCTGTACTCGATAGGAGAAATCATGCTCCTTCCTCCCCTCCGTGCATTTTTCTCCATCTGGCCATTATCGTCCATATGTGGATTCTCTAGGGCACAGTCAATCATACCCCCTATGTAAGCACGGGATTAGAACGCCAAATTGTAAAAATCTGGCTATTGTAATGGAAAGCTTGCCCCCGATTCGAAATCCCGTGTGAAGCGCGGGGAGGTCACAAATCGACAAATATTTTAAATACGGGCTGTCTTGGGGCAGAACGATGACAAAATTCCAGAGGCCACGGGGAACCCGGGATTTCCCACCCGAGCAGATGCAGAAGTGGAGGTATGTCGAGGGCGTGTTGAGGGATGTGGCCGAGAAGTTCGGCTTCGGCGAGGTCGTCACGCCCACCTTCGAGAGCACTGAGCTGTTCATCGAGCGCTCGGGAGAGGCCATCGTGGATGAGATGTATGCCTTCAAGGACAAGGGCGGGCGTGACATTGCACTGCGGCCTGAGCTGACCGCCCCGGTCATGCGATACTACGTGAACGAGCTGAGCAGCCGGCCAAAACCCCTGAAGCTCTATTACTTCGGAAACGTGTTCAGGTATGAGCGGCCGCAAAGCGGCAGGTTCAGGGAGTTCTACCAGTTCGGGGCGGAGTTGATCGGCGCGCCGTCAATGGACTCTGACGCGGAGATCATCGCCCTTGCACTGGCCTGCCTGAAGTCCGTCGGTCTCGAGAACATAGTCGTGAGGGTCGGACACCTGGGCATATTGGATACGGTACTGGAGGAACTGGGCGTTCCTGGGGACCTGAATGATGCCTGCAGGCGCTTCATCGACAAGAAGGATCCTGAAGGGCTCGAGACCCTCCTATCCGAATATGGAATTGACTACGACAACCTTGAGAAACTGATCGAGATAATCAACACCACCGGAGGGAGGAGCGCCATCACCAAGGTGCAGGAGATGGTGGATGAGGTTGATGAGAATTTCATCTACCTGTCCAACCTCCTGAAGAAGCTGTCAAGGTATGGATTCGATAACTGTGTTGTCGATTTCGGTGTCGCCCGGGGTCTCGATTATTATACGGGCATGGTCTTCGAGATAGACTCACCGACCCTGGGAGCGGAGAAGCAGATATGCGGAGGCGGAGCCTACAAATTGGCTGAGCTCTTCGGCGGGGACGAGGTCAATTCCACGGGTTTCGCATTCGGTTTCGACAGGCTGATGCTGGCGATGGAGAACGAAGGATGCGAGGTTCCATCTCAGCAGCTCAAGGCTTATGTGATACCCCTGAGCCAGGCTACGAGGTCTACGGCTCTTGAGATCCTGAAGGCCCTCAGAGAGAACGGCATTTCCGCGGACACGGACCTGATGGGCAGGAAGATATCGAAGGCCCTTGCATATGCGGATTCGGTGAAGGCAAAGCGGGCCATACTTGTGGGAGAGAAGGAACTCGTTGAGGATTCTGTGACGGTGAGGGATATGCGTTCCGGCGAGCAGACGTTGGTGAGGATAAAGGATTTGCCGGCAGAGCTCACGGACGATGACTGAACCCGCATTTTCAATAATGGATTTCCTGCACGGGAATATCTTTAAATATCGCAGCACAATCCCAAAATCATGTACGAAGACATGGAAGAAAAGCTGAAATCTCTTGATCTTAAGGAGATTATCGGTTATGCCATTGGGTCGGAGGAGGCTGCAGGCAATTTCTATTGGATGATAGTCAAGGTCTTTGAACCCAACGACCTGGTGAAGCATAAGTTCGAAAGTATCGCCAGGGACGAGGAGCTTCACATGAGAGCTCTCCTCAACCTCCACGAGGACGCCTTCGGAGATAGGAACTATCACGTTCCAGACGGGCTTCCGCCCTTTGAGAGCGTGGCCGAGGTCGAGAGGGTAGAGAGCCTCATCGAGGCGCTCAACATCGCCATGGAGAACGAGATGAGCGCCAACAAGGTGTATACCTTCCTCGCAAGCCAGCATAGGGAACACAGGAAGCTATTCAGATATCTTGCCCAGACCGAGATGGGGCATTACAACGTCCTGAAGGAAGAGAAAGGCTTCTTCGACGAAGAGGTCGGCGGCCAGCAGGAATACGGAAAGTTGTCCGTCAAGGAAGCTTACAGGTCCCCGATGTTCAAGACGATGGACGTCCAGTAAACGTTTTTCGGGCGTTACAATGGGCGGCGAAAGGTTCCTGGTGCTCGGAGCTGGCATGATGGGCCGTGCCATAGCCTACGACCTTGTTAGGACACGTGGTAAGGATTGCATCAGCGTATTGGACAATGATGACACTGCTGTTAAGGCTATTGAGGATTGGCTGGATGTTGACGCCCAAGTTCTTAACATCAGGACCGGGGAGGCTTTGAGGAATCATCTTGAGCGCTCGAACGCAGTCATAGTGGCGCTGCCTTACGACCTCAACGTTCCTGTAATGGTACAAGCCATTGAGTCGGGGTGTCACTTCTGCGACCTCGGAGGGAACGACCCCATAGTCAGAACCCAGCTGGCTATGGATGATAAGGCCAGGGAAATGGATGTGCTATGCATTCCCGACTGCGGTCTTGCCCCTGGGATGGCGAACGTTCTTGCGGTCCATTTGATAACGGAATTTGAGATGGTTGACAGCCTCACCATCAGGGTCGGTGGTCTGCCGCAGAATCCCAAGCCGCCGCTGAACTACCAGCTGTTCTTCTCGGTGGGCGGGCTCATCAACGAGTACGTGGAGGAATGCAAGACCCTGAGGGGGGGCAGGATATCGCTCGTCAGGCCCATGACCGATATTGAATCCCTGACCTTCGAGGGCCTTGGAGAGCTGGAGGCCTTCAACACCTCCGGAGGAACTGCATGGTTGCCCGAGATTCTGGAAGACAAGGTGCAGACACTCGATTACAAGACCATACGGTATCCGGGCCATTGTGAGGCCATGAGGGAAATTTTGGAGAACGGGTTCTCCTACGAGGGAGAGTTCGCTTCCGGAATTGACCAGAGAGAGCTACTTGAAAGCCTGTTGGCAAGGTCTCTTTCGGGTGATGACCCGGATGTTGTACTGGTGAGGGTCTCGGCCGAGGGAGAGGTCGACGGGGAAGCAAGGGGTACCACCCTGGAGATCGTGGACCGCTACGATGCGGAGAATGATATTACGGCGATGATGCGGACGACGTCGTTCCCCACGAGCATAATCATTCAAATGGCCGTCGACAACAAAATACGCGATCGGGGGGTCAGGACACCTGAGATGTGCGTGCCCGGTAAGGATTTCATGGATGAGCTGGCCAAACGGGACATCATGGTGAAGAGGGTCGTGGAGAAAAGAACGGCCCCAGTTTGATGGTCTTGTCTGGGTTGACACACCGGGCTGATCTAGGCCATTCTTGATTAGGTCTCCATTGATAACGGGTCATCCTCCAACCAGTTGCACGGGACCTGCCTGTCCCTGCCCTTGACATCCATTTCAACGGGGAACGTGGTCACTCACCGACCAGCTGCACGTGGATCTGCCGGTCCCTGCCCCGGACATCCATCTCGATGAAGACAATCTGCTGCCAGGTCCCCAGGACCGGTTGGCCGTTCTGGAAGGGCAGTGTGATGCCCGGGCCCAATATCGATGCCCGGACGTGTGAATGGCCGTTGCCGTCGTGCCATCTGAGATGGTGCTGGTACGTTAGCCCCTTCGGGACCAGGCGCTCCAGAGCGTCCGGCAGGTCCTCAAGAAGACCAGGCTCGTATTCGACGGTCGTTATCGCTCCGGTGGAGCCGGAGACGAAAACGCAGGCTATGCCGTCCTTCAAATCCGACCGCGCAACCACGTCCGCAACGTTCCCGGTTATGTCCAGAATGTCGTTCTCACCCTTGGTCCGTATGCCGAACACATCTGCGTGTACACCCATTTTTTCACCTATCCAATTCGCTGAGAGCCATCCTCTCGATTATCAAATCAATGATCCTTGCTTCGCCGACCAGCGCGATATCTTCGTCGGAGATGCCGAACACGGTGTGGTCCTTCGGACCGTCCAGCACCGAGTCTTCCCGCTGTAAGTTCAACAATTCCAGAAGGTCCTCTGCACGGGAACCGTCCCCGAACAGTAAACAGAACTCGTCTATACCGGGTTTGATGCCCAGCTTCTCTATGGCAACGTTGATCTGGCGCTCTGCCGCGGCGTAAAGGAGTACCTCGGTGCCCATGTGCTTCGAGCGGTTCCTTCCCTGCGCGAACGAGCGGTTCGCGTGCTCCGCCGCGACCTTTGGGTGCAGTTCCCCGAAGATGCGGTCCGCCCTGAATATCTGGATGGTCGTATTGAGCCTCTCTTCCATCTGCCTGACGGCGTCCATGACGTCCTCGACCGGTCCCGGTCTTCCACGTGCGCCGATCACCGTGCAAGCCATCCAGTCTCCCTCTCCTTCTTCTTATGCCTGTAGACCTTGAGTATGTCGTTCCTGGTTAAGAAACCTACCAATTTCATGGGCTCTTCCCTGGAGACCACGGGCAGGTGGCCGAAACCGGATTCTGCGATCAACTCCATGGCCTCTTCCAGAGTGTTGTCCGGGTAGGCCACGACCAGGCCCTTGGTTGTCTCGATGTCGCACACCCTTGCCTCTGCCCGTTCGTTTGTTAAGGCATTTCGGACGTCGGTGTGTGTGACTATCCCCACGACCCTGCCGTCCGAGTCGATGCAGGGAAATCCCTGATATCCTGTCTTGAGGATGATGTCCGACATCTCCTTGACGCTCATGTCGTCCTTTGCACAGGTCACGTCTTTGATCATCACCTCACTGACAAGAATCATCTCCAGAATGTTTATCTCCCTTTCGTACGAGTATCTTATTCCTTTGCGCGCGAGTTTGGCCGTATATATTGTCTCCTTTGACAGTATCTTGGTCACGGCGTCGCTGACGACGCAGGCGAACATCAACGGAAGGATGATCTCGTAGTTCGAGGTCATCTCGAACAGTATCAGTATGGCCGTCAACGTGGCCCTGCTTGCCCCGGCGAACACCGCCGCCATGCCGACGAGGGCGTAGGCGCTGTAGGGGGTTTGGATTGACGGGAATGCGATATTGACCGCGACCCCGAATGCGCCTCCGACCGCGGCACCGATGAAGAGCGAGGGCGCGAACACGCCGCCCGAGCCGCCTGAACCGAGCGTGATTGACGTGGATAATATCTTAAGAAGGGCCAGGCCTACCAGCAATAATAACAGCTCAACGCCCACAACACCGAGGGAGCCTGATGTTCCCGGGTCAAGGATGGGCATCATTGTCCCGTAACCGACTCCGAAGACATGGTAGTGGCCCAGGTATTCGAGGCATATGAGGGCGATTATCCCCAAGAGAAGGCCGCCTATCATAGGCTTTACATATTTGGGGACCTTGAACTTATCGAACGCGTCCTCGAACTTGTAGAAGACCGCGATGAAGAGCATGGCCGTGAACCCGGCCACGATGCCGAGCAGCACATACAGAGGCATTTCCAGCAGCGGGTCGGTCAGGGTATATAGGTTCTTGATCGGGAAGGCTATCTCGGCCCCCAGAACCGCGTGGGAGATTATCGTCCCGGTAACGGCCGCAATGACCAGGGGAATGAAGGACCTTGTCCTGAACTCAAGCAGGATTATCTCGATGGCGAAGATTATCCCGCCCAGGGGTGCGTTGAATGTGGCGGCTATTCCGGCGCCGGCACCGCAGGCGAGCAGAGCGCGCGTGTCATTAGCCGAGAGGTCGAAGACCTGACCGAGCGTAGAGCCGCCTGTCGCGCCTATTTGCACTATCGGGCCTTCTCTGCCGGCCGAACCGCCGGAGCCGATGGTTATCGAAGAAGCAAGTATCTTGACGAGACCAACCCTCGGCCTAATCTTGCCCTCGTTGGTGAGCATGGAGCCCATCACCTCGGGAACGCCGTGGCCTTTCGCCTCCCTGGCGAACCTGTAGACGAGGATGCCGACGATGAGACCTCCGACCATCGGGGCGAAGATGACGAAGTAACCTAGCTCGCTCTGAGTGAAGGTGTAGGGATCGGTCGTGAAGAGGAATGCAGTGTTGATGCCCTTTATCAGATATCTGAAGATGACGGCCCCGATGCCTGCGATCATGCCGACGATGACGGCGAGCCAGCTGAGGATGACGTATTCCTTGATCTCCTGCTGCCTGAGCTTCTTCTCCTTGGATTTCCTGCTCCGGGTCCCCGTCGACCTCACCTGGCGGTCGATATTCGTAAGGGATATAATATTTGGCATGACCAACGCTAGCTTTTAATGTCTGGAAATGATGTAACCGTGATGTGCCCGGAGCAGGAACCTCCCGAATGCATTGACCCGGAGAGGATCACGGAGTTCTTAAGCCAGTGTTCATCGAGCATAACGAGGTTCGGCAGGGATATGGTCGGTATCTTTGCCGGAGAGGTGGAGCCAGATTCGATAATCTACGAGGTCTATGAGCTCGAGTCGATCGGTAATATCAGGCTTGCTGTCACGAAGCTCATGCCGGGCAAGGTCGGGGATGAATACTACATGACTAAGGGCCACTACCATGAGGACCCCCAGTCTGGCGAGGTCTACTTCGGTCTGAAAGGTCGCGGCCTTCTCATCATGCAGACGAAGGATGGCGAGACTGGCGAGATAGAGCTTGACCCCGGGACCATTGCTTGCATCCGGCCTGGCTGGGCCCACAGGAGCGTGAACACGGGGAACGAGGAGTTCGTGTTCCTGGCCGCCTTCCCGAGGGAGGCGGGGCACGATTACTCGTCCATTGAAGAGGGCGGTTTCCTGAAACGGGTCGTGGAGGTTGGCGGGAGGCCAACGCTCGTACCCGGCCAATGATTACTCATCCGTGGCCGATGTCCCATAAGATCTTCATGGCCAGTATTACAGCGACAGGGGCGAAGAACACGAGCATGCTGCCTGTGATCCCGGCAAAATAGTCACCGATTATGGGTATTTTCCCGAACTGGGTGGCCCCTATGCCGACGGCAAGGAGGGCCACTGTCGCGGTGAGGAAGGCGGGTATGCTCTCCCGCTTGATAGTGCCCATTCCCATTGCACTGAATATGCCAATGAGGAAACCGAGGATTACCAGGAGGGTGGCGATGATGCCCTCGGTGTCGCCGGCCTCATCGCTGTTCAACGGCTCGAGCTCTCCGGCGCCGATTACAATCCCGACTATCAATGCGATTACTACCCCAATGAGGAACGACCAGGTGCTTGATTTGTGCAGAAGGCTCCTTCCTGTTTCCGCCACGTGGTGGTCGTGACTTTTGACAGTGTCCGATTCAACATCCTGGCCGTCTCCGGTCATGCAATCACCGTGCGGTGATATCTAGTCAACCTTATCAATGGCCTCGACCCATCTCTCGTTGAGCTCCTTGACGTTCTCCTCTTCCATCTCCTCGGAGATGAGGGCGTCCGTCAGGTAGGCAATCAGAGCGAGGACCTTCTCCTTCTCAGGGGTGTTGTGGTCCAACCCGGCCCTGGCCACCTCTTCCCGGATGATCGACCCGGCCTTCTCCACATTCCCGTAGACCTCTGAGAACTCGAAGATTATCTGGTCAAGGACCGAGACGACCGTCGTCCTGTCCCCGGCATCGGCCAGGCCCTTTATGACGACGTCCTTGATGCGCTCGTAGAAGGGGTCCTCGGCACGGTCGATGAAGAACATCAGGTGCGCCATGGCCTTGAAGGTGTCCTCCACCTTCTCCCCGGTCTTAGCGCTTGTCAGGAACCAGGTGTTCAGCTCCTTGGGTATGTGTTCTCTCATTCCGTGATTGTAGCGAGTCTCCAGCGTATCCATGTACTCGAGAGCGTAGGCCAGCGAATCCTCGTCCGCGATGTCGGACTTGTTGCCCAGGAAAATGAACGGGAGCTTGACCGTTCCGACCGTCCTCAGCATCATGGGGACCCAGTATTTCTCTATGTTCTGGATGGTGTCAGGTCTGGTGATGTCCCCGACGATAATGACGCCCTGGGCACCCACTATCTGCCTGGACTGGGAAGATAAATAGCCCTCGCGCCCCAGCATGTCCCACACCATGAGGTTGACGTCGTATTCCGTGCCCTTGAAGTTCATGAGCATCTCCTTCTTGCTCACTTTCGTACCTATCGTTGAGATATAACTGTCTGAGAACTCATCGTGTATGTAACGTCTTATCAAACTCGTCTTGCCTACTGCAGAATCTCCTAGAAGCACAACCTTTTTCACAAGCCTCTTCGCCATCCTATCACCCTTGGCACGAAATCTACATTGGCCAATATAATGGTTTCGGACTTTTATATTATGGATGGATATTGGTATATTGGGGGGACCAAGCGCCAATTTCTAATAACCAGCTTTCCGTTTTCCCTCTGCAAGTGATGTCATTCATGCACAAATTTAATATTCGACCATGACCATGACATCATTGATGACCAGCTGGGCAGAACCCCCACCGAGGCCCGAGGACCTTTCCGATGAGATCGAGCACATCAGGGGGATCGTTGGCAGGTACTTTCCCATTTACAACGTCCAGGTCCACTTCGATACGATCTCCTTATTCTGTAACGTGGACAGTGAAACCCTCGAGAAGAAGTTCGATGCCCTGAGGATCGAGATGAAGGGCATGGCCTACGTGCCCATTCTAACCTACGAGAGGGGGGAGCACGTCATCCACGTCGTCAGGAAGCCGAGGATGAAGTTCAAGAGCAGCTGGCTGAACGCTATCCTGCTGATTGCCACCATATTCACAACCATCCTCGCTGGCTCGGTCCTGTGGAGCTCGGTCTTCGGTGACCCGAATATCCTCTCGGGAAATAACCTCCTGAACGGAGCGGTGTTCTTCGCCCTACCCTTAATGCTGATACTTGGCGTGCACGAATTCGCCCATTACTACGCGGCAAAGCGCCACGGCATTGCCGCCTCCCTGCCCTTCTTCATTCCAATTCCGCCCTTCTTTGTCATACCAATCGGGACGATGGGCGCGTTCATCTCCATCAGGGAGCCCATTCCTAACAAGAAGGCGCTCCTCGACATCGGGGCCTCAGGTCCCATCGCCGGTCTCATCATCGCCATACCGGTGACCGTAATCGGAATGACCCTGACCACCCCGGTCCAACTCGTGGCCGACTCGGGAGTGGTCGAGGGCGGGACGACCTTCATCGGCGATTCCCTCATCTTCGTGGCCCTGAGGCTGTTCCTGCCCATGCAGGAGAACGCGATAATACATCCAACAGCCTTTGCCGGATGGGTGGGACTGTTCGTGACGGCCCTGAACCTGCTCCCGGCAGGCCAGCTCGACGGGGGGCATATCTCCAGAGCCCTTTTCGGCGATAAGGCCAAGTATGCCAGCTACGGGGCCTTCGCGCTAATGATTGGCCTCGGCCTCTTCACCTCCTACGCCGGCTGGCTCCTCTTCGCGCTCCTCATCATGATTTTGGGCATGAGGCACCCTCCTCCATTGAACGACGTCACAGGATTGGACAGCAGAAGGAAGGCCATAGGTGCCGTGACTGCCTTGGTCCTTATCCTATGCTTCGTACCTGTGCCGTTCTCGTATGAACAACCCGTCTACGGCGTTGACTACGGCCTGGTGATGGGCGACGGCAACACCACGTTGATCCAGAGTACCGCCGAGTACGTG
>LSSH01000021.1 GCA_001595885.1 Candidatus Proteinoplasmatales archaeon SG8-5 | reverse complement strand
CTTTACACCGGCGACCTGGCAACCATTGACGAGGATGGCTACGTGAGGATAGTCGGGCGGAAGAAGGACCTCGTTATAGTGGGCGGATTCAACGTCTACCCGCGCGAGGTAGAGGAGTTCCTCATCGAGCATCCGAAGATACATGAGGTCTCTGTTGTAGGAGTGCCGGATCATGACATGGGTGAGTTGGTTGCCGTCGTCGTAAATCCGAAAAGCGGATCGTCGATCACCGGTCAGGAAGTTGTGGATTATTGTTATGAAAAAATTGCCAGCGCCAAGGTCCCGAGGTACGTGTTCGTGGGTACGAATCTGCCCATCAGTGGAAGGGGAAAGGTTCAGAAGTTTATATTACGCAAACAACTGGTCGAGAAGATAAAGCAAGACAACATCAACAAATTGGTGCCCACCCAGGTCAGGCTGAAACAGAAGCGGGAGACAGTCGGTAAGGATGCGAGCGATTTTCTGGAGAGCGGAAAAATCTCCAAAACCCAGCTTGAACTGCTTAAGAAGTTCCTCCTCACCCTCGACGAAGAGCAGGAGGAGATGTTCAGGGAGCTGATGTCGGAGTCTGAATGACCGATTCAGCTTTCAAGCTTGGCCTCCTTCGCGAATAACGCGGCACCGAAAGCACCGATAAGCTGTGGCTCGGGGGGCACGAGTATTTCGTTCCCAGTATGCCTCTCAAGAATGGTTTTCACAATGTCATTGTAAGCGACCACACCGCCTGTCATGACAATCCTACCTTCAAGGGAGTCCATCTCGATTACCCTCCTGGCCACCGACTCGAATGCGCTCTTGGCCATGTCCTCGACATTCTCCCCTTCCCTGATTCGGGTGAGTATCTCCGTCGAGGCGAAGACAGTGCAGTAGCTGCCCAACGCCGTGTCTTTGGTCGATTTATGAGCGAGTGCGTTCATCTCATCCATAGGGATATCAAGCTTGTGGGCGATCTCCTCCAGGAACGCCCCTGTGCCGGCGGCGCATTTCCTGTTCATCCTGAACCTTATGGTCTTTCCGACATCATCGATCTTGATAACCTTGGTGTCCTGGCCGCCGATGTCTATTATGGTCAACCTCCCCGGGAAATAATGGTGTGCACCTCTGGCATGGCAACTTATTTCAGTTTTGGATTCGTCACCGAATGTGACATTCCCGCGGCCGAAACCTGTTGCGACCGTATAAACAACATCATCAGGAATGGCTCCCGCATTGGCCATGGCCTCCTCGAAGGCCGTGGATATCGAAGCTTGCAGGTCGGCGCCCGACCTTCGGATATGAGAGCCTCTGACCTCGTCAGACCCGTCGATGAGTACGACCTTGATGTGGGATGTTCCCACATCGATTCCGGCAAAATACGTCTCTTTCAGGTAAGGACCTCCCGCGATTTCGGTGCGGATATATATTACGTTGATAAACGAAAAAACATTACTAATATTTGATAGTTGGCATCGGTCCATCCGGGGAAAAAACACAAAAGATTAATAGCTTCCATTCATTCCTGTTACCCACCCATTTGTGCTGTATTCGTAGGGGGGATACACGATGTCAGAAGTTGAGAAACCAATTCGGAAGAAGATAATGGCGACAGGTGAAATGAGAAAGATAATGGCCGATTATTTTTATGAGCTGGACACGGCCTCCAAGAGCAGCGACATGAAGGTTGCCTGGTGCTCGAGTGTTGGTCCGGCTGAGATTCTGAGAAGCCTGGGATTCTATGTGTACTTCCCGGAGAACCACGCCGCCATGCTGGGCGCAACAAGGATGTCCACAGACTTGATACCCTATGCCAATGCAATCGGATATTCACCTGAGATATGCTCCTATCTCACCGCAGACATCGGCGCGTACCTTCAGAGGACAACCCCTTTGTCAAAGGCTTACGAGGGCATAGAGAGCATACCCAAACCTGATGTGGTCGTGTTCAACACAAACCAATGCCGTGACGTTCAGGATTGGTTCGGATGGTTCGCCACCGAGTACGGCGTCCCCATTCATGGGGTCCACACCCATCGGGGAATCAAGGACATCACTGAAGCCCATGTGCGGTCGGTGGCAAAGCAAATGGAGGCGCTGACAGAACCCCTCGAGAAGATATCCGGGGAGAGGTTTGACATAGAAAACCTGAAGAAAGTGCTTACGCTTTCGCGCGAATGCTCGGACCTCTGGAAGAAAGTCCTCGATACCGCAGCAGCCGTTCCTTCCCCCCTGACTTTCTTTGACGGGACCATTCACATGGGCCCTGCGGTCGTGTTGAGGGGGACCCAGCAGGCTGTGGATTATTATAAGATGCTCCTTGCGGAGCTGGAGGAAAGGGTTAAGAACGGCGAGGGCGCGGTCGAGGGGGAGAGGTTCAGGTTATATTGGGAAGGCATGCCCATCTGGGGTAGGCTGAGGGACCATTCGGAGCTCTTCGGGACATTGAACACCAGCGTACTTGCCTCAACGTACTGCAACAGCTGGATATTCTCGGCCTTCGATCCCAACGACGCCTTCAACAGCATGGCCCGAGCCTATACGGAACTCTTCATCGTGCGATCGGACGATGCCAAGGAGAGGTACATCAAGGAAATGCTGGATTTCTTCAAGATTGACGGCATCGTTTATCACGATGCCAAGACCTGCCCCAACAACTCCAACAACCGATACGGCATGCCCCAGCGGCTCGAGACCGAGACCGGAATCCCGGCCCTGACCATAAACGGGGACCTGAACGACCTTCGGTGCCTCTCAGACGAGCAGGCGAAGACGAACATAGAGGCGTTCATCGAGCAACTTGAGGAGAAGTAGTATCATGATGGAAGTGTTGTTCAATCCTAGGTCAGTGGCGGTCATCGGCGCATCAACGAAGGAGCTGTCCATCGGAAACAGGGTCATCAAGAACCTCGTGGACTTCGGATACAAGGGTCGGATTTATCCGATCAACCCGAAGGCGGACGAGGTCCGCGGCATCAGGGCCTTCGGGTCGATATTAGACGTTCAAGACGAGGTTGACCTCGTGCACATCGTGATCCCGAATAAGTTCGTACCCATGGCCATCGAGGATTGCGGTAAGAAGGGAGTGAAGGTCGTCATCATCAACTCCGCCGGCTTCAAGGAGATCGGCGGGGAGGGCGCCGAGCTGGAGAGCCAGGCGGTAGAAAAGGCCAAGGAACACGGCATCCGCCTCTTCGGGCCGAACTGCCAGGGCATAATAAACACGGACGCGGACGTCAGGGCCTACTGCAACTTCACCTTCACGAAGCCGGAGACCGGCAACATATCCATAGTCGCCCAGAGCGGCGGCGTGGGTGAGGTCATCAATCAACGGTTCTCCGAACTCGGCGTCGGTGTGCGAATGTACGCCTCCAACGGAAACGCCTGCGACATATCCATCCCAGAGATAATCAAGTACTGGGGCGATGATGAACTCACTCGCGTGATAGTAGTGCACATCGAGAGCCTGCCTGACCCGGGAGAGTTCATGGAGGTCGCTAGGGAGGTGGCAGCGAAGAAGCCGATACTCGCCATGAAGACTGGCCGTACAATTGAAGGCGCAAAGGCCGTGTCCTCCCACACAGGCGGACTGGCAAAGGTCGACATCGCCACCGAATTGATGTTCAGGAAGTGCGGTATAGTCACTTTCAGGGACGAGGAGGAGCTGTGCCAGGCCGCAGTGGCATTTGCGACCCAGCCAATACCCAAAGGTAACAGAGTGGGCCTGATTACGAACACCGGCGGTCCAGCCATAATTGCGACCGACGAGTTAGTGGAGGCTGGATTGGAGATACCGCCACTTTCCGATAACGCGGTCGAAACTCTCACCGGTAAACTGCACGCAGCCGCTGCCGTCAGCAATCCCATCGACGTCCTGGCAACGGGGGACGCCGGGCATTTCAGGGCGGCGATGGACACTCTCATGGACGACCCTCAGATAGACAGCGTCTTCCTCAACTTCGTGACGCCCTTCTTCGTGGACACGGATTCCATCGCGAAGGAGATGGCCGAGGTTAACAAAGAGGGAAAGAAACCCATAATCTGTAACCTCATGACCGACAAGGCCCAGTGGACCGAAACAATCAGGATACTGAAAGCTAGTGGAATACCATTTTACAGCTTCCCCGAAACGGCGGCCCGGGCGCTCGCGGCCATGACGAGGTACAACAACCTGGTCAGCCGCGAGGTCGGCACGCCCACGATATTCGATGATGTGGACGCTGAAAAAGCCAAGGCTCAGATACAGACTGCACGGAATGAAGGACGCGAATTACTCTCGGCGGACGAGGTCTTCAGCCTGCTTGATGCATACAAGATATCAACGGCGAAGTGGATGACGGCCTCCAATCCGGAAGAGGCGGTCGCGGCCGCACGTGAGATAGGTTTTCCGGTGGTCTTGAAGGTTGATGCGGAAAGCATAGTTCATAAGAGCGATGTCAAGGGCATCTCTCTGGACGTGGGGGAGGAAGAGGTCAAGACCGTCGTCGAGGAAATGGAAGAAAGGTTTGCGGCAGAAAAACCCCGCTTCCTCGTCCAGGAGTTTTTACCTGAGGGCAAGGAGATAATCATCGGCGCGAAGGCCGAGCCAGGCATCGGGCACCTCATCGTGTTCGGCCTCGGAGGCGTTTACGTCGAGGTTTTGGAGGACGTCGCCTTTGGCATAACGCCGGTCACGGCATACGAGGCCACGGATCTGATCACATCGGTCAAGTCACACAAGCTGCTGTCAGGGTTCAGAGGCGAGGAGGGCGTTGACGAGAAGGCATTGGCTGAGATTCTTCAGCGAGTGTCACAATTGGTCACAGATTTCCCGGATATATCGGAAATGGACCTGAACCCAGTGATCGCCTACGGAGACAGAGCACTGGTTGCGGACGCCCGAATAAGGATTTCGGAGGAGTGAATGACCCACTGGCTGAACCTGGGCCAGATGCTGAAGGTGAACGCGAAAAAGTTTCCGAAAACTATTGCGCTGAAGGATTCGACGCGCAACTTCACATATTCAGAACTGAACAAACGGGTAAACAGGCTCGCGAACAGCCTCCTCGGTCTCGGGCTGAAGAAGGGGGACAAGGTGGCGGTTCTTCTGGAGAACTGCATCGAGATAGTCGAGGTCTATCTTGCCACGGCAAAGACAGGCATAATAATGGTCCCAGTAAACTTCAGATTGATAGGCAAGGAGATAGAATACATCGTGAACAATTCGGACGCGTCAGCCTTCATCGTGCACGAGGAGTTCACCCCGACCATCGATTCCGTCAAGCCCGACCTTAAGAACATAGGTTCGGACAGATATGTCGTAGTCGGCGGGAAGGTTGACGGCTATTGCGAGTACGAGGATTTCATCAAGGATTCCCCTGACATCGAAATCGTGGCCACCGTCGACCCGGAGGATACATGGGTGATACTATACACGTCCGGCACCACCGGTGTGCCGAAGGGGGTTGTGCGCTCGCACGAATCATACGTGGCCTTCTATCTGATCAATGCCGTGGATTTCGGATTCAATGAAAGGGACATCTGCCTCAACGTCATGCCCCTGTTCCATGTGAACACGACCTTCTTTACCTTTACATTCCTATACATAGGCGCGTCGGTATATGTTCACCCGGCCCGTTCCTTCAGGGCAGACGAGATACTGGAGATCATCGAGAAGGAAAAGGTTACCTTCATTTCACTGATTCCAACGCATTATCACCTCATATTGAGCGTCGGTGATGAAGCCAAGAAACACGACACCAGTTCGATAAGGAAACTCCTCTGCTCCTCCGCCCCCGCGACCAAGAAGATGAAGACCGACATCACGGAGTTCTTTCCGGGTGTGGAACTGTTCGAAGGCTACGGTTCGACCGAGGCCGGCATCGTGACAGTGCTCAAGCCGGAGGACCAGATGAGGAAACTCGGTTCTATCGGATTCGAATCGGTGGGCACGGACTTCGTCAAGATACTGGACGAGGATGGGAACGAGGTCGAGGTTGGGGTTGTGGGTGAGTTGTATTCGCGCGGTCCAATGCTCTTTGACGAATACTATAAGCTCCCGGAGAAGACGAAAGCGGCCTTCAAAGGTAAGTGGTTTAGCGCTGGAGACATGGCAAGGCGTGACGATGACGGCTTTTACTATCTAGTTGACAGGAAGGACAACATGATAATAACGGGCGGCGAGCATGTGTATCCGAGCGAGCTCGAGGAGGTGATAGGCTGCCATCCTGACGTGGTCGGTGTTGCGGTGATAGGACTTCCCGACGAAAAGTGGGGTGAGAAGGTAGCCGCCGTGGTCGTCGCAACGTGCGAGATGGAGGAGAAGGCCATCATCGAATACTGCCGGGACAAGGTGGCAGGATACAAGCGGCCGAAGCAGGTGATGTTTATCAGCATTGAGGAGATGCCCAGAACGGGTTCGGGCAAAATAATACATCGGAAGTTGAGAGAAATGTATGCAGAACAGAAGGAGGGTCAGACTTGAAATCCGTGAACTTAGCAGTCATCGGCGCCGGGCCAATCGGCGGGATAATGGGCGCGCATCTGGCAGATGCGGGGCACAACGTGATCCTCGTCGACATACTCAAGGACCATCTGGACGAGATAAGGGACAAAGGCCTTTCGATAGGCGGAACGAAGAAGATGAACGTGCCTTTCCCATCCGAGAACCTCTGCTATTCCATTGACGATCTTGCAGGTAAGAACATAGATTATATCCTCGTGTCAGTGAAAGCCTCATTCCTCCCGAAGATAATGCAGATGATGAAGAGTGCGGTCGCGGGGGACACGACCGTGGTCAGCCTTCAGAACGGCCTGGACACTGAAGAATTGATAGCCGAAGTGTTCGGTGAGGAAAACACGCTCCGTATAGTCGTGAACTACGCCGGCAACATGATCGGAAATGGCAAATTGCGAATGTCCTTCTTCAATCCCCCCAACTACGTCGGCACGGTCAACCCAGCTGCCGAGGGGAAAGCGAGTGAACTCGCCGAACTCATCACGGCAGCCGAACTTGAGACCGTTTTCACGGGAGAGATAAAGAAGTACGAGTGGGAGAAGGTCATCCTCAATGCGGCCCTGAGCCCCGAGTGCGCGCTGACCAGGAGGACGATGAAACAGATGATGGAGTTAAGGGAGACAAGAGAACTCGTGAGGGCTGTCTTAATCGAAGGGATAGAGGTCGCAGAGGCCAGCGGCATCAGCTACGGCCCGGAATTCCTGGACCACTGCATGGGATACCTGGACAAGGCCGGACATCACAGGACGTCAATGCACGTCGACATCGAGAGGGGGAGCCCTACGGAGATTGACTTCATCAACGGCAAGATAGTCGAATACGGCAAGCTCAAGGGCATCCCGACTCCCTACAATTCTACCATTGTCGCCCTCATCAAGGGCTCGGAGCTGCCCGAGCACACTGAATAGGTGGGATCCCATTGCATTACGTGATTTTGGGGAACGGCGGCGCCGGCACGAGCGCCCTCCAGGCGATAAGGGGCGTCGACGAGGAATCGGAAATCACAATAATCTCGCGGGAGAAATACCCGGCATACTCCCCATGCTCGCTTCCCGAACTGCTGTCCGGCGAGACCGACAAAAAGAAGATAATGCGTTTCAATAGGGATTTCTACAGGAAACATAACGCCACCTTCATAAAGAATGCGGAGGCTCTCGCAATAAAGCCTCGCAACAAAGAAATCAAACTGGCCGACGGCAAGGCAATTAAGTACGACCGCCTGCTGGTCGCCGCCGGCGCCAGCCCGATTGTACCCAAGAACATAAGCGGTTTGGATCTGAAGGGCGTTCATGTGATGGGCACACTGGACTCAACACTCGCGATTATCAAGCAATTGGACGAGGGTGCCGAGAGGGCCGTCGTTGTCGGCGGCGGTTTCATGGGCATCGAGACCGCCGTGATGTTGAGGAAGAGGGGCGTCGACGTGACTATAGTCGAGCTGCTCCCTGACATACTTGCCAGGATGCTGGACCCCGATGTTTCGAAGAAAGTATTGGGCATCCTCGGGGACAACGGTATCCGCGTCGTCCTCAACGACGCTGTGCAGAGCATTAGGGGAAATGGAAAGGTCGAAAGTGCGGCCCTGGGCAAGAAGAAGCTGAAATGTGATATGGTCGTCATGGCCATCGGCGTGGCCCCGAACATACACTTGGTCAAAAGCTCCGGCATCAAGGCCAAAGGCGGCATTATTGTAAACCCGGCAATGCGCACGGGCTTAAAGGACATCTACGCGGCCGGTGACATCGCCGAGGTGCGGGAGCAGGTGGGTGGAAAGGAGGGGACCTTCGCCATCTGGCCCAACGCCATCGAACAGGGCAGGGTTGCCGGCCTCAACATGGCTGGTGTGGAAACCGAATACGCAGGCGCTGAGGTCGTGAACATCCTCAACGTCTTCGACACGCCGGTCGTGGCAATCGGCTCCACTTCGAAGGAAATCGGCAAGTGCAAGGCCGTCTCCAGGTCAACGCCCCGCTGGCACAAGAAGCTGCTGATCAAGGACAAGAGGATAATGGGCCTCCAGTTCGTCAACAGCCTTGTGAACTCCGGCCCCATATACGCGCTCATGAAGAGGGGCGAGGACGTCAGCGACATACAGGACAGGCTGCTGGACGACAACTTCGCACTGGCACCGCAGACCGAGTCGTGATATCATGGTTGATCCGGAAACCGTGAAGGGAATCGTGCGGTCGAACTTCGACGAGTCCCCCCTCTCCTACGACGACTTCGAGGGCAAGTTCAATCTTTTTCAAAACCTCACGGAGCAATTGGCCGCAGACTGCGGCATTCAAAGGGGCATGACCGTGGTCGACGTGGGCTGCGGCACCGGCGCGTCTACGCGTGTACTGGCCGATATCGTAGGCTATGAGGGCACGGTGATCGGCCTGGACTTCTCCGAGGACATGCTCCGCGCCGCCGCCGACAACCTCGGAGACCTGACCAACATCAGTCTGATCCTGTGCGACGCCGAAAGGCTAGGCGAAAAAATCAGGACCGATGTCGATGCGGTAATGTACACGGCCAGCATCTTCCTGATTCCGGATTCCGCCGGCTCCCTCGCAGGGGCTCACGACATATTGAAAGAAGGCGGGATAGTGGGAATGAACTACCTTATCGGCATGTTCGACAACGAAAGCGGCACAAACCAGTTCTTCCAGGCCAAGGAAGAGGGCCTGGACTTCGCACCCTACGGCCGCAAAATAATGGACACCGATTCCATACCAACCACGCTCAAGGAAACTGGATTCAAACATATCAACTCGGGCATCACGCCAATCCTAATGGACCTCGCCCAGGTCAGGGACTTCTACGCCATCCCGGCCCAATCCGCCGGCCTCTACCCGAAGGCACCGTACAAGGAGCGGCTCGAACTTCTCGACGCCCTCATCGGCCACATTCGTGAGAAAGGCCCCACATCGCTGGTCCAGCGGTGGGGATGGTACACTGCCAGGAAATGATGTAACTACTTTTGAGCCGAGATCTCCTGCAATCTCTCCGCCATGGCCTTCCGCCGCTTCTCCAACTCCTCGGTCTCATCCAGATATTGTATGGCCTCGGTGGAGCAGTATTTGACGCATACCGGGTCACCGCCGCAGAGGTCGCACTTGATTATCTCGCCGTCCATTGTGGTGACGGCGTTGTAGGGGCACAGGACGGCGCACATGCGGCAGCTGATGCACCTGTCCTCATCCCTGATCACGACGCCGTCCTCGATTGTGTAGGCGTTCTGGTGGCAGAACTTGAGGCAGACCGGGTCCTCGCACTGGAAGCAGACGATTGGGACCTCATACCTGGCGAACTCGTCCCGGACGACCGTTATCGCGCCCTTCTTGGGATTGCACTCGCCGAACTTGTTGAGGGCGCAGGCCACCGAGCATTCCCTGCAGCCCGTGCACTTCTCCGGGTAGACGTACAGGTACTTCATGCGATGGCCTCCAGTTCCTTCTTTCGGGCTGCTTTCACCTGGCCGTCCGCCGTCCAGCCGCGGAGCTGGTAATAACGGGACAGCATGCCGTCGAATTCCTTGCGGTCTATGTGGTGGCCCATGGCTATCTTCAGGGGCGCGGGGTCGTCGAAGTAGCGTTTGGGCAGGGTGTCGTCCTTCCTTGTGATTCCTTCCCGATTGTTGAACATCCGCTCCGTGTCGATGACCCTCTTGCCCACCTCCTCGATGTCCTTCTCCCTGAGGTTCCAGCCGGATGCGGCATGGATCAGCCGCTTCATCCATGAGTAATCCACGAAGTGGGGGCTGTTGAAGCCGTGGCAGATGAACTTGCAGACGCCGAGACAATCAATGGCGGCGAAGATGTTGTCCGAAAAGAAGACGGTCTTCTCCTTCGCCTCGTAGGACGTGGGATCGTTGGTCACGCCCTTCCCGTAAATGCGCTCCCTCACCTCCTTCGGCAGCTTGAAGAATATCTCCAGGGTCGGGCGGCTGCGCAGATGGTCGGCCCCCCTTGAGGCGGTGGCGATTCCCAGCGCGAAGGCCTTCATGTACCTGACGTCGTGGGGGTCGCTCTGGGGCAGGTTCTTCACGGTGATGAGGTAGTCCTTCGATTCTGGGCCGAACCTTTCAACGTTCCGCGAACCTTCGGCAAGGACGTCGCCAAAGCCTCTGCGCCTGGAAATGTCGTGCAGCAGTTTCTTTGCTAGCTCGAAGTCGCCGAATTGCAGCTCATCCTTCGTCACCTTCCTGTCGATGATGCCCCTCTCGTAAAGCTCGAAGGCCCAGGCAAGGTAGGTGCCAGACGAGGAAATGTCCAGGCCGAGTTCGTTGCAGACGTTGTTCAGCTCTATGACGTTGGCCGTGTTCTCTATGCCGAGATTGGACCCCAACAAGCCCAATGCCGTGTACTCCGGCCCCTCTCCGCCGAGGCTGTTCCTGTGCCGGCAGTGCACGATGCAGGAGGAGCAGCCGATCATCTTATCCACGTACTTCTCCACTTCCTCGGCGTTGAGGGAATCGGACCAGGCGTTGAGCTGGCTGTTCTTCGTCCTGATGGCGCCGAAGGCGTTGCTGACCTCGTAAAGCAAAGGCGTGCCCACGCTGCCGAGTATAGGTGTGATCTTGGACTTCATCAGGTAGTCCTTGAGCTCCGCGCAGGTCTCCAGCATCTCCTCCGGATGGGCGATGTCGATTCCGTCCTTGCCCCAGGCCGAGACCGCCTTCAGGTTCTTCGAGCCCATGACCGCTCCAAGGCCGCAGCGGCCCGCCGCGTTCTTCACACCGGTGCGCACGCAGGCGAACCTGACCTTGTTCTCACCCGCGACCCCGCACACCGCGCTCTCCACACCGCCCAGATCCTTCTTGAGGGCAAGCTGGACATCCGTGGTGTCCAGGCCCCAGTAGTCCTTGGCATCCGTGATTTCGATTTTACCGTCGGAAGCGTACAGGATGCTGGGTCTATTCGCCTTTCCCTTGACAATGATGCGGTCGAAGCCTGCGTATCTCAGCTCGGCCGCGAAGTAGCCGCCGCAGTTGGCATCTCCGAGTATGCCCGACTCGGGCGATTTGGCCGAGACGTTGAAACGGCTGGAGTTGGGCACCAATGTCCCCGTCAGGAAGCCGGTGCCGAAGACGAGGACGTTCTTGGGGCCCAGCGGGTCTGTGCCAGAGTCTATCATCTTGTAGAGATAATGGCTGTTGAGCCCCCTTCCTCCGAGAAAGGCCTTCCTCAGGCTGTCAGGCGTGTCCGATACCTTCACCTTGCCCTTCGAGAGGTCTACAATACCGAGTTTCCTGTTGAACATGAATCGCCCTCTTCACCCGCCGCTAATGGGAAAGAAAAATAATAGTCTGTCGCCGTCCCTGACCTCTGAATCCAGCCCCTCGAGGGCGGAGATCGGCTTGTCGTTCAAGAAAATGATCAGGTAGTCGGTAACGGAGCCGTCCTCGTCGTAGAATTTTGTACTCAGGGCCGGGTATTCGCCCGAAAGGCGCTCGAGCAGCTCTCCGCACGTGTTCCCGCCGAATTCCATCTCTACAACCTTCCTGCCAACAGCATCGGAGAAGGGTTTGGTGAATTCTAATTTGAGCCTCATCGCGGGCCCTCCCCTCTCACGAACGGATTGAACCTCTTCTCGTCACCTATCGTGGTGACGGGCCCGTGGCCGGTCATGACCAGTGTGTTGTCGGGCAGCGTGTATAGTCTATTCCTGATGGACTCGGACAGGACCTCAAGCGAGCCCTGGCGGAAATCAGTCCTTCCTATCGAACCCTGGAACAGGCAATCTCCTGCGAACACCATGTCGCCGTGCAGGAAGCTCACCCCCCCCGGAGAGTGTCCGGGCGTGCAGAGGACCTCCAGTTCAAGGCTACCGACCGCGATCTTCTCACCTTCTTCGAGGTATTTATCCGGAAGCGGCGGCTGCTCGATGTCGAAGCCCCACCTCCTGGCCGAGTCCTTTGCATCCTCCACGAAGAACAGGTCGCCCTCGTGGGCGAGGAACGGCACATCGATCTGTCTCTTGAGGGGGGCCGTCGCCGCTATATGGTCGAAGTGGCAGTGGGTGGCCAGAATTTTATCGATGCGGACTCCCAGCGCCGTAACTCTGGCCAGTATCACGTCCGCATCTTCGCCCGGATCGATTATGGCGCCGTCCATGGTCCCCTCGTCCCATACGATATAACAATTTGTCATGAGCGGGCCCACTGCGAGCGGCTCGACCGCGAGTTTGGATGTCATACGCCCTCCCGGGATTTGCCCTTCGTATATACGGTTTTCAGGGCACCGTCCTGGTCTTTCACGCACTCGCCGCACACTTCCAGACTCGGGTCAAGGTCCACGACCTTGACCTCCAAACCCAGCTCCTCGTACATGGCCACGACCTCGCCCAGGCGCGGCTCGGCCAGGATGCTCCGGCGCAGCCATCCTTCCCTTTCCAGACGGTCTCCGGGGAAATCCTCAGCGTCGGCCATCATATCCTCTTCTCAAGGTTCAGGGTCTTCGACGGCACGAACCCGCACCTGTTGAAGAACCTCAGGAGCCTGGTGTCATTCCAGTCAACGAGCGTCTGGATACTGTCCACGCCTGCCGCGCTCACGTGCCTGACGAACTCCTCCATCAGAAGGGTCCCCACTCCCTGATCAGCAAAATCGGGGTCGATGCCGATGGTGTCAAGGGACGCGGTGGTCTGCGGTATGCCGAACTCACCTGTGTAGACATTGCCCATGATGAAGCCGATGACGCGTCCGTCATAATCTCCAACCAGTGACGTGCTTATGCTGCCCTTCATGTCGAGCATTGACCTGACCTTCCTCTCGTAATAATCGGTCCTCCTGGTGCCCGTCACCTTCTCGTCTATGTGTATGATCGCACCGAGGTCCTCCTCTCTCATCACCCTGACCCCGAACTTCTCCTGCTCTATCTTAGCCATACTTCTTCCTCCTCTGATTTGTCATCAAAATAGATCGTCAAGGTCGTCTCCCTCGCCGTCTCCCTCCGGCATCTTGCCGAACTGCTGGAGATATTGTTGAATCAACTCGCTCTCCCGCTTCGAGTACATGGGGTCTTCCTCGTACCCGAAGAACCTGGCCTTGGTGTCCGAACCCAGTTTCGCTCTGAGGTCGGCCTGCATGTCCATCGCTCCCTTGATCAAGATTATCAACTTGTTCTCGTCCAGCAGTTGGTACACGCCCTCGGTCGCCGGCACCTCCGCCACATTCTCCTCGTTCAGTTCCAGCCATCTGTCCGGGGGCAGCGTCACCGGAAGTATGTCGAGCCTGAGATCGCACCTCAGGCAGCGGTTCGCCTCGCCTTGTGCCTCATCCTCGCTATAACCGATTTCGACAGCATCGAAGGCTTTCTTCCTCTCCTCGATCGGCCTTTTCGGTACATCCCTTCTGCTGAGGTTCGCGAAGCCGTCGTTGGACCCTATCTTGGCCTTGAGCGCGGAGTGCTCGGTGTATGTCGGATATATGTTGCCGTCACCGCCCAGGAACCTGTCTATCTGTGAAGCCGCACTTGCCCCGTCGGCAACCGCTTGGATGACCGAGGACGGTCCTCTGGCAGCCTCGCCGCCGGCGTAGATGCCGGTTGTATTCGTTCTCAAATCGTTGTCAATCTGAATAGTGCCTCTCGCGGAGTTGATACCCTCTGCGAAGTTGAGGTCGGTGCTCTGGCCGATGGCTAAGATCACTGTGTCGGTCTCGAACGAGGAGAGCGTGCCCTCGTCGAACTCCGGTGCGAACCTGCCACGTGCATCAAAGACCGAGGTGCATTTCACCAGCTCCATGCCCGTTACCCCGTCCTCGCCCTGAACCCGCTTGGGGCCCCAGGAGGTATGCATGACCACGCCTTCCTCCTTCGCCTCCTCTATCTCCCATTCGTGGGCGGGCATCTCTTCGTCGTTTTCCAGGCAGGCGAGCTGGACCTCGCTCGCTCCAAGGCGCACCGCTGTCCTGGCAACGTCCATGGCGACGTTGCCGCCGCCGATGACGAACACGCGTCCGCTGAGCTCAGTCACAAGTCTCTTCTTCGCATCCTTAAGGAAGTCAAGGCCCCAGAGGACATTGGGTTTGTCTGAGCCCTCCAGCGGAATTCTCTTGCTCAGACCCGCACCCGTGGAGATAAAAACCGCCTGAAAATCGTTTTGAATGGCGGCGAGGGACAAGTCCTCGCCGATCCTGCACCCGGTCTTGAACTCAATGGAAAGGTCCTCAAGCTTCTCCAGTTCTCTGTCCAGGACCTCGGGGGGCAATCTGTATTCAGGTATGGCCTGCCTCAGCATTCCGCCGATATCGTCCTCAGCCTCGAAGACTGTGACAGAATGGCCTGACAGGCCAAGATAATAGGCGGCCGAGAGGCCGGCAGGACCGCTGCCGACAATGGCAACCCTCTTGCGGGTGGATTCCTCGGCGTTATCAGCCAATCTCTCTTCAGAGTTCTCCGCAGCGAACCTCTTCAAGCCGCAGATGGCCATTGGCTCGTTCACCTGCCCGCGGCGGCACACGTCCTCGCAGGGGTGGAAGCAAACGTACCCCAGGATCTCAGGGAAGGGTATGCGCTCCCTGACCACGGCATTGGCCTCGGAGTACCTGCCCTCCGAGATGAGGTACAGGTACCTGGGAACGTCAATGCCGGCGGGGCATTCCGCCCTGCAGGGCACCAGCACGTCCTCCCTTTCTCCCCTTGGCAGGTCCTTGTCCGTTATGGCCCCGGTGGGGCACACCCCGGTGCAGGCGCCGCAGAACCTGCACTCGGAATCCGCATAGTCGCTGGCCTTCGTCGGGCCGACCACGGCGCGACCTTCCTTGTACGTGAAACCGAGGGTGTCTATGCCCCTGAGGATGTTGCAGGCCCTCACACATCTGGTGCATCCGATGCAGAGGTTGTAGTCGCGGTCGAACAGCGGCTCGTTCTCGTGCTTCGGCAGGTTGGCAAACACGTACTTGGTCAGGTCCTCCCGCACACCCACGTACTGCGAGACTTTCTGTAGTTCACAATGGCCCAGTAACGGGCAGCAGCGCTCGTCCTCGGGAACGTTCGTGGAGCATTGGGTTCTCGAGCAACCGTCCTGCTGGGCGCAAAGGAGACATGCGTGCGGGTGTTCCTTTAGTATTTCGGCCAGATGGTCCCTGCGGAGCTGCTTGATATCATCGGTCTCGGTAAACACCTCCATGCCTTCCTCAACCAGTGTGTCGCATGCCGTGGCAGGCTCGTCCCTGCCCGCGATCTCGACAAGGCAAAGGCGGCAACCGGGAAAGCGGTCTTGTGGTCCGGAGCCGTCGTTGCGGAACTCGCCGTCCTCCCTGTATATCACATCGACGGGCCTGAGCCCGTGAGAGCTTCCGAGGCTCGGATGATAACATAATCTGGGTATGTATATCTCATGCTTATCCGCAGCCTGGAGGACGGTCATGCCCTCCTCGGCCTCGACGGCCTCGTCGTTGATTCTCATTCTGACGCTCATCTGCCCTCCTGACGCCTACGTCATCCTTATTCTCATTTGCATTGCCTCGTCAAGGACCTGTTCAGATCCCATCAAGCTCTCACCATGAATGTGAAATCGCATCCTCTTTGCAGGCCGCCGTGCAGGGCAGCGGGGGCCTGTCCGCCGTGGGCTTGCAGGGGGCGCACGTGTACTTGATCTTCTTCCTCTCGTCCTCGGTGACAAAGGCCACCTCGTCATCGGAGAGGGGGTCGTTCTCGTCCGGGCCGACATCCAACACGCCGTACGGGCAGGCGTTGACGCAATCCCGGCAGCCTGTGCACCTGTCGGTGTCTATCGAGATGAAGAAGTCGCCCGAGCCGTCCTTGTATCCGTAGTTGGCAATCATCGTAAAACCCCTACTTGCCCTTCTCCTTCAGGGCCTTGGCGAACAGGGCCGCTCCCAAGGCGCCGGCTATCTGGGTGTCGTAGTCCGTCGTCATGATGGGTATACCAACCTCCTTTTCGAGCCGGGTGACCACGCCGCTGTTCTTAGCAATGCCTCCGGTGATGGCAAAGTCCTTTTCCACGCCGATCCGCTCGAGAAGGGTGATTATCCTGTGGGCCATTGCCGAGCAGTAAGCGGCCAGGACCTTGTTGGTGGGCCAGCCTTCCCTCAGCAGGCCCGTGGCCTCGGTCTTAGCGTAAACCACACATGTGCTACTCACCGGCGGCGGCTCCTCATCCACGTCCAGGGACAGGTCCCCGACGTCGTTGATCGATACACCCAGAAGGTCGGCGAACACCTCCATTCCCCGGCCTGTGCCAGCTGCACATTTATCGTTCATGAGGAAGTTCGTCACCTTGCCTTTCTCATCACAATGAATCGCCTTGCAGTCCTGGCCGCCCATGTCCAGGATGGTCCGGACGGATGGACCGTACATGTGATTGCCGCCTCTGGCATGACACGCGATCTCGGTGATGGCCCGCTGGCTGAACGGGACATTGACCCTTCCGTAGCCCGTGCCCACCGTGTAGGCGATGTCCCCGAGGGTAAGACCCGTCTCCTCCATGGCCCAATTGATGGCGTTGATGGCCGAGTCCGGGCTGTTGGAACCCGTCCTCATGTTCGAATATGCATACAACTCGCCGTCGGCGAGGATCACCGCCTGGGAACTCACCGAGCCCACGTCCACTCCGGAGGTTATCAGCTTTCCCTTCCAATCGATGTCGGGATTGGTCCAACGGGATTCTGTCCACCTCCACAGTTCCTTCTTTTCGGTCATCTCAAGCACCTCCTTTCCAGCCGGCAGCCGCCAGCGCCGCACCGAGCGCGCCTACGAACTCCGGCTCTTCAGGCACGATGACCTCCAATCCGAGGTCGGAATTGAGCGAATGCACGAAGCCAATGTTCTTCGCCACACCGCCCACGAGCACGACGTCCTTCTCGAACCCTATCTTCCTCACCATGGACGTGATGCGGCTGGCCATTGCGTCGTGCACTGCCTTGGCCATGTTCTCCTTCGGCACGTTGTTGTGCACCATCGTTACCACTTCAGACTCCGCGAACACTGTGCACTGGGCGTTCATGGGCACGTCCTCCGTTGCCTTGAGCGACAGGGGGCCGAGCTCCTCGAGCTTCACCTCCAGCGCACGGGACATTGCCTCGGTGAAGGCTCCGGCTCCGGCCGCGCACTTCTCATTGACCTCGAAATCGAGTATCTTGCCGGTCTCGTCGCACCTCATGCCCCGTCCCTCCTCCGCGCCGACGTCGATGACGCACCTTACCGTCGGGTGAAGGAACGCCGCCCCCAATGAGTCGCATCCCACGACCGATTTCGTTTCGTCGTAGAACGGCGCCTGCTTCTCGCCGGCCCCGGTTGATATCACCTTCTCGATGTCCTCCCTGGCCACGCCGGCCTCGTTCATGGCCTGGTCGATGGCCTCCTTCGCCATCTTCTCGACCTCGAATCCGGCCACCACGATGGATCTGGCCGCGACCTTGCCGTCCTTCAGTATCACTACCTTAATCGTCTTCGCTCCCATGTCTATTCCCATTGTGATCATGTCATCGCCTCCTATTTGGCCCCCAGCGTCTCCATGAACGCGTCTATCTTAGCCTTCGTCCGCGCCTCGTCGAACTCTCTTTCATCGGCGTTGTTGCCCTCGAAGGCCATCACCGGGAAGCCCGCATCCAGGAGCGCGAGCCTGTTCTCGGCGATGCCCACGCTCAGGCCCTCGCAGCCGCGGTTGTAATGGAGCATGGCCCCGTTCAGCTGCCACTCCTTTGCAATGCGTATCATCATATCGCTCTTCAGGTGACAGGAATAGAAGTGTTGCCATTCGGGCTTGTGCAGCTCGTATTTCACATATTCATACAGGGCCTGGTCTCGGCTTGTGAACTCCACTTCGGGTATTGTCTTGGGGCCCCAGTTCCCATCCTCCTTCACCTCCCACTGGCCCAATAATCCAAACGTATACAGCGAGCCGACCGAGACGCAGCCGAACTTCTCAAGGTACCTGAACACCTTGAGGAAGCTCCAGGGGGGTTGGGTATCGGACATCACCCTGAAGCGCTCGTTGGGCACGGCCGCGATTCCCCGGGCAACCCTATCTTGCACCTCTGGCAGGAGGTCTTTCTCATAGAAGTCAGCAACCTGCTGACCGGCCTTCTGCAATGTCCCGAACACGTACAGCGAGTAGATTGACTTTTCATCCAGCGGGGCTGGGATTGCCTTGTTCAGCGCGCACACCTCTGCCCATTTGGACGTGGACACGAAATGGTTCCTGATGGCCTTGTACATCAACTCGTCGTCGTAGTCACGGCCGGTTGTTTTCTCCAGGAACTGGATACCCTCCTTCAGCTGTTCTACGATATACTTGATCTTACGGTCGTTTATCTCGTGCGCGGGCCCGACCGCATTATCGACTGTAAAGTTGGGTATGCCGCCCTCCAGCTCGGACACGACCTGATACCACTTGGCGTGGGAGCAGCATATGTGGTCCTGCCAGATGAAGTCGGGCTTGGGGAACGGCAGCGGGTCGGCCCCTGCGAACCTGGGCATGAACTCGCCGTCCTTGTAGCCGAACGCGAACTTGTCGACAAGGATCGAGCCCCAGTAGTTGCGCATATACGAGCACAGGTCGCGGGGATAGCCCTTCACCTCGGTTGCCTCCATGCATTCGAGGGAGAGTTCCTTGTCGAAGGCGAGGGTGGCACCGTAGGGCTCGCTCGTTATCGGGTAGACGTCGTCGCCCAGACCCGCTGGTATGGCATCGAACGTCCAGGCGCCGCCCGCCCACCTGAGCCCGCCTTTGTCGTGCGCCTCCGCGTAATCCTGGTAGTATTTCAACCGGATGGCCTTTGATTTGTCCCAGCACTTCAACGATTCTGTCGGATATCTGTCTTCTGCACCTTCCATGTCATCACCTCCTCAGAAGAGGTCCTCCTCGCCTATCATCTCGAGAAACGCCTCGGCGCGGATCTTGAACTGCCCGATGGGCACGGTCACGTCGAATTCTAGGAATAGCGTGGGAACGCCGTTGCCCTCAAGCGCCTTCTTGATGGCCACGAAGTCGAGCTCGTGCGGGTCGCAGAACTTCTGCTGCATGATGATGGCACCAGCCACGTCCCAGTCCTTCGCCAGGCCAAGGATGTGAGGGATACGCTTCCGCTCCTCCCAGTCCTTGGTCGGGCACGGCGGTCTGTTGATGTATCTCTTGGCCAGCGCCATGAGCGTGTCCTCCTCCGGTTCCACCTTGTTCCAGAAGTAACGGCTACCCGTGCAGTGGTCGTCAATGACGAACAAGCCGCCGGACGTCTCAACCATGTTAAGGAACTTTAGGTCGTCGTCCTCCGAACCCACTATCATGAGCCTGGTACCGGACGGGCGGTCCGCTCTTGACGGCAGCTTTTGCAGCAATTCCTCGAGTGCCTTGTTGTGCTCCGCCTTGTCCACCATCTGCTGGGCCATGGTTATCTCCATGGCCTCCTCGCCCGATATCGGAGGGTTCGGCTCCTTGCGGAGGTCGTACAGCTGCCGCATCAACTCACGATTTTTGTTGTACACGGCAATGGCGTTGTCCAGCGCTTCCTTTGTGATATCGTTGCCCGTCCACTCCTCGATCTCCTTCACAAGGTCCTCCATCTCGCCCCTAAGGAACTCTGCCGCGTCCTTGCTCTGCACCTTGTGCGGCATGATGAAGAACTTGGAGTAATCCACGCCGACGTGCTTCTCCCAGCTCCAGAACGCCTGCCTGATGTGCAGGCAAGATTGAGCTATCATGATGCCGTCGAGGTAGTCGTACTTGCCCTTCAGTCCCTGAGCCAGGCAATCCCTGCAGAAGGGACAGAACATCGCGAAGATGTGGGGCTCGGTGACGTCCTGAGGCTCGTGGCTTCCGAGGATCCTGACGGGCAGGATCCCGGCCGCGTACAGTATCTCCTCCGGAACGTAGGTGCAGAAGTAGCCCATCACCCTGCCGCCTGTCCGCTCCTTCCATTGCTTGGCATACTCGTGCCGATTCTTTTCCCAATCCTTGAATTGTTCAATCATTTTCTCACTCTCACTCGTATATTAGATTAATGAATCCGCTCTTGTCAAAACCTATTGACTTGAAGAACTCGATGAGGTCGCCGCTGTCCCACCTGACGGACGTGTAGACCTCCTTGATGCCCTCTTCCCTGAAGTAGCCGAGAAGTGCCTCTCCCAACGCCTTGCCGATGCCCTTGCCCATGTGCTCCGGGCTCACGCCTACAATCTCGATCCAGCCAGTGCGCTCAACGCCATAGCTCCACTCCTTGATATCGCCAACGATGAAGCCCACAACGATCCCATCCTCCTTGGCAATGATGCAGGTCCTCGGGCTGCGCTTGATGAAGGCGGCGAAGAGGTCCTCAATCGAATACTCAGCTTTGTCAATCAGCCCGGTCTCAATGAACCGGCGGTGGATGGCAGCTGCCTGGGTGATGTCATTCTCGCTCATCGGCCTAATATCTATGTCAGTCATGAACACCTCACTCCGTCCTGATAATCTTGACCTTTTTACCGATCCAGTCCGGAGGAAGATAGATGCGGCCGCTGTTTCCACATTTCTTGACCTGCTTCTCGATCATCTCCTCGCCATAAACCTCAAACTTGGATTGCGTTTCTTTATCCATGGTTCCTCCCGACTACAATGTAGCTACAAAACCGATATAACTAAACTACATTATAACTCTTTCCTCGAAGAGTACGATATTGATATTATTGTATAAATTACAAATACAAGGGTTTGTATATACCGGGAAGCAGCGGTGAGTAATCACCAGAGGCTACCAATAACCAAAGGTGAACCAGATGGAACTGAAAGGCAAGTCCGCGATAGTGACAGGGGGGACCCGCGGGATTGGCCGCGCGGTCGCGTTAATGCTGGCCAAGGAAGGGTGCAACGTCGCCATCAACTACCGGAAGAGCGACAAGGAGGCGAAGGAACTCGTCAGGGAGATCAAGGCGATGAAGCGCGATGCCCTGGCCGTGAAGGCCGACGTCAGCAACTTCGAGGACGCGAGGAAGATGTGGGACAAGGCTCTGAAGAAGTTCGGTCGCATCGACATACTCGTGAACAACGCAGGTATCAACTGGGACGGCGTGATCTGGAAGATGTCGGAGGAGCAGTTCGACACCGTGATATCGACGAACCTCAAAGGCTGTTTCAATTATAACAAGCTCGCGGCCAACCACTTCAAGAACCAGCGATACGGCAAGATCGTGAACATCTCATCAATCAACGGCATCAGGGGCAAGTTCGCACAGACGAATTACTCCGCATCCAAGGGCGGTGAGATAGCCCTCACCAAGGCGCTGGCCAAGGAGCTGGGCAAGTTCAACATCAACGTCAACTGCCTCTGCCCGGGCATGGTCATGACCGAGATGGCGGCGAACATACCCCAGGAGTTCCTGGACAAGGCAGTGGACGAGACAGTCCTCGGCAGGATCGCACACCCGGACGACGTGGCCAACGTGGTCGTCTTCCTGTGCTCGGACAAGTCGCGGCACATCACGGGCGAGGTCATCAAGGTCGACGGCGGCCAGTACATTTGAGGTGTTGTCATGAAAGTTGGTGTTGTTGGTGTAGGGCACGGCAAATTCGGCAGACGCTCCGACGCAACCGTCCAGGAGCTGGCCTTCGAGGCTTTCAGGGCCGCTATGGAGGACGTCAAGAACCTGGAGAGGAAGGACATTGACTCGGTCATAATCGGTTCTTCCCCCGAGTATCATAAACAGAGGTCCCTGCCGGGGGTCATCACAGAGTACATCGGCATGAACGACAAGCCCACATGGCTCACCGAGGCTGCCTGTGCATCCTCGTCCGCCGCGCTCAGAAGCGGTTACATGGCCGTGAAGTCGGGCCTTCATGACGTGGTTCTCGTCCTCGGGGTCCAAAAGATGACAGAGCTGAACACTGCCGAGATCCAAAGCCTCATGGGCCGCGTGGGCGACGTTCAGTGGGAGTCCATCTACGGGACCACGTTCCCCGGCTATTATGCCTTGTATGCCAACAAGCACATGGATACGTACGGCACGACGGGCGAGCAGCTGGCCAGGGTCGCGGTGAAGAGCCACCACTACGGCGCCCAGAATCCCTACGCACTGTTCCAGAAGGAGATTACATTGGAAAGGGCCATGAAATCGCCCATGGTCGCCGACCCGCTCAGGGTCTTCGACTGCTGTGCCAACGCGGACGGCGCGGTCGCCCTCATAATCACCAACGACAAGTTGGCAAAGAAATACCATGACACACCGGTGTGGATAGACGGCCTGGGCAGCGCCTCCGCCCCCATCTCGGTTCTTAGACGGCCGGACATGACCTCAATCCCCAGCGCGGTGGCCGCGGGCAAGGAGGCGTACAAGATGGCCAAGGTTAAGCCCAAGGACATACAGGTCGCGGACGTGCATGATTGCTTTACCATCGCGGAGATACTCGCCTACGAGGACCTCGGATTCGCCAAGAAGGGCCAGGGGGGCAAGTTCATCGACGACAAGGAATGCTACATCGGCGGCAAGACACCCGTCAACGTTGACGGCGGTCTGAAGTCGAAGGGCCACCCGGTGGGCGCGACCGGAGCCTCGCAAACAACGGAGATCGTGAAACAGCTGCGCGGAGACTGCGGAAAGCGCCAGGTGAAAGGAGCCGAAATCGGCTTAACCCACAACGTCGGCGGCATAGGCCAGTACTGCTTCGTGCACGTCTACAAGAGGTGATAATTCCATGCATATGTTTATTATCTGTAATGGTTGGTTCAGGAGCGAATTCACCGCAGATTGTAGGGAGGGGTAAAATGCCGTTCAAGTATTTCGGAAAGATAAACTACACGCCTTACACGAAGGTCTCCAAGTTCGCGGACGAATTGCAGAAGGGCAAACTGGTAGGCTCGAAATGCAAGAACTGCGGCACGGTCATCCACTCGGCCCCCACGGGCTTCGAGGACATGACACCGTACACCCTCGGCCTCGTGGACCTGGACGGCGGCGGCAGACTCCTGAGCTGGTTTGAAAACACGAAGGACAAGGACATCAAGATAGGCATGAAGGTCAAGGTCGTCCCCAAGATATTCGAGGAGATCGAGGAGATCAAGCTGTATTACGCGCTGGAGAAAAAGTGACTTTCCAACAACCCGAATCACTCATCTCTCTTTATCCTTTCAAAGGCCTCCCAATAATAATCTGGGAGCCTTGCCGGTTTTCCCTCCGAGTCCACATAGACATG
>LSSH01000020.1 GCA_001595885.1 Candidatus Proteinoplasmatales archaeon SG8-5 | reverse complement strand
TTGACAAATGCACACTCTGCGCCAAGTGCGCCGATTTCTGCAGGTACAATGCCATCGCCGTCATCTCCGACAGGCTGTTGTTCTTCGAGCAGCTGTGCCACGGCTGCGGCGGCTGCAAATTGGTTTGCCAGGCTGGTGCTATAGGCGAGACAGAGCATCACGTCGGCGTCATCGAAAAGGGCGGCAAGCCAGACCTGCCCTTGTACCACGGAATGCTGGACATCGGTCAACCGTTTGGAGTGCCCATCATAAGAGATTTGAAGAGCCTGGTTAACAATCATGGGACAGTAATATTCGATTCACCACCTGGCACGGCCTGCCCCGCGGTCGAGGCGATGAGGGATGCCGATTACTGCATACTCGTCACCGAGCCCACTCCCTTCGGGCTTCACGACCTTAAGCTGACCGTGGACGTGGTCCGGGAACTGGACATACCCTTCGGGGTCGTGATCAACAGGGACGGGATAGGCGACGACCGTGTTGAGAAGTATTGCAGCGAAGAGAGCATCGCCTTGCTGGCTAAAATACCCAACGACATCAGGATAGCCAGGTTGTACTCTAAGGGCGTCCCCATCGTTGAGGGCCTGCCCGTATTTCAACAGTTATTCATGGAAATCTTCGAAAGGGCCAGGGAGGCCGTCTGATGGATGGAACATATACCCGGGACGTCAACCCTGGCGGTTTCATGTGGGGGCGCGGCCCGATGAAGGACGCGTCTTCCCGGGTCGTTGAATCCGGCAGCTCGTCGGGAGGTGTGGCATCATGCCCAGGGAAATGACGATAATCAGCGGCAAAGGCGGCTGCGGAAAGACCACCATCGCGGCCTCACTGGTAGCGTTGGCAGAAGATCCCGTCATCGCGGACGCGGACGTGGACGCGGCCGACATGCACATCCTCCTACAGCCCGAGGTCAGAAGGACCGAGGAGTTCAGCGGCCTGGACGTGGCCCGGAAGGATGATGCCAAATGCACGGAATGCCGCCTGTGCCTTGATAATTGCAGGTTCGGCGCTATCGATGCTGACCTCACGCTTCATCAGGACAGGTGCGAGGGCTGTGCGGTTTGCGAACTGGTGTGCCCGGCAGGCGCGATCACCATGGTGGAGAAGAACGCCGGCGAGGCCTACGTCTCGGACACGAGGTTCGGTCCGATGGTGCACGCCAAGCTACACGCCGGCGAGGAGGCCAGCGGGAAGCTGGTGGCGCTGGTCAGGCAGAGGGCCAGGGAGGTCGCGGAGGCGTCAAAGAAGGACCTGATCATCATCGACGGCCCGCCCGGTACCGGGTGCACCGTGATAGCAGCGATAACCGGTGCGGACATGGTGCTGGTCGTTTTCGAACCCACCCTTTCCGGCATCCACGACGCCAAGAGGATAATCGAGGTTGCCAGGCACTTCAAGGTGCCGATCCTGGCTTGCATAAACAAGCATGACATCAACGAGCAGAACACCGATCAGATCATGCGATTCTGCGACTCGGAGGGAATATCCGTCGTGGGGCGGATCGCTTATGATGACTCGGCGACCCGTGCAATGGTCGCCGGCATTACAGTGCCGGAGTACTCGAACGGTATGATTTCAGAGTCATTACAGAATATTTGGGAGAAGGTCAGAGAAGCACTGGACGGGCATTGATGGAGGAAAGGGCATGAGGTGAAGCCCCTCCGTTAGGATGCTGATACCTCGTGCCCCCTCAAACTCTGTTGACATACTGGTTAATGCTGCTTGGAGAATGAATTATTTAATTTAGGTATGGCGGAACATATTTTTAATATGATGAAAACAGCTGCTAATAAAATTAAGGACTCACCCTGGTCATGGTCCTAGGAAAGGCGATGGCGTCCTTGATGTTTTCCAGCCCGAGTATCCACTGGAGGGTTCGTTCCACGCCCAGGCCGTAGCCGGAGTGGACTACCGAACCATATCTCCGCAGGTCGAGGTACCAGTCGTAGTTCTTCACGTCCTCGTCCTCCGCCTCCAGGGAAGCGATCAGGCGCTCGATGTCGGTGTCCCGCTCCGAGCCGCCGACTATCTCCAGGCCGCCGTCGGGCGCCAGCATGTCGAAGCACTTGGCCACGGGCCCGGGCGGGTCGTCATCGGGATTCTCCTCCACCGGCTTGTAGAAGGCCATGATAGCCTTGGGGTACTGGACCACCGCTACCGGGGTGTCGAAGTGCTTCATTATCTCCTCCTCCTCGACCGTCCTCAGGTCCTTCCCCCACTCGATGTCCATGCCGGATTTTTCTTTGAGTATCTGCAGCGCTTTGGTGTACGTGATGGTGGGCCAGTCCTTCTCCAGCATCCCGGCGAGCTTGACCGAGTCCACCTCCAGCAGCTCCAATTCGGCCTGGTTGTATTCGAGTATCCGCTCGATGATGAACTTGATCTCCTCCTTTGCCACGGCGATGACATCGTGGTAGGTGAGCCAGGCAGCTTCCATCTCAGCCATCCAGAACTCGGTCAGATGTCTGGAGGTTTTTGACTTCTCGGACCTGAACGTGGGCGCGTTGTCGTAGACCTTGCCCAGAGCGAAGACCATGGCCTCTGCATACAGCTGCCAGCTCTGGGTCAGATATATCTCGCGGTCGTAATACTTGACCTCGAAGAGGGTCGCCCCTCCCTCGCAGGCGTTGGGAGTGAATATCGGCGGTGTGAACTCGTGGTAACCCTTGGACCTGAAGAAGTCGTGGATGGCCCCGGTCATAGTGGAGCGGACCTTCATGATGGCGGTCATCTTCCTCGAGCGAACCCAGAGGTGCCTCTGCTCCCTCAGCCATTCCTCGCTCTGGTCCTTGGTGATGGGATACGGCTGTGCAAAGCTCTTCACGTTGAATCCGGAGGCCAGGACCTCATAGCCGCCTGGTGCCCTGTCGTCCTTCTTGACCGTTCCCCTGACCTCCACCGAGGTCTCGACAAGGGCCTTGACCGCGTCCTCGAACTCGGCATCCGGGAGGTTACCGGCCTTCACGGTGACCTGGACTACGCCGGTATGGTCCCTGAGAACTGCGAAGACTATCTTGCCGCTGCTCCTGGTCCTGTGTATCCAGCCCCTTATTGCGGCCTCCTTGCCGTCGAACCCGGCGTCCAAGATTTCGGATATCTCATTGAACATCGTCTAGGGCAAATACCCCAGCCATAAAAACCTTTTTAATTCTGTGAAAACCGTCTTTTTTTGTCATCCGCGTTCTTGGGAGAATTTACATTATCGTATATCGCCCAGAAAGCTATATCTACCTCTTCCGACCTATCTACCATGAGAACAGGGAAGACTCTCGTTTTTTAGGAGGGGCGCATGCCGAGAGACCTATACGAGGATCTGTCGAAGATCGAGGACAGGGGCAGGAGACTGAAGGCCTCCAACGACCGGCCGGCACCGAAGCCGGCATCCAGTGATAACAAGCCAGCCCCGCGCCCTCCGCTGGTACTGTCGGCGTCCAAGGCCGCGATGGCGACTACGGTCACGGAAGGCGTACCCGGTGGGGATAACGGCGGCCCCGTGAAGAAGGAACCTTATGCTAAGCGGGACATCTACGCCGACCTGGAGAGTATAGAAGAAAGGGGGAAGAGGACGAAGGACAAGCGTTCATTCCTCGGTCGGCGCAAGGAGTAGCCCGCAGATCCATCCGACAGATTCCGAGGAGACAGTGTAGGCGCCCGTATAGTCCTCGACAAAGGACACGCTCAGGTCTGGGTAGCCGCCGGTGGGCACGTGGCTGAGAAGGTAATAATACTCTGACAGGTGCTCGCTGACCCCGTCGCTCTCCCATTCCTGGAAGCGGTTGCAGTTGCGCACGAGGAACTCCCCGTTCACTATGTCCACGGTCACTTCCTCCCCGCCGCCTGACGCCAGGGGTATGTAGACCTCGGCCCAGGCGTGCCCGCCCCACGAGTAGGTGCTGCCGTCGTACAAACCTCCGAAGACCAGCCATGCCGGGATCCCCGCAGCCCTGCACAGCGAGCAGAAGACGATGGACTGGTCGTCGCAGTCGCCCATGCCGTCGGACAGTGTTTGCAGACAGCCCTTGGGGCTGCCTCCCGAGCCCGTCGAGTAGGACAGCGCCGACCTCAGGTAATCGTATATGGCCCTGACGTTGTCAATGACTGGGGCCCCGGGCGTTGTTATGCTCGCCGCGAGGTTCCCTATCTGCGGGTTGGAGGGCCAAATCCTGTACTGGCCGGTGGAGCTTCCCGAGCCGCTGAGTATCGCCCACTCGTCCCCTGTCTGGCTATCGATCAGTGATTGGGGTATGTCGCCCTGCGCCCCCGAATCCTCGGTCGTGATGTCCCAGATCTGGGTGTATACCGTCATGTCGTAAGTCACCTGGACCGCCACGTTTTGCGTGGTAGTGCCGGACCATATCATCCAAGTGGTTCCGTACTCAGTTAACTCTGTGGCAGAGGGTGTCGGTACGACGGATTCGACTACCTGGACCGGTCCCGAGGAGCCGGTGGTGCTCACTGGCTTGGGTATGTCCAGGGTATACTCTATCTCGCCGTTGGAGACGTAGAGGTTCATCGTCCTGATGACCGTGAAATCGGCATAGGCAGGGTAACGGGAGCCGAACATGTTTGAAAACAGGATGTCACCGAGGGGCGAGAACAGGAGAACCAATATCACGATCAGCACGGCCAGCGGCACGAGTATGCCGCCTATGGAGCGTCTCCTTTTTGGGCGTCTTCGCGGCGGTTCCTCGTAATGATAGTAATCGTCCGGCGGTGGCGGGGGCGGTCTCTGGGTCATCTCCTATCACCTCTGGATTTGCGCCTGATCTCCTTCTTGATCTCCTCGGGCAGCACCTCCGGGATGGTGTAGAGGTACACTCCCCTGAAGAAGTAGGCGGTAATTGGCAGAGCCAGGGCAAGGAATATCCAGGGGCTCTGCACGAACCAGATATACATCAGCAGATTAAAGATTATGTGCGGCATGATGGCCATTGGGAGGCCGCCGAGGCCCTGGAGCTTGATGGACGCGTAGCCGATGTTGGCCCCGACCGTCGTGTGCATAAGTGAGAGCGAGACCGAGAAAAGCACGATGCTGACCCACCACATGGGGTCAGAGGCCGTATCCGAAAGGCTCACAGCCCAGTATATGTGGCCTATCATGGCAGTGGCCGCGAAACCCGCGCTGAAGGAGATGCCGTAGAAGACGCTGTCGAACCTGCCCTGGTAGGTCTTCCAGTTGAGCACGATGAACTTGGCCAGGCTCTCCATTATCACGAAGGCCAGCACGAAGACGACGATGAACATGCCCAGGTCGAAGTTGAAGTTGTTATCCGCATCAGTCCAGGCGAAGTATTCATAGAAGAACCTCTCCAGCCAGACGAGCGCGGTGCCGAACACCATGCCCACGGCCAGCAAGAAGAACACCCGGCGGTCCTCGAAGGCCGACCCCTCTATGTATGGATAAGAGTACTTCCTCATGCTGAACCAGATGAGGAAGAGCGCTGGACCGAAGCCCACGATGCCGCTGATGAGGAACAGGTAGTCCATCGTATCTCGATTACGGCCTGGATATTAATGTTTATCCTGTTCGCACGATGTATACGAAATTGGATGGGACCTCGGATTTCCCATTGCAGGGAAGAGTTCTTGGATTTCCCATTGCTCGGAAGAGCTCTCGGATTTCCCACCGCCAACATCCAGCTTATCTCTTCAGGTTCCAGTCGTCACTGCCGTACTTTTCCGCGATCAGTCTGGATATCAACTCGTTCTCGCGGTCGCTGAGCTCTCCCGGCTCGAACCTTGCCCCGAAGACCCCTTCAAAGCCCCTGAGCAGCGCAGCCCTGACGTCCTGGACCTGGGGGCGGTGCCCCAGTATCCGGGCCAGGGATGTCACCTTGGAGATATTCTCCGGGTCGGCCTTCAAAGCCCCCTTCATCATCTCCCTGTCAACCTCAAGGATGAGGGTCCCGTGCTGCAGCACAACCCCACGGCGCCTCATCTGGGCGCTGCCCGATAGCTTGGCCCCGTCTACGAGGATGTCGTTTATGGGCTTGTATACCGCCTGGACTCCCAGCGAGGCCAATCCGGCAACGATGGCAGAGCACACCAGCTCATAGGTCTCGTGCTTGCCCTCCGGCACTTCGTCCTCCCCAACGACAAGCGCGTAGATCAGCTGGTTCTCGTCAGTGAACACCGCGCTGCCGCCGGTCGCCCTCCTAATGACGGATATGTCATTCGCGCGGCAGAACTCCGGGTCTATGTCATCTTTGGCGCTTTGGAAGTAACCGAGCGACACCGTGGCCTTCTCCCTCCTGTAAAAATGAAGCGTGTTCGGCACGATGCCCTCTGCCCTGGCCGACGCTATGGCCTCGTCTGCGGCCGCGGAGAATGGTGGGGAGCAGAGGTCGGTGTCTACAAGCCTGAAGGCCATCGGATGAGGATGTAATGAAGGGTTATAAAATGGCGTTATCAAGGGAAGGCCGTCGGTTCGGTTCATGTTAGTATTGACAGCCAATCGGACCTACTACCAGCGCGACCCTTTTCGATGAGCGGCGCACTTTTATTAACCTACATATTCACCTTCGGCGAGGACGGATGAAGGAGGCCAGTATTTGAGCAATCATTACACATCGACCAAGAGGATGCAGAGGTTGATCCTGAAAGGACCGATCGTGAAAACCCTGTTCCTCCTCGGCCTGCCCCTGATGCTGACGAACGTCTTCCAGATGTGCTATTCCCTTGCCGACACCTATTGGCTTGGCCAGTATGTGGGCGAGGTCGGAGTGGCCGCTACAACGCTTGCCTGGCCCCTGGTGTTCTTCTTCGTCTCCTTCGCGGGAGGGATGGCTGTCGCCGGCACGTCTCTCGTGTCACAGTACACTGGCATGAAGAACAAGCGCGAGGTGAAACGCTCCGCCGGCCAGGTACTCGTCATCATGTCGCTGATCGCGATTTCCGTCAGCATTCTCGGAATCTTGCTGGCCGACCTTGTGCTGGACTTCATGGGCGCACAGCCGGAGGTCTTCGAGAACTCCTCGGTTTACATAAAGATAATTTTCATTTCTATGCCCTTCATGTTCGTTATCCAGTCCTTTGCCGCCGTGATGAGGGGCTGGGGCGATACAAAGACCCCTATGCTGATTTCCGCGGTAAGCGTCGTGATAAACCTGATATTGGACCCTTTCCTGATAATCGGCATCGGTCCATTTCCTGAGCTGGGGGTCGCGGGTGCGGCCATAGCTACCGTGATATCGAGGGCTGTGGGTGCAGCCATATGCATCTATGTCCTGTTTTGGGGCAGGCAGAGCCTAAGGATAGCCTTCAAACACCTGAAACTTCAGAAGGAAAAGGTGAAGCAAATACTAAGG
>LSSH01000019.1 GCA_001595885.1 Candidatus Proteinoplasmatales archaeon SG8-5 | reverse complement strand
TCATTACCGTGAACATACAGACCAGGATCGCAAAGCCCGACAACCCAAGGCCTGGCGGTTTACGGCAAAAGAACAATATAATGGAAGGGATTACCATATACCAGGACGTGCGAGAATGAAGGAAGAAGTAGAGAAGGCAATCGAGGAGATAAGACCGCACCTGGCCGCGGACGGCGGCGATGTGGAACTGGTAGAGATCACCGACGACGGCATAGTGAAGGTGAGGTTCCAGGGAGCGTGCGCCGGCTGCCCGATGAAGCAGTTCACCCTCCAGACCGGCGTGGGCAAGATAATAATGGAAAGGGTACCGCAGGTCAAGCAGGTCATTGCCGTTTAGTTGTCTCCCAGGCGTAGGTTTTTACGGCCAGTATAATGAGAACGAGCATTGCGGGAACAGCGGAAAGCAGCTCGGGAATGGCAACTCCGCCCCAGTCGACGGCCCAGGCGACCATGCCGATGGCCACGCTGACCATCGCAATGATGCCGATAATCCTCAGTTCCGCATCAGCCAGAGTTGAAACCCCGAAGAACAGAAGGCCGCTCAATAACAATACAAAGAACGCGAAAGATACAAAGAAATGAAGGTCCATCGAATCCTCCGTGAAAACACCGATGCCAATGAGGGCCAACGCTGCCAGGAACAGCAGGGCCAACCCCACCTTCCGCAGCCGAACACCGTCCGCTATCCTGAGCCAAAGGCCGAGTATGAAGGGCGCCATCATCGCCCCGCAGATGATCAGGCCCCAGTTGAATATCGCGGCCACTGAGGAAACCCCCAGGTCGCTGAGCGCGTTGTCACTGAAGCTGAACCAGGGCGAGAGCGCGATGGCAACGGCGATGGCCAGCATGGCTATCACTGGCCCGATTATGCCAAGAAGTGTGACCGGCTTCGATGTGAGGACCACCCGCGGATTCATATCAATACCCTGATGATGAGATAAAAGATGGGCCCAATGAGATTTGAACTCACGACCTCCCGGTTTCGGAAAGGGATTCCGGCACGGAATCCCCCTATCAGCCGGGCGCTCCAACCAGGCTAAGCTATGGGCCCTTATGCGTATGCCCTCATCGGTCCATAGCCAACGTTTCAGCCGGGCGCTCCCGCAGGAAACCGAAGGTTTCCGAGGTGCGTCACAACGCGCATCGTTGGGACAGCGCAACCAGGCTGAGCTACGGGCCCATGTGGGCATTTGGCATTACCCTTAATGGATTTAAACATTATTGTGGTCGAGGGCCGCACATCCCACCTCCTCAAAATACCTAAATATCGCATTCTGGATACCCCCTTTCATGGGCTCAGGGTCCGAAGATACTGGTGATTGTGTCGAGGTCAAGCTGAAGCGGGACCTCGGGCTACTCGAGGTCATCATGATTGGCCTCGGGCCGACCCTCGGCTCCACGATATTCCTGCTCGTCGGCTTCGGCCTGGAGATAGCCGGCCCCGGGCTGGTCCTTGTTCTGATTCTCAACTTCATTGTCATCATATTCACGGCCACTGCATACGCGGAACTCAGCAGCGCTTTCCCTGATACTGGCGGAGGCTATCTCTGGGTGAAGGAGGGCCTTCCCGCCCCCTTCGGCTTCCTGGCCGGTTGGATGTCGTGGTTCGGCCACTGCATCGTGACGAGCTTCTACGTCATCGGCTTCGGCAAGGGCATATTGTGGATATTGGAGGCGAATAACCAGATACCTGAGGATTTCAACGGTGACCTGATCGTGAAGGCGCTGGCCGTCTGCGTCTGCGTGGTGTTCATCATCATCAACTACCGGGGGACGAAGGAGACCGGACGCTCAGGCATCATCATCACCATCATCCTCCTCAGCATCATAATCACATTCATCGTGGCCGCGGCGGTGTTCATCGCCCAGGGGTCTGGGGACGGAAACGTCGGAGCCATCATCAGCGACCCCATGCCAAACGGTCTAAGCTCAATATTCGTGGCCATGGGATTCACCTTCATCATCTACGAGGGCTTCGAGATAATCTCCCAGTGCGGCGAGGAGTGCAAGGACCCGCTGAAGAACGTGCCCAGGGCCACGTGGCTGTGCATCATCATCTCGACATTCATCTTCATACTAGTTGCCATCGTGTGCATGGGCGTTGTGGACTGGAACACCATCGGCGTGGGCACGGACCTCATCAGAGGGGAGGACGTGGTCGCCGAAGCCGCGGGCCTCGCTCTCCCCGGCGGGGTGATATTGATAGGCGCAGGCGTCATCCTCGGAACCCTGGCAGCCGTGAACTCGACACTGTTCTCATCCTCCAGGGTGTCTTTCGCCATGGGCAGGGATAAGACCCTGCCAAAGAGCTTCGGTAAGCTCCACGACAAAAGGCACACGCCGCACGTGGCCATCATAGTCAGCGGCGTCATCATAATCACCATGACACTCCTTTTGCCCATCGCCGAGATTGCGGCATCCACGTCCATCATGTTCCTGCTGCTGTTCCTGTTCGTGAACCTCTCTGTGATGACGCTGAGGTACAAGAGGCCAGACATCAAGCGCCATTATCTCATGCCCCTGTTCCCTCTAATACCGTTGGTCGGCATATTCTCGCTCCTCATTCTTGCGGCGGCCCTCTGGGAGGAGTATCAGGTCGCCTGGTTCATCGCTCTGCTCTGGATACTCATAGGATTGATAACCTACTACTTCTACGGAGGCAAGAAGACAATAGAGACCATCGAGCCCGAGGAGGAGCCAAAGGGCATCATCAAGACAATCATCGAGAAGAGGGAGGAGAAGGACTACAAGATTTTGGTCCCAGTGGCCAGGGAGGACCAGAAGGCGCTTGTGGAGTTCGCAGCGCTTGTGGCCAGGGTGGAGGACGCCGAGCTCCAGGTCTCAACGGTCATCGAGCTGCCTTCGACCGTGCCTCTTGACTCCCTGGGTTACAGGGAGACGTCGCCGCACATCAAGCTCGTGGAGAAGCTGAAGAAGGCGAGCAACCGCGAGCTCGTGAAATCGGATGGCAGCGTACTGGTCTCACACTCGGCGTCCACATCCATCCTCGACACCGTGAAGGAGGAGAAGATCAACCTCCTGGTCCTGGGCTGGAAGGGCCGGACCACAGAGGGCCGCCTGTTCGGCGTCACCCTCGACAAGCTCATCCAGAACGCGGATTGCGACGTGGTCGTCTTCAAGACCGCCGGTCTCAAGAAGGAGATTAAGAAGATCCTGGTGGTCTCGACACCAGAGTGGCACGTGACATACGCAACGGGCTATGCGGTCCTCTTCGCCAAGAGGGACGAGGCCGGGATAACGATATTCAGCGCCAGCACATCGAAGGAGGCCGTGGCCGAGGAGGAGAAGTACGCCGAAAGACTCGCTGAGATATGCAGGACCCACGACATACCCCACGAGAAGAAGGTGGTGCAGACATCCTCCATCGAGCAGGCCATACTCGACGAGGCCGAAGGGTACGACCTGGTGGTCATGGGCGCGAGCGATGAATGGAAGCAGAAGCACCACGCGTTCGGGCACCTTCAGGACAGGGTGGCCAGGGCGGTTAAAACGCCAATCCTCATGGTGAGGAAGGTAAGGAAGTGATCAATCGTTCAAGCGGGTGCCCAGGATGACCATGCCCTCCTCGGACGCCTTTTGCTTGAACTTCTTCAGGAACTCGGAGATTGTGTATTCGGTCGTGGCCGGGTTCTTGCGCCAGATGTCGATATTATATTCCACTGAATCGGATTCCAGAGAGAGCACGGAGACCTTCAGCAAGCCGTGTTCCTCGCCTGACTCGTCCAGACCGTTTGCCGCCTCCAGAAGCAGTTTCTCGGCATCGGCACCCGGGACCGAAGATTCTATCTTCACGGCGATCCTGATGAGAGTGCCCCCCAACTTCGTGAAGTTGTGGACCTTGCTGGCCAGCACAAGCTCGTTCGGGATGTCGATGATGTCGCCGGTCCGCGTTCTCAGGCGTGTGATGGTGAGACCCTGCGATTCCACCACCCCCACCTTGCCGTCGCCCACGCGTATCCAGTCGCCCCTGTTGATGCTGTCCGTCGTCAGCAGCGCGATACCGGATATGGCATTCCTGGTGACAGGCGAGATACCGAGTATGACGACGATGGCCAGTGTAAGGCCGATGAAGAAGAGGATTATCATGTCCAGGTGCTGGAACTGGACCATGTCCAGGATGATGGTCAGCGTGATTATGAACGCCACCCAGTACAGCGAGTACCTGAGCAGGGTCTTGAACAGGTCGATTAGGCCGGGCGTGAACTTTGTGGTCCTGTGCTTGAAGTCCTCCAGGATGATGGAAATGAACTTGCCCAGCAGGAACAGGATGATGAGCACCGCACCCAGCAGCAGGACATCGCCCCATATCCGGGCAGTGTCAACCGTGTCCAGGCCCAGTGCTTGATAGATGTCGTTCCTCGTGGCCGCGTCAGGTATCGTGGCGATGCCTATCAGGATGGCCAATATGATCCCGAAGACGTACATGCCGTACTTGAGGAACAGTTCCCAGAACTCCATGATGCCGGGTTTAAAAAATGCGCCCTTGTCGGCCTCGGCCATCTGCCTGTGGTGCTTGACCGCATCGGACCCGAGCCTGCCCAGTATGACGAAGACGAAGAACACGACGATGGCGTTGAAAACGAAGACGTAATCCCGCACAAGCTCGAAAAAGCCCTCGAATCCCCTGGTGTGGATGGTCTCCCCGGCCACGACTACGGCCAGGATGAGGAGGCCGATGCCGATGACCTTGATGTATCTGTGAGCGGTGTCCAGCGTGTCCTCGTGGATGTATGTCCCCGTCTTCTTCATCTTCAGGTACGCGAAGAACCTGGAGATGTAGAGGTACAGGTAGGCAACGAGGACTATCAGGCCCACCACGATTAGTATGAAAGGCCCGTAATCCTGCAGGAATCCGGATATGTCCAGTGCATCAATGTATCCCATATGATTCACTCACCGATGAATATTTCTTTTATATATCTCTTTCTGATAATAATCTCCTCTCGCTGCACTGAGGGCCAGTGGGTCCCGGGCCCCGGTTCCTTCAAGTCTTTATGGAAATTCAAGAGTTCAACCCCCCTGGCTTCTCTAGCGGTGCGATACATATGGGACACCTGTCTATGTTCTCCAGGCAGTTCAGGTGGAAGATGGTCCCGCAGCGGCACTTGATGACGCTCTGGCCGGGGCCTATTAGGTCCATGCATATGCCGCAGTTCCTCTCGATGGAGGCCACCTCGGTCCCGGTCACGCTCCTTAGTATCTCAACGGGAGACCTGAGCTTCTCCTCGGCCGTCTCGCTCGTGAGTGCCGCTATCTGGCTCTCTATCTCGAATATGAGCTTCTCGCCGGTCGAGCCCGAAATGAGATTCCTGGCCCAGGCGTCGGAGATGGCCTTCTTTTTCTGTTCCAATGCCTCGTGCACCGTGAATATGTACTCTTCCTTTGGAATGAAGCCGTGCTCCTGTATCAGCGACCCCATCTCGGTGATGAGCTGTGAGTTGATCTGGCCGAACCTCATCGTCAACCAGTCGTACCCCTGCTTTGACAGTTCCCCATCCTCCTGCAGCGTGCTGAGCTCGTCCATCGAGTCCTTGAGAAGCGCGGCAACCTCCCTTTCCTCGGCCTCGGCCTCCTTCTTTGAGACGCCGTAGAAACCGAGCCGCCGCAACATTGGGCGCAGCGTGAAGCCCTGGATTATCAGAGTAGAAAGGACCACGCCGAAGGTCACGGCGATGATGGTGTCCCTGTAAGGGAAATATATGTCGTTCGCGGGATTGCCATCGTTGATGAATAAGGCATAGACAGGTATGGACAGGGCCATGGCTATGGGTATGGCGCCTCTGAGTCCGCCCCACCACATTGTGATCTGCCACCTCTTCGGGAGCTCGGTGGATTTCCTGTTCACGATCCTGCCGATAATGAAGACCATCAAGGCTCTTGCCAGCCAGAGGCACAGCACGCTGGCGATGATCAGGACTATGTTATCCCAGATATCGGATAATTCAACGCTCATCCCCACCATGATGAAGAGGAACGAGGTGACGGCAAAGGCCAGGAATGACCAGAAGTTCAGCAAAGTCATCCGGGAGGACGGGGCCATGGCCACCCTTGTCCCGTAGTTACCCAGGATTAGTCCTGCCACCACAACGGCCAGCACACCAGAGGCCTCAACCGTCTCGGCCAGTGCAAAGATGCCGAAGGCCAGTATCACTGTGATCATGACCTCCGTGAACTTGTCGTTGATCCGCCTGAGAACGAGATAAGCACCGTATCCGAGAGCGATTCCCAGCAATACGCCGAGGAATGAAAGTTTCAGGAACTGCGCCACACCATCGACCACGTTCTGCGAGCTCACCCCCGCGGCACCCGTCGTCTCGATTGCTATGATCACTGTCAGTATCACGCCGAATAGGACGATGGCCAGACCGTCGTCGAAGACGCTCTCGCCCTCGACTATGCTCCTCAGCTTCTTAGGGACCTTCATCTCCTTGTAGAAGGCGAGTATTGATGCGGGGTCGGTCGGTATGATAATGGCTGCGATAAGGAGTAGGATAATGAATGGGTAGACCGGGAAGGCCAGGTTTAGGAGGGCGGCCACCAGGAACACCGATAGCATCAGCCCAGGCAGCACGAGAAGCGCGATTATCTTGGCGTTCTCCTTCAGGTGGGACAGTCTCATGTGTAACGCCCCCTCGAACAGCAGGGGCGGCAGTAATATGTGGAAGATAAGGTCTCGGTCTAGGGTAAGGCCTGCAGGGGTCTCCAAACCCAATATAACGACGAAGATGCCAGCCAGCACTAGCGTGATGGTGTATGGCCACCGTATCAATTTAGCCAATATGGCGACTATGCTGGCTATCGCGAATATGATTATCAGACCGTTTACGTCAATTATCATGTCCAATACCTTGGAGTGGTCTCTATAGAGTATGGGCATATAAAAATATATATAAGGGTATTCCCAGACCCCATGGAGATAATCCCACTAGCCGCGGAAAGCCTCGGCGTCCGCAGCATGGCCACCCTGGTTCGGACCAAGGATATATCGCTCGTCATCGACCCGGGGGCTCGCCTGGGCCCGAGCAGGTACGGGTTGAGGCCCCACAGGCTCGAGATAGGCAGGAGGAGCCAGCTCTGGAAGGACGTGAAGGATGCGGTGCGGAGGTCCAGTGTTCTGACCGTATCCCATTATCACCACGACCACCACGAGCCCAAGGCCCCCTTCATCTACGACGGCAAGGTTGTGCTTCTCAAGCACCCGAAGGAGAACATCAACAAGAGCCAGACTGCACGCGCTGCCAGGTTCATGAAGCTCATCAAGGGGAGGGCGAGGGAGATCCACATCGCAGATGACAATCAATACGACTTC
>LSSH01000018.1 GCA_001595885.1 Candidatus Proteinoplasmatales archaeon SG8-5 | reverse complement strand
CGCCTCCAGGCTCTCTATCCACTTCAGGTGACCTACCAGATATTGCCTCCTCAAGGCCCCGGGGGCGAATATCTTTCCTTCGGGAATCCTGATGTCCTTCTCCTGGAGGACGAACTCCCCGTTTTCGTCAAGCACGAACTCGTGCACGCCTTTCTTGACAGTGTAGGTCAGCGTGGTCAGCGGGCCGTACAGCACGTACATGGCCCCTATCATGTCCCTGCCTGGTGCGAGCACGTTGCCGCGGTAGATGCCCACGATCGTACCCACCGCGAGGTTCACGCCGATGAGGGACGAGCCGTCCAGGGGGTCGAGGGTCACTCCCAGTTCCCCGCCGTCGAACTCGAGGATGTCGGGCTGCTCCTCCGAAGCCAGATACCGTACCAACCCGGACTCTTTCAGCTCCGCGATCAGGACCTCGTCCGCCCACTTGTCCAGGGCCATCTGTCGCTCTCCATAGACGTTGTGCGTTTCGGAATGGGCCTGGCGGCCGGCAAAACCCTTGGCTATGGTCCTGCAGACGCTGCCGATCCTCAGGATGAGGTCTCTCACGTCGTCCTCGCAATCTGCAAGATGCTCCTCCAGTCTCATGCTTCTCCTCCGGTCAATTCTGGATGGAAATCATATATTAAAAGGATGGGCACGGAACTCTAACGGGCGCGCGTGCCCCGTATTGATGATCACCCACACCCATCTGTAATAATACGATCCGAATGCCGGAGCACGACCAACCCTCACCGCAACGGTTAAGTCGAAAGTTCCCATTTCCGTCCCAAGGCGATAGATTGATCGGTTTTCTATTGGCCCTGACACCTTTGCTCATTGTCCTCGTAGGGATAGTTTATCTAAAGCAGTCCGGGGCAAAGATGGCAATAGTTGGATTACTGGTGGCCGTGCTTCTAGCCTGCACTTATTTCCACACGTCCCTGGAGGTCGCCGTCGGGGCCACGGTCTTCGGGATCATCAAGGCGCTGGGCATATCGGTGGCCGTCATCTTCACGATGCTGATGATATTCGTGATGAAGGAATCCGGTGCCCTGGCCACCATCGCAGATGCCATAAAGAGGGTTGCCCATACAAGGGAAGAGCAGGCTCTGTTCATCGGAATGGGCTTCGGCTCCTTTGTCACCTCTCTCGGGGCGGTGACACCCGCTCTTTTCCCGCCATTGCTGATGGCCATCGGTTTCACTCCGTTCGCGGCCGTTTCGGTGGCTGTTCTCGGCTATGACCCGCTCACCTCGTTCGCACTGCTGGCCATCCCTATTTCAATACCGGCGGATGCCTCTGCGGGAATGCTCGGACCCGCGGCCGCCTTCACCGCCCAGGAGCTCGCATTCAAGATAGCCATCTACCTGCCGATGATCTCCGTGGGGCTTGCATTTGCCATGTTGTGGATAATCGGCGGCCGACCAGCGATGAGGAGGGGGGCCGTCCCTGCGCTCATCTCGGGACTGGTGATATCCCTTTCCGCCTTGACGTTCGTCATGATCGGAGTCCCGGTGCGCATCGTGGGGGTGCTGGCCGGATTGCTGGCCATGATGTTCCTGTACGTTTACCACAGGTATTCGAAGAACCAGCGGCTTCATAAAAGGGAGTGGGAGCCATTGGATAGGAGGAAGCTCCTCCGAGCAATCTCGCCCTGGCTGTTCCTCATCCTTTTCGCCATAATCATCAGTGTCCCGGCGGTGGGGGATTTCCTCGCCGACATCCCGGGCTCGTTGGAAACCTTCGTTGTCTTCGCGAATCAAGATATCGACCTCAACATCTTCAATCAGATATACTTCTGGATACTCGTCGCCCTGGTCGTATCGCTCCCAGTGCTAAGGCCGACCAGGGAGCAGCTGGACCGCGCCTTCAAGACATGGACGCGAACGCTCTGGGGACCGTTCGTGGCCTACTCCGTCTACTTCTCCATCGCCTACGTGATGTTCTTCTCGGCCATGGTCATATCCATAAACGGCGACCTGCTTCCGGGTTCACATTACTACAGCCACAACATGGACGTGGTGGTGGGCGTAACTCTCGCCGGCATATTCGGCATCGGATTCATATTCATCTCTGCGAGCCTCGGTCTTTTCGGCGCCGTCGTGGGCGGCTCGGAGACGGCCTCCAACGTCATGTTCATGAAGATACAGCACAGGGCCAGCGTCGACATAGGCCTCAACCAGGACCAGTTCATGACAATGTACGGGGCCCACGCCGCCGGCGGCGGCATAGCCAGTGCCATGACCCCTGCAAAGATCAACAATGCGGTCGCGACAATCGACGCGGGAAGGTCGCTTGAAAGCCGGGTAATGCGCAAGCACATGGTCATCGCCATAACGCTCGTCCTATTGACCGGCATACTGACCGGCATATTCATCGGCCTGAGCTGAGAAAGTGTTTTTAGCTGTAATCCGTTCCCGTACCAATGCAGACCCTCGAGGATTTTGACGGTTCAGGGGAAGGCGGCATATGCGGCGTGGACGAGGCGGGCCGAGGACCCGTGATCGGCCCGATGGTTGTGGTCGGCCTGATGGTCGACGACGACAAGGTGCTTCGCGACCTCGGTGTAAAGGACTCCAAGAAGCTGACACCTGCCCGCCGCGAGCAGCTGGCCATTGAGGTCAGGGAGGTGACCAGGCATGAGATGGTTATTGCCAGCGCCGAGGACATAGACACGCTCCGCCAGCGCTTCACCATGAACGTCATCGAGAGTAAGATGTTCGCGACCGTCATCGAGCGCCTGGGCGCAAAGGTCGCCTACGTCGACGCGGCCGATACCAACGAGAACGAGTTCAAGAACCTCATCACCTGCGAACTGAAGAACACGATTAGGATTATTTCCAAACACGGCGCGGATGCGCTGTATCCAGTGGTCTCCGCGGCCTCGATAATCGCCAAGACCAAGAGGGACGCGTTGGTCGATGAGATACGGACCGAGCTGGGCGCCGACATAGGCAGCGGCTACCCGTCCGACCAGAAGACCATCGACTTCCTTAAGCAATGGTACACCGAGCACGGCGAGATGCCGCCGCACACCAGAAGGTCCTGGAAGACCGTGGATAGGATAATAAGCGAGCTGAGTATTTCCAGCCTGGACGAGTTTGGGGAAGGGTGAGAAGATGGTTGGACCTGTGGATGCCCGGGGGACATTGCCCCTGTCGATAGATCACAAACCGAAGTACCAGCAAAGGAGATGGAAACATGGATGAACTCGAACAATTGTTGAACGAGGCCATTGAGAAGTTCAAGGCGAAGATCGAAGAGGACGGGGCCATTAAGAAGGAACTGGTGGGCATCAAACGTACTCTATTCATCAACGTCATCGACAAGGATGGCTACAGCTTCATCCTTGACGGACCCGAGATAAAGGACTTCAAAAGGGGAGCCATTGACGAGCCCGACGTGAAGGTCACTGCCACTGAAGAGGATTTCATCCTCCTGTTCAAGGGCGAGTTGAAGCCCATGAAGGCCTGGGCGACCAAGCGACTGGTCGTCAAGGCCAGCATCGATGACCTGCTGAGGGTCCGCAAGTTCCTTGGTTGATTCTGGTTGAATATCTGATCAATAGTTATTGATATAGCAATGACCATCCTACTAATAACGGTGTCCAACCTGTCTTCCAACAATGAACAATTTAATATACCCCCTGTTCCTATTTGTCATCTGGTGAGGTAATGCTTTTCGTGACAATTGTCAACTCTCCGGAAGGGAAGTTCGAGGAAACCGTAAGGGCTCTCAAGCGACTTAAGGTGCCTAAGGGTATTAAGATAAGGGAGTTCATCGGCCTCTTCGGCGAACCGGATGCGATATTGATTTTCGAGACAGAGAACGAGCACACCGCCGTGGACTTCGTATGCCATCTCTCTTCCTACGTGAACTGCAAGACGCAGATGGCATTGTCTATCGACGAGTTCAAGTGGACCAAGTGATCCCACTAGAATTCTGACCGTGGTTCTTCCGGTTCCGGAGCGGGTTCAGGCGGAGGAGATGGTTCCGGCGCGGGTTCTTCCATCGATACCGGTTCCAATATCTCATCGTCCTCGATCTGCTTCGTGATTCCCATCGTCCTCTTCCAGTGGCTCCACATCCAGTAGTTGAGTATTGCGCTGAACACCCCAATAATAATCAGTGTGACGATTGCCAATAGTAATAGAGTCTCCTCTGTGATTTCAGCCATATTTTCAACCCCAATTGGTGTGGGTAAAAGCCTTTGTTAAGATATAAACCTTACGAAGAAGGGCCGTCAGAGCAATTTTTATATTCAACCCCTCCTTTGTCCGAATAGCTGGTTAGATGGTTTTGAGGGTCCAGAACACGATGACGGGACAGCTGGAGGAATTCGTTCCGCTCAGTGGCAACAAGGTTGGCATGTACGTCTGCGGCATCAACACCTACGACGACAGCCACATGGGCCACGCCAAGGCCGCGGTCACGTTCGACGTGATCCGCAGGCACATCGAACGCAAGGGCTACGATGTGACCTACGTTGTCAACTTCACCGACATCGAGGACCACTGCATCGAGCGCACCATCGAGCTGGGGATACCGCTAGAGCAGCTCACCGAGAAGTACATAGGCGAGTACCACAAGGACATGGGAAGGCTGGGAGTGAGACCTGCGGACATCTACCCTGTCGCAAGCCATCACATGAAGGAGATAATCGAGGCCATCCAGACGCTCATCGACAGGGGTTCCGCTTATGAGGCCGATGGCGAGGTCTACTTCGACGTGGACAAGGTGACGGAGTTCGGAAAACTATCACACATGAAGAGGGGCGACATGAAGGCCGGAGCCCGAATTGACGTCGACGAGAGGAAGCGCAATCCCCTCGACTTCGTCCTGTGGAAGGCCAAGAAGCCCGACGAGCCCTTCTGGGACTCACCGTGGAGCGAGGGCAGGCCGGGCTGGCACATCGAGTGTTCTGTCATGTCGATGAAATACCTCGGCGAATCGTTCGACGTCCACGGCGGCGGCACGGAGCTCATATTCCCCCATCACGAGAACGAGATAATGCAGTCGGAAGCGCTCACCGGCAAGCCTTTCGTCAAGTACTGGCTGCACGGCGGCCTGATGAACGTGGGCGACGAGAAGATGAGCAAATCGCTGGGTAACTTCTTCACCATAAAGGAGGTCCTGGCCGAATACGACCCCCTCACCGTCCGATTCTTCCTGCTCAACACCCACTACAAGAAGCCCATCGATTTCAACCGCCAGGCAGTGACCGAGGCCGGTCAGGCCCTCGGTCGTTTGCAGAACTCTTTGGATAATACGTTGCACGCAACCGGAACCGCCTCCGACATCGAAGACGGATTCGGGGCCAAGGTCCTCGAGGCAAGAAAGGGATTCGACGCGGCCATGGACGAGGACTTCAACTCCCGCGACGCCATCGCCCACATATTCGACTTCGCGCGGGAGGTCAACCGCTACCTGGAAGGCCAGCAGCCGAGTAAAAAGAGCATCGAATCGATCCTAGAGGCCTTCAGGGAATGGGACGATGCCCTATCCATCTTCAAGTTCGAAAAAACGGAGGTCGACGAATCCCTGGCAGCCACTGTCGAGGCCTTAATCGAGGAGAGGCAGATGGCCAGGGCGGCCAAGGACTTCGCCAAGGCTGACGAGATACGCGACAAGCTGAAGGCCATGGGCGTGATTCTCGAGGACACGTCAGATGGCGTTAAATGGAAGATAGTATAGCTGCCATCTGTAAGGAGTGACATCGTCAGGGAAACGGTCCACTCCACCGACGGCGTCAAGTGGAAGATGGCCTGATGGCCATTGATAATATCTTAAGGAGAAAGGTAAAGACCCGCCTTTCCTCATTCAGCAAACAGATTCTTACCAATCAACTACCCATACTGTGTCGAATGGCACGTGGACCCAGTAGCCTTCTCCGGGTTTCATTAAATAATTCGGTCCAATCTCTCTGATATTGTAGGGTTCTGAAGTATCACAGACCATGACAATGTCCGCACCTGTTCCCCAGAGGGCGTTGGCCACAGTATCAGAGACAAGAGTTGGGTAGCCAACGAGGTTCCAGCCAGCATATAGGTTTATGCTGGTTGAATTCGGGACCGAACCTTGAACGGTCAGACTTACATTTGCACTTGTGATATTTATCCAGAATCCCATGGTGTGGTCGAGATATTGAAGTTCGTTCATTGATGCCGGTCTGTGAATACTGTATGATTTCCAGGGGTCGGTTGATAAAGGATTGTAGGCTTGTATATAATCCCAATTCCCAGATATACTTTGAAGAACGGCCATGATAGATTCATTGGATTGAACCAATGGAAGAGATATCAGATTCCAGCCCAATGATAATGACAACTCAAAGGGTGAGCTCCCTGGGATACCCCATGGTTCCATTAACGGGTAGTTGTCCTGTGCTCCCGAGCCGCCCTGGATGTTTGTGTATGGCGTGTCGCCAATCCCGTCACTTCCAGTTTGATTTTGTCCGGGCCCGGAGAAGTTATCTGTACCATTATAGTCTGACCAATAGTTGCCACCCGAGGGATAACCATTGTCCCAGAAATTGAAGCCGTTATCAAATGCTTGAACTTCGTTATTCGTGAAATTATTGTGATATATCAATGTGTTATTCCATTCATACAGTTGAATGCCAAAATCGTGATTAGCTATCGTGTTGTTAATGATTGAATTGTCCCAACATGAGAAACCACCGCAGTAAATCCCGTATCCCAAATCATCCATTGATAAGCCGTTATTGGTAATGGTATTATTTGAAATGGTATTGTTATTAGCCCAATCCATAATTCCAAGGCCAGTTCCATATTCAAATGAATCCTTATTTTCAGAAACCAGATTATTATGTACCAAATTATTACATGAGTGGTCAAGAATTATACCAATATTGTCGTTAAATCTAATAGTATTATCATCTATTGTATGATTATCAGAAAATATCAAGTACAAACCGTGACGATTGTACTCTAATATGTTGTTATTAACAATCACTAGATCTGATGATTCTGAATAAATACCATGACTCCAAAATGTTTTACCAGCCCAACAGCTATTGTTTCGTATCAATCCGTTTTTAACATTGTGGAGATAGATGTTTGCATTATCATAATATTGCACATAGAAAAAACCGGTCGGCCAATGAAGGTTACAATACTTAATCTCGAAATGTTCGGTTGTGTTTCCAATATAAAGGCAATATCCATATCCAGTACCGTTAATGTCCCACCCCTCGATGATCCACGGATTTCCTTGAGTTCCGTTCCCCGTTGCCCAGTTCACAACACCATGGGCTGCATCGAAATCAGCATTCGAGTTGATCCTGATTGGAGCATGAGGGGTATAAGGAGAAACCACCGCAATATTGATCTCGTTGCTGACACACGTCACATTCCTGTTGGGCGTGGAATTGCTGACGGTCGTGTTTACGGTGTAGTTGCCGGGTATCATCGGGGCCGTAACCTCGACCGAATAATCACCGTTCTCATCTGTCGTTCCGTTGTATTCCGGGTTGATGGAGATCGTCACATCGCTGTTCGCGACCGGTATGAGTTCGGAGTAATTGCCCGGATAGGACGTGCTGTTCCAGTAGTTCGAGGTTCCGTTCACCCAGAAGGTCTCGCCCGGGCTCAGTATTGTTTTCGATGCCTGGCTGGTCGCGTTGATCTGCGTTGGCGGCCAGGCCGGGTAGATGTAGAAGTCGGAGGCTGCCGGGTACCTCGTTTTATTGCCGTTGGTCTCGACGACCCAGAGATTGTACATGACGTATGAGAAGGTCGAGTACGAGGCTTCATATGTTGTCAGACCCGCGGCCCAATCACCCGCCATTTGGTATGAATACAGGGTTCCGTTCTCCGGGGTCATGGGGTAACCTTCCATGATGGGCGGTCCTGGCTCGCCCCAGTAACACATCCACCGGTTTGCGTAGCCGTACGATATGTTCACGAACATTATTCCCACGCTGCTACTAACGTCTGCGTATAGTGTAATCTCGTCCCCGCCCTGCAGGGTGTTCCAATCGTGCCCGAAGGGGTGTTTCGGGGTCGTATGGACGTCATTGATGCTCAAGCCTGGAGCCCCTCCCTGGACCTCAATGGGAATCCCGGTGGATATACAGGGTGCATTCCGGTTCGGGGTCGAATTTGTAACGGTGGTGTTCACATCGTAGAATCCCGGCGTCATCGGCGCCGGGATCATCATCGAGAAGTTGCCGTAGGCGTCGGTGGTCCCGTTATAGGTAGGGTTGACCGAGACAGTCAAGGGGCAATCCCTGGCCGGTGGATTCCCGTCCCAGTTCAGGCGATGCCAGTAATTTGATGAACCGTTCACCCAGAAGTTCTCTCCCGGGCTCAGAACGGTCTTCGATGCGCTCGATGTTACATTGATCGAACTTGCAGGCCAGTAGGGATACATGTCGTGGTACAGCTCGCCGACGACCACGCTACCGTCTGTGGCGTTCTTGGCGTACACAGTGTAACCAATGTGTATACCGCTGTATGTTGAAGCCGGATAAGTCGGATATCCGAGCATCCAGTCTCCGAGGAGAGTGTAGTTGTATAATGTCCCGCCCACATGGTTCATCTGCCAGCCGAGCACGAAGGACGCGTTGCGGAAATCAAAGTCGTCCTGCCCCCCCGGTTCGCCGTCGTAACAGGCCATGTGGTTGCAGTAATCGTACTTGATGTAGAGGTTCGTCGTGGGGTCGAGGTCCACGTCCGCCCAGACCGTGATGACGTCTCCCCCCCAGCCCTCTGTGTAGTTCTGCTGGCCGTCGCCGGTGTCCCACTCGTGGCCGAATGGGTCCGCAGGAAGATTATACACAGAAGTAAAGACGGCTGTGGCTGGCCCGCTTTCCTGGATTGGCGGGGAACCTGTTCCGAACAACGAGAAACCGCTTATCAACATCAAAAGGCCCACTACCGCCACGACACTCCTTCTCAAATCAACACCCTAATCGGCAAAAGGAGTGCGGAGTTAATAAGATTTGTGATTACCAATCCACAACCCAAATGGTGTCAAACGGAGCGTGCACCCAGTACCCCTCGCCTGGCTTCATCACATATGCCGGTCCGACTTCTTTGATATTATAGGGTTCTAATGTATCCCCAACCATAACACGGTCAACACTGGTTCCGAAAAATGCATTGCCAACTGTCTCGTTGGTCAGCGTGGGGTAGCCGATGAGGTTCCAACCTGCAAAAAATTGGATATTGGTTGTATTCGTGAAGTTACCTTGAACGCTCAATGTTACGTTAGGTTCTGTGATATGTATCCAGAAACTCATTTTGTGATCGATATATGACAGGTCATTCAAGTTACCGGGCTTGTACATGCTGAAGGTCCTCCAATGATCTGGATCCGTTGTATTGTACGCCTGAATGTAATCCCACTTTCCCGCGATACTCGAGAGTACTGCATTTATCGATTCATCGTATTGGATGAGCGGGAGGGAGATGAGATTCCAGCCCAAGGATAATGGTATTTCAAACGTTTCGTTCTCTGGTGGCGTCCATATACCCATGAGTGGATAATTGTCCTGGGCTCCTGAACCGCCCTGGATGGAATCATATGGAGTATCGCCAATCCCATCACTACCTGTTTGATTTTGTCCAGGTCCAGAATATATGTCTGTTCCATTGTAATCGGACCAGTAGTTGCCTCCGGAGGGATAACCGTTGTCCCAGAAGTTAGTGCCGGTATTATCAAAAGCTTGGTCGGCATTGCCACCAAAGTTATTGTGGAATATTCTGTTATCACTGGAGGAGTATAAATAGATACCACGGTCATTAGCTGAAACATTGTTGAGTTTTATTGAATTATCGATAGAAGAATCAAGTAGAATCCCATAATTAGTATTCTGGTTAAATATATTATTTGTAATATTATTATTATCGGCCGACCTGACATGGAGACCACAGTAATTAGATATAACTTGGTTCTTTGCTATGTTATTGTCATCAGTGTTACCATAAAGGTAGATTCCATCGTCACCATTGTAACTAATGAGATTATTCTGGAGCGTGTTCAATTTTGAGGACTGGTGAAGATATATACCATGATTATTGCCTTGAATTGCAGAATTATTTATAATAACATTCCCGATAGAATCCTCAAGGTGAATTCCTGCCCAATTACAAACGGTTGCAGTGTTGTTATGTATCGTGTTGTAATCGGATCGCATTAGATCGAATCCATCGTTACTACTGCTGAAATTATTATGTGAGATGGTGTTATTGCCTGATTCCACAAGATACGCTCCATAATAAAAGTTCGACTGAGCAGTATTATTATTTATATTGGTATAGTGAGAGAATCCAACACCGATAGCACCACTAGCATTGTATATCGTTTGATTCATTACGATAACGTTAGTGCAATTAGCAAGTAAGACCTGTCCAGCCCCTGAAGGGATTGTACCTCCAGTAATATTTTTCCAATATATTACTGGTTTACCGTTTACATTGTTTAGATTATCAATGTTATGTGTGTTCCACTCGTCAAGAGAGTAACCGTAGAGAATAATTCCGTTATTAACCATGGAGTTATTATGAATACTAAGACCGTGAGAGCGGAAAAGATAGATACCGGCCCTGACGTTAGAATTTAGAGTATTGTTTCCGATAATATTGAAATCGGAGGAGCTGGATGACACGATGCCCTGCATGTAATTCCAATTGGCAGTGTTGTTATTAATTATATTATAGCTACTCTCGACTAGGCTAATCCCACTCCATGAATTATTAGAGGCAGAGTTTTCCTTTAAAGTACAATAATCTGATAAAGTAAGGCCAATCCCGTGTATACCGTTGTTTAAAGCCTTGTTCTCAATGAGTGAAATATAGTTACTCTGATCAAGATATATACCATATCTAGGATTCGCGAAACCTTGGTTATCAGTTAGATGTCCATTCTGGACATTATATAAATGTAAGCCTGACCTTTGGAAATATGGGGCAGAGTATAAACCATCAGCATTATGCAGAGAACACGTTTTCACATCAAAATATTCTGTCGTGTTTCCAATGTAGATGCAATATCCATATCCAGTCCCGTTAATATCCCATCCTTCTATTATCCAGGGACTCCACACGGTGCCGTTCCCTGTGGCCCAGTTCACAACACCGTGTGCCTCATCGAAGTCCGCGTTCGAATTTATGCGAATTGGTAAATGCGGAATATAAAATCCACTGATGTTAAAATTGTATATGGGTGAAGAATAAGTATATACAGGTTGCGGTGCTGTGGTCGTAAGAACAACATCGTCAATGTACCATCCAGCTCGGGAAACTACTGTGGTGGCGTACATGCTGAACATGACAGTCGGTGTGCTTCCGATGTAAGGACTCAGGTCCAAAGCTTCTTGAATCCAGGCTGAGGCTGGGATATATTCAGTTGCCATATCCAATACTTCTACGCCGTTAACATATACCTCTCCGTGATCCCAAGTTTCCCAGAGGTCGTACCAATCCCACCAATTGAGTTGGGCGTCTGATATACTGGAATCGGTTAGATCGATGATATATGTGAGATTACTCCAGTCACCAATGTTGTTATAATCGTTATTTAAAACAGTTCCCCACATGTTCGAGCCTGAATGGGCACTCGGAGGAGGTAGGGAATCGGGATTTGTACCGACCCATCCATAGGCCCCCCACTCCCAATCATTTGTCTGTGTGAAGCCACCATTGTCCGCTTCGAAATCGAAGGTTACTGAAGATTCGGAAGAGCTTGCCTGAGCAACGACGGTAAGTTGCATTGTGTGGGCGCCTACATTCAGGTAGTCTGTATTGATTGTTATTAAATACCTCAGGACACCGACGTAACCATAGCCGTATCCGAAGTCATATCCATATCCACAGAGATGATCATACCCATACCTATTCCCGGAATCGTAGTAGTAATAACCATATCCATAGCCATAGTTCGGATTTAACTCGCTAAGCAGTGAAACATTTATCCAGGGGGGCATCGATATCACACCCCCATCCACGTTGAAAGATGCGTTTACTTGAGTTGCCCCAGATATTATTAATTGTATGTAATCAATTGGTATTCGTTCCCCATTCTCAATCATCAAGTCACCAATAATCTCTATGATATCACCTTTATCATATGATCCATTCAAATTATTGATTGTTACGTACACTCCTCTAACATTTGATGGTGTGATGACATATATTGATGCGAGCAAGATGAGGGCTGCAACAACAGAAATGCCTTTTTTCTTAATGGACTCATTTTCTTTGAGGTTCATGGCTTCCCCCGGACAGTAAGTGTAGGCAAAATCCTCATAAAAAGGTTGTGTCCTAGGTAAATGTTAATAATCTGAATCATCTTTTCTGAACACATGATTGTGCTGGAGTTTATCCAAGCAGTGTTTGGGTATGGATTCATCTTAATCTTTCCCGGCTTGCTGTGGACATTCATCCATAAACCGTTCAGCGATAAGCTGGGATATGTTGAGAGAATCGTATTATCGGCTGGGATATCGATTTCATTGATTTCATTGATCCTCTTCTTTTCAAACTTCTGGCTGGGCATTCCAATAAAATCCGTAAGTGTTATTCTCTATTCAATACTCATAGGGCTGACACCGCTGATTGTAATCTTTGTATTATCCTTCAGAAAATCCCTTCCACCAGTGGAGGAGGTCAGAGCCCAAATCAATGTTGTTAAAGTTTGGATAATTCAACTTTGGGCCAGCATCAAACAGATACGTACATCAAAGAGCCTGCTACTCTTGATATTTATTTTAATCTTTGGTGCAATCGTCAACCTGATTCCTCACTTTGGATACACCTTGCCGTTACATACCGATGAATGGCACTACATGGCATACTCGAATGCATTGATTGATAGCGGTGATGTGGTCATTAATCATCCATACACAGGAGAAGCAAATGTTCATCTCTGGGAGATAGGGTATTTAGTGTTACTATCTTTATTCAAAATTAATAGTGGGATATCCTGGCCATTTCTGTTTACCACTCTCCCGACGGTGATTTTCCTTTTCGTCATTTTAACTGCTTATGCTCTGGGAAAGAGATTTGGATACGGTCATCATGCCGCATTCATCGTTTCGTTAATTCCTTCAACGGTACGTTTTCTTGGGCCTGGATTCTTGGTCCCAATTTCCTTGGGTATTTTTCTGGTATTGCTATCCCTCCTTCTGATCCTGAGATATGAATCCAAATTTAGATATCTACCCCTTATTCTAATCATATCCTTTACCTTCTTGATGCATCCAGCAACAGGCATCTATTTGTACTTGATTCTTCTATCAATTCTCATTATTTTTGGACTGGGTAAAAAGCGTGTGGATTTATACATTTTAGGCGTCACATTATTATCATTTTTTATTTTGGGGCTGTTCTTACCGCAGTCTTCATTCTATAATGTAAATCTATCCAGAATTACGATCGGCGGTCGATTTTTCTTGCCAACATTCGGGTTCAGTGATTTCATAGAACTAATGGGTTATCTTCCGATAATTCTGATGGCAATTGGAGTAGGTGTGCTTTTACGTAGGAAAAAAACAGAGGGATTGGGCCTGACCTTTTCGGTTAGTGTCCTCGCTTTGTTCCTCATGATCATTTTTTATGTATTTCCGAATTTTTTCAATGTCCAGGCCATCTTCGATAGAGCGATCATCCTTCTCACGGTTTTGATAAGCGTTGTAGCTGGCTGTGGATTATATTATGTCCAGAAAGCCAAAAAAACAGTCTTTGCGATAACAATGGTATGCATGCTATTGATATTAGTACCTGCTCATGCTGATGAACCATATTACCACATCATCAGCGAGTCAGAGTATGACGATTTTATTTGGATTCGCAATAATGTTCATGAACCTTATGATAAGGCAATCCTAGATCCCTGGAAAGCAGTGGCATTCCCCCCTGTTACTGGAAAGGAAGTATATTTCAGCGTTCCCCAGGGTCCCAGCTCAAGCGTGGGCACGATGACCAGTAATGTTAACCGATTTTTCGCTGAAGGTTGTACCGACACTGATTTCCTATTAGCCAATGGCATTGATATCGTATATACACAAACACAATGCCTGAATCCGGACTTGATTGAGGTACGTGACGGGATATATATTTTAGATTATTCGTTGGTCAGCTGGGCATCAGTATAGTAGCCATACAATATGAATAATGGCATCAAGATGATTATCAGGGTGGTAGCGTATTCGATTTTCAAATCGTATGGATTTAGTGTAATGAAGACAAAGATGACTGATACGAGTATAAGGACCATCAGAATAAACTCATGAAAGTATTTTTTTATGTCCATCATAAACCCCTATCAATTAGCTGGAGAACAGCGTCAGCTCCCTCTCGAACATCTTCAGGTCCTTCTCGTCCAGGGTCAACGGGCTGAGGGGGACGATGAGGACCGAATCCCTGATGGCTATCTGCTCGTTAAGGAGCTGGATGAACTTCAGGACGCTGGGATATGTATTGTGGGTGATGAGGTATTCGAGTCCTGAGAGAATGATGATGCCCTGGTCGCTCTTCTTCAGGAAGTTCTCGATGTTGTAGAACAGGGCGCTCAGGTTCTGCGGCGGGATTGTGTTCTCTGTCTCGCTCGTGGAAAGCCAGATGATGGGCGTCTTCTCCAGGTCGTACCGCTTTCGGATTTTGGCTGGAAAATCTCTGGTGATGCACAAGCCCTGGTGGCCGTGGGTCACCCAGTCCTTGAAGATGTCGTAGCTGCGGTCGGGCGATTCCTCCTTCACGAGATAGCTGGTGGCCGTCTCCAGGGCGAACTCCTGGGCAGTTTCCTCGACCCTCTCCGCCTCTGGTTTCACATAGGTCTTGCTCTTGACAAGCTTGTGGACGCAGAACTCGTCGCCCTTGCAGGTGCAGGCCTCCTCTGCGCAGTCGTATTTTGAATCGAATAAAGAGGAAATGACCCCTGAAAGATAACCTCGGGTGAAATGGCACCTGGCCGTGTCCCCCCTTCCGAGGGCCTGCGCCTCGACCGCCTCCTCGAACTCGATGATTATCTCCTCTTCGGTGACCTTCTTTGCTGAGGCCCGACCCAGGCCGGTCTCGATGAGCAGTCCCGGCAGAGTTTCGGCCAACTCCTCGATGTTATCACAGGTGTAACCCACGCTCTGCACCAGACCCTCACCGCATCTGAAGCCGTACCTTTCGATGAGTGCTCCGGCTTCCTCCTCGCCCAGTAATATCCTGAGCTCGTCGTTGAGGCTTCGAAGCGCATCACCGGTCATCACGAAAAAGCTCACGTTGGTCTCCTCTTCCATCGTCACTTCCCCCCGAGATGGTCGTCGATGATCTCATTGCCCAGCTCCAAGAACGATTCCTCGACATGGTCGCCGGTCTTGGCGCTCGTCATGTGATATTTCATGCCGAACTTGTCAGCGAGGTCCTTCAGGTCCGCGGTGTTGAACTGGGCTTCGTCCACCAGGTCGAATTTGTTACCCAGCAGGATCACAGGCGCCTCCTTGTTCACCCCCCTGAAGACGTCGATCCACTCCTCTAGGTTGTCCAGTGTATCACGCCTTGTAACGTCGCAAACTAGAAAGGCTCCGGATGCCCCTTGGTAATAGGCCGCGTGGAGATTGTTGTGCACCCTCTGGCCCAGGATGTCCCAGATGAGGAAGGTCATCATGTATTCCTGGCCGTCCCTGCTCAATTCCACCTGCTTCTTTGACACTTTGGTGCCAAAGGTCATGATGTACTTGTCGTCGAACCTGTCGAAAACGAACTTGCGAATGAGCGATGTCTTTCCCACCGCCCCGTCACCGAGCAGGCATATCTTCTTCATCAGCTTCTTAGTCATCCGACCCCCTATCCGTACTGTTCTATTAACCGTTTGCGCTTGGCCAGGGTGGTCTTGCGCGCGAAGTCGTCCTTGAACTGCTTCTCCAACTCCGCTAGCAGGTCCACGGCCTTCAAAAGGGCCTCCTTGTCAGGCTTCACGATGTTCACACCCGCGTTCGCGAACTGCTGGCGCACAATTGCCATGGCGGTATCCCTGTCACCGTGCTCCTCGCAGAAGTCGTTTATTATCTTGTCGGCCACGTCGACGAGGCTGGACATCTCGACCTCCGCGGCGGGTTCCGGCGCCGAGGCCTTCTCCTTGCGCGGGGCGAACACGAGCTCCCCCAGGCTCCTGAACATCGTCTCGACGTTCTCGCCCGTCTTGGCGCTGCTGATGAAATGTGGGGAACCGAATTCGCCGGCCATCGCCCCGAGCTCCCCGTCGGAGACCTCCCTCTCGTCCTCGAGGTCGCACTTGTTCCCCACGAAGACCATAGGAACCTCGCCCGTGACCTTGCGGAGCTCCGGCATCCAATACTCCTTGAGACTGCCGAGGGTCTCCTTCCTTGTCAGGTCGCAGACCATGAGCACGCCCTCGCCGCCCTTGTAGCTGGTGGCCTGGACCGCCTTGTAGCCCTTCTGGCCCAGAACGTCCCAGATGAGCAGGGTGAGCAATACCTCTCCCTCGGGACCCTTGAACCGCATGTCCTTCTTCGTCACCTTCGTGCCAATGGTGGTGATGTACTTGTCGTCGAACTTGTCGGTCACGAACTTGCGGATAAGACTGGTCTTCCCGACAGCGCCGTCCCCTAGTAGCAATACTTTCCTCTTAACCTGCCTGACCTCCATTCAAGCCCTCTCACCTGCAAGGTATATCCGCTTGGGTTTAAATCACTTACGCCAGTATTACCGGTCACTGGCAGGCCTTGATGAAGTTTGTACAAATTTAAACCAGCTATTGGGTCAGGTCGAAAGGTGCCACATAACAACGGGGAGGTCCCTGTCACCCCGAAAGTTGAACCATCACATCGGAGAGGTCCATACCGGCCTCTTTGAGATATTCCTTCAATATCTTGGACACTCCGCTGCCGTACTGCATCGCCTTCTTCGGCCTCTCGGCGACCACCTCCGGGACCCCCAGCAACCTGGCGGCGTCCCTCAGCACTGCCTTGTTTCTGTTTTCACTGAGTTTCGTATCGTATGGTAACCGGATGCCGTAATCCACAATCTTTTGCTCGAGGAAAGGAACCGAGAGCCTTTTACCTTGACTATCAGCAATCCTCCTGTATAATGGGGCTTCTTCATCACGAAGTTCCTTCAAGTCGGCCAGCATCATTTTCTCTGCTTCTTCTGGCGCGGTTTCGGCGTACTTCCTGTAGCCTCCGAACAGCTCGTCGGCACCCTGGCCGGACATGACCAACCCCTCCTCAACCATCGGTACGGCCATATTGAATCCGATGAACGTCGTGGCCCACCTGGGATTGTCCAGGCCGTGGTTATTCACCAGGTCCTCCAGCGATGCAAGGACGTTTTCCTTTGTCACCTCCACCTCCACTGTGGGCAGGTCGAGTGTATAGGCCACCTCCCTCCCCCATGTCATGTCTTGCGAATCAGGGGTCCCGCACAGGTAGAGGGTCACGTCCGCATGCTTTCTGGCGGCGATGGCCAGGCAGGTACTGTCAACTCCTCCTGAAAACAATAACCCAATCCGTTTGTGGTCTCTGATGGAAGATTGAACGGCGGAGCGAATGAGCTCCGCCAGGCTTTTTGCTTTGCTGGCTCCCGCGCCATGTCGTACGTTGGAACTCCCATCCATCTTTACAAGTCCTTGAAACTGATGGTGCCAGAGGCAAGTCCGAAGGCTATCCTGTCCAGGTCATCCTTCTTCACGCGCTTTTGGTCTGTGGAATCTCGGTCGCGGACGGTCACGGTGCCGTCCTCCAGGCCGTCGTAGTCCACGGTGACGCAGAACGGGGTGCCTATCTCGTCCATCCTCGCGTACCTCTTCCCGATGGAGCCGGACGCGTCGTACAGGGTGGAGAACCTGCACTTGAGCATGTAATGAAGCTCCTTCGCGATGGACACCAGGTCATCCTTCTTCATGAGCGGGAACACGGCGAAGGTATAGGGGGCCAGCCTGGGCGGCAGCCTGAGTATTCCGGTCCTTTCGTCCGAGAAATGGATGTCCAGTAGGGCCCACACGTTGCGGTCCACCCCGAAGCTCAGCTCGAGGACATGAGGCACAAGGCGTTTCCCGTCTACAGAAACCTCCATCTTCTCCTTCGAGTGCTTCTGGTGTCGGGAGAGGTCATAGTCACCGCGGTAATGTATGCCCGCGAGTTCCCTGAATCCCCCCAGCGTGGACAGCTCGACCTCGATGTCGAAATGCAGGAGATTGTAGAAGGCACGTTCCTTCTCCGACTTCTCGAAGAACCTGAACTTGTCCCCCGGGATACCCACCTCCTCCAGGTAGAACTCCTGTATCTTGTACATGTGATAGACGAAGAAGGGCGGAAGCCCGTGGGCATCTATTAAAATCTCACAGAGGACGGGTTCAGCATTCGATCTGCCCCTCGAACCGACAAGCTGGACCATGATCTCCTTGCCCTTCATCTCGTCCAATTCCAACTGTGCACCGAAGGTCTCCGGGTCCATGAAGATCTGCAGCTCGGCCTGTATCAGCTCCCGCATGCGGTAAACGCCCTGCCTCGGCGCTATCTCGTTCCTGTAGGCCTTGCCGATGATGGCCAGCCCCAGGGGAAGCTTCCTCCGCATTATCTCGAAATGCCTCTTGAAGTTCAGGTAGGCGCCCTGGGCAGTCTCGGGCCGGAGATAGGCCACATCCCCGCCCTTCGTCCCGACCTGGACCGGGAACATCATGTTGAACGTCCTCGCGCTGTCGAAACCGCCCTTGCACTTCAGGCATCGCAGTCCCAGTTCGGTAAGCTTACCGTCCATCTCCTCCAACGACAGTCCCTCGGCGCTCTCCCCAGTCTCGTTCTCGATGAGCTGGTCAGCCCTGAACGCGGAGCCGCACTTGTTGCATTCCACGAGCGGGTCGGTGAAGCTGTCCAGGTGCCCGGAGGCCTTCAGGGATGCCTCCGGTAAAATAGTCGTTGAATCGATGAGATGGTAGTTATCGTTCAGGTCTAGGAAGAAGTCGAGCCAGACGTCCTCCCACCTGCGTTTCAGGGTGGCGCCCATCGCCCCGTAATCATAGAATCCCGCCAGCGCGCCGTAGATCTCCGCCGACTGCCAGATAAAGCCCCTGCGTTTGGCCAGGGATTGGACGTCCTCTCCCATCCATTCACCTTGTCAACGCGACCAACGTGTCCAGCTCGTAAATCATGGCGAATAGCCTGTCCTTCGAATCCCTGATTGGCAGCTGGCCGAAGTCGTTCTTTCTCATCAACGCCGCCGCCTCGCTAATGCTCGTCTTCCTGAATATCGTCGTTGGGTTCTTGACCATGACGTCGTTGACAGGGACCGCCGGCAGCTTGATGTGCTTGACCTCGTAATACAGCTTCATGACGTTGCGCAGCCCTTCCCAGGTCCAGGAGTCCTCGTCCTCCCCGATGCCCAGGTCGGCTACGGCTGTGTGGCCGTCGACATCCGAGAGATTGAAGATGTCCCTGTCGGTGACGATTCCAATCAGGCTGCCGTCGTCGTCCAGGACGGGAGAGGCCACCACATTGGCCACCCGGAAAAGCGTGTCAACGACCGATATCGGCGAGCCCTTGTGGACCGGCACGCACGGCGTCCTGACGAAATCCTCCACCGGGATGTCCAGTTTCATCTTCTCTATCACGCCGAGGAAGTCCGCTGGAGTGATGATGCCGACCACGCGCTTCCTCTGCACGATGGGCAGGTGGTGAAGGTCCTCCTCGAGCAGGAGATCGGCCGCCTTCTCGATGGGGTCCTTTGGGGATAACGAGGGATAATCCCCGCGCATGACCAAGGCCAATTGCTCCTCGTCCGGCTTCGCATATATGTCTTGCCTGGTCACGAAGCCTGCCAGGGTCTTGTCCTCCTTGATGACAGGAACCCCCGTTTTATTCTGGGTCACCAGTAGCCTGAGGACCTCCGTCCGGTTGCCTGGCAAAGAGGCGCAAATCACTTTCTTGCTCATCAGGTCATTGATATTCATCTTACCTCACCGTCGAACTTCTGGAAGGAGACCGGATGTATGTCTTCCTCGGTAGCCTCCAACACTTGACCGAAAGGGTCGTCCAGAGGCTTATCCAGAACGAGGAAATCACCATACTCCCCGACCTCGGCACTTAAACCAAGGATGGAATTTAAAGTTTTGCGGCCATTGTCAAGGCAGATTCTGAAGAGAGCTGGATTGGAAAGCCTATCCTTCTGGACCATGGCCCTCAACGCCCTCATCTCTGAGAGGATGTCGGGTGTAGCTAGCATCGCATTGTCGGTGCCCAGGCAGACCTTGACACCCGCTTCCAGCATCCTCTCCACAGGCGCCCTGATGCCGAAGAAGGAATTGGCCGTAGGGCACACAACTATGGGTGTCTGGCTCGATGCGCAAACCTCCAAATCGGAGTCCGTGGCCTCTATCATGTGGATGAGGAACGCCGGTCTCATGTCCAGTATGGCATCAATATCCTCCCGCATCGACTCGCTGGCGTGCAACGAGAACGGCTTCCCGGCCCTCCGGGCCATGTCGGCCAGCTCCTTCAGCTCTCCCCGGTTCCACTCTGCGATGCCGCTCACGCCTATGCCGTCGACAACCGATAGAAGGGAGTCGACCTCAGCCTCGTCAAAGGCCTGCGTGGAGGGTCGGCCGAATATGACGGGCCTGACGTGCGTGCCGATGGAGGCGTTCAGCAGTCTTTTTACACCCTCCAGGCCGCCTTCCCTGAAGTCGATGAAGTGGGATAGCCCCGACCTCCGCATCCTCGCGATGGCCCCGTGCATCGCGGCGACCTGTTCCTCTTCGGAAACACGCCTCAGCATCCTGTGCTTCAGCCCGTCAGGCGGGGCCACGATCTCCCTGATGCTGCCCCCCTCCGGTCTTGGGATGAACACGTCGCCGAGGTGTGTGTGGCAGTTGACCAGTTTCGGGATGATGATCCCCTCTGCCAGAGCGTCATCACCCGGCCCCTTGAGAAAGCGCGCGCCCCCCTCCGAGAGCTCCAGGTGCCCCTCGATGAACTCCCCGTGATGATAGACGAGCCCTGATACACAAGCCATGCTTTGCCGTATTGCCGCAGGCATTTAATAGGATTTGGTGATAGGAAAAGTATTTATATATGCACATACATGCATATGTTGATGAAAGACAAGGCAAAGTTCTTCAAGGCATTGGGGGACGAAACCAGGCTTAAAATAGTCGCCTGCCTGATGGACCATGAGCACTGTGCATGTGAGTTCACTGACATCACAGACAAGGATCAGACCACGAACTCAAGGCATCTAAAAGTGCTGGTGGAAGCAGAGATACTCGATTACAGGAAAGAAGGTCGGAACATCATTTACAGAATCAAAAACGATGAGGTGAAGGTAATATTACAAAATATCGGAATTGAGAGAATTGATACCTGTTGTAAGGGGTGTTAGGAATGGATGAGGAAAAGGTGAAACAAGTAGTCAAGAAGCATTATGCCAGGATAGCTAAGGAAAGCACTAGTTGCTGCGCATGTGGTTGCGTTGGAGACGAACGGATATCGAAAACGTTCGGATATTCGGACGAGGAGCTCCAGGCCGTTCCCGAGGCCGACCTGGGCCTCGGATGCGGGAACCCCACCGCCCTGGGAAAGATAAACGAGGGCGAAACCGTGGTCGACCTGGGCTCGGGGGCCGGCATCGACTGCTTCATCGCCGCGAAGAGGGTGGGCCCGACCGGCCATGTCATCGGCGTGGACATGACGGACGAGATGCTGGAGAAGGCCAGGGAGAACGCGCGGAAGCACGGCTTCGAGAACGTCGAGTTCAGGAAGGGGTATATAGACGAGCTACCGATGGAAGACGGCTCCGTTGACGTCATTATCAGCAACTGCGTCATCAACCTGGCTCCTGACAAATCACGGGTCTTCAGGGAGGCATACAGGGTTCTAAGGGACGGCGGAAGGCTGTTCGTCTCTGACATCGTTTTGCTGGATGAGCTTCCGCCCGAGGCCCGCGAGAACGAGGAGCTGATGGCCAGCTGTGTGGGCGGCGCTCTCCTGAAGGTCGATTATCTGGGCTTGATGCGGGCGGCCGGGTTCCGTGTGGATATCATCGACGAGGACACCGACATCAGCAAGAGACAGTATGACGGCTACCCTGTCGAGAGCCTGAAGGTGGCGGCGTACAAGTGATACCGTGGCAAGCACCGGGTTCTTGGTAATGGGAGTCGCGCTCGTCTGCGTGATGGGCATTCTGGTCGGAGTCTGGTACATCGGGCTTGATGACGCGGACGACGATGGGTTAGATTTCACGATATCGATGGAGGGCACGTCGTTCAATGAAGGGAATGCGCTTAACCTGACCTTTCACCTGACCCACGACGGGGATTCAAACATCACAGTCACCCGGTTCTGGCCCGGTGCGTCTTTGATGATAAACCTGGTCAACTCGTCCGGCGTGAAGTTTGACATGAGGATGGTGCTGGGAATGATAGACCTTACCGCGGGATACGAGGTCCTACCGGGCCAGACCTATTCTCACGTGATGGACCTGGCTGAGGTGTTAGACCCGCTGGCCCCGGACCAATATGCCATCAATGTCACGTACCGCAATTATCACACGAGCGAGGGCTCATACCGACCCGGCAATTGCACCATGTACCACTCGAACGTACTCTCGTTCACAATCATCGAACAACCGCTTCCAGCAACGGTGACCTTTGCCCTGCCCGGGAACGAGACAGTGGAATTCCAATGCGAGCTCGCTGACACCCCGGCCGAGCGCGCTGAAGGCCTGATGTACGTGGAGAGCATGCCCCAGGACGAGGGCATGCTGTTCGTGTTCGACAACCCGCTGCAGGTGAGCTTCTGGATGAAGAACACGCTGATACCCCTGGACATGATCTTCATCGACTCGAACGGTGTTGTTGTGAACGTTGAGGAGGCAGACCCCGAGCCCGGTGTGCCCGATGCCCAGCTCACCCGTTATTCAAGCGACGGCCCGATACTCTACGTCCTCGAGATAAACCAGGGGCTGGCCGCGTCCTACGGTATAGAATCAGGCATAGTATCCACTATAACTTACCAGGGCTAGTCGATGTTGCGTAGAGGTTTGGTTTAAGCGTGACTACTTGAACTTGGCCAGGTTCTTCTCGAATAGTTCCTTTGATATCTTGCCTTGATCGTAGGCCTCTTTGAGCTTCACCTGCCTGGGGTCATCTTCGTTGATGGTGATGTCGTCCGAGGGCACGTCCTCTGGTGCTTCCTCGACCTCCATCTCCTCTGGCCCGGCCTCAGGAGCTTCCTCGGCCTCGAGAGTCTCATCGGCTTCCATTTCCTCTGTCTCTGGTCCGGCGGACACGTCCACAGGCTCCTCCAATTCCTCGGAGGGTTCTCCATCCTCCGTAGGCTCCTCACCCTCGGCGATGTCCTCGTCCATCTCCTCCTCGGGTGCCTCAAGGTCCGTGTCAGGTTCCTCGCCCTCGGCCAATTCCTCCTTGGGCTCTGCCAGCTCCTCGGGCTCTTCTTCCATTTCCTCCTTGGGCCCACCGAAGAATATTCGGGCGAACAGCAATCCCAGGATGAGGCCGACCACGAGCAGGAGTATCATCAGTCCGATGGCGGCGTAGTTCGTGCCCGTCTCCTCCTCTAGGACAACGGTAGCGTATACTGTCTCCGAGTTACCCGCGGAATCCCTGGCTTCAATTACAATCGTGTTCGGGCCAGGGCTGAGTTTCATTGATTTTCTGAAGACGGCGTCCAGGGGCGCCCTGACCCCGGATCCCGTAACCGTTGCCGGCTTTCCGTTGACGAATATCTGGGTGCCCTCCTCGGTATAGCCGATGACGTTGAAGCTAGCCTTTGTAACCGTGGTCTCAAACGGAAGGTCCTTGAAAGCGTCGGGATTCATTTCAAGTATGGAGTCAATGCTCGGACCGATGTTGGCCTCCTCGCCCGTGACATCCTCCA
>LSSH01000017.1 GCA_001595885.1 Candidatus Proteinoplasmatales archaeon SG8-5 | reverse complement strand
CCTCGTACTCCAAAGCCCTGTACTCGTCGGGCTTCCGGTCATCCAGCCGCTTCTTCTCGAACGCTAGGTACCGGATGTGCTCGTCCTCAATCGTGGGCAGGATTGTCTTCCTCATTGGCCCTCACCCCCTTTGTGGATCGCATACCTGTGCTTGAGAGCGCGCTTCTGGATGTCATGGATCTCCTCGCAGGCCCCGATGGCCAGCTTCAGCGCGCTGTCGAATTCCTCCCTGGTCATGTGACCGTCCATCTGCAGCAGGGTTATCTCGCCGGTCCCGGGAACATAGCCCACCGGCAGGTCTGCCTGGCCGAGGTTGTCCTCGCCCTTTCCTAGGTCCAGAATAATGTGGCCGTCAGCCTTGCCGGCCGCACATGATGCCACCAGGTCCCGCATGGGTATCCCAGCGTCCGCCACCGCGACGGAGGCCGCGGTCAATCCTGCGCACCTGGTTCCGGCACTTGCCTCCAAGACCTCGATGAAAACGTCGATGCTGGCCCTGGGAAAGTCCTCTCTCATTATCACGCGTTCCAGTGCTTCGCCGATTATCTTGGATATCTCGATACTGCGCCTGCTGGGTCCCGGCCTTACCCGGTCGTCCACCGAGAACGCGGCCATGTTATAATTGACCTGCACCACCGCACCTGTGGGATCCTGAAGGTACTTGTTGTACATCTCCTTGGGCCCGTAGACCGCAGCCAGGACCTTGTTCTTCCCCCATTCGACGTATGCTGAACCGTCAGCGTTATGGAGCACACCGACCTCGATCTTTATTGGACGAAGCTCATCCAAGGCCCGACCATCCTCTCTCTTGCCGTCCTCGCCTATGAGACTCATTCCCATTCCTCCTCGTCCAGCTCCTCAGGCTCTCTGCGCCTGGGCTCAGAACCATACTTGTCGATCAGGAATTGTCTTACCCTGTCGGTGAGCCCCATCATCTGCGCATCCCTATCGATCATATCTATACATTTCGAGGCATACGCGATGCCCTCGGAATCGCCGTCCATCCATATGATGCCGTTCTGTCCCACGAATACCTTGCAGCCCGTATACTCCTTGATAAGCGAGACCATAGAGCCGCTCTTGCCGATGACTCTTGGAACCTTAGAAGGTGTGATCCGAGTGATATGGCCTCTGTCGAGCCTACGGAGACCGGGCTCCTTCAGCGTGACCTGGATCCGCATGGTCTCGTCCACCTGGCCGATCTTGGCGAGTATGGTATCTCCAGCTCTCAAGTACTGGGAGGTCTTGCCGAACTCCACTTTCCAGGGCACGTCGTTCACGTGCATCAGGGCCGGATATGGTGAATTGACGTTCACGATCCAGCTCGATGGGCCGACGTCCTTGATGATTCCGATTACGGAATCCCCGGGTCTGGGCATGTACCTGCCGGAGAGCGGCAGGACGTTGATGTAGCCCGACCGCACGTTCTTCACGCCGAGGAGGGTAGCGAAAATACGGTCTCCTTTCAGGTATGTACCGGTACCGGGTTTATAGCTGTTATCGCCCAGCTCTTCGCCGGGAATAACCAAAATCCTCTGCTCCGCTGCCGGAGCTTCTTCTTCCTTTAACATAACGATTACCTCTCTTCATTCTCTGCCTCGGCGCACCCAAGACAGAAGCCTTATTTGATGGTTGTGGTGGAATTACCAAGTGGCCCCGCTCACTTCGTTCGCTTCCCCTTCCGCTCCTGCGTTGGCTTTCCCCAATCCCCTCCAGCCTACTCTGAGCGGTGAATGATTTAGAATGAGATTTGGATTTATTTTAGGAGCTTAGTCTCGACGCTGCCCTTGGTCTTCTCGTTCAGCTTGTTGAACAGTTCTTCCTGGAGACCAGCCGGCAACTCGACCACGCCGATCCACGAGCCATCGTTCTGCCATTCCTCCTTGAGGATCTTGGTCAGGCCCTTCAGGTCCCCGTAGCACTTGCCGTAATCCGTGGCTCCCAGCTTAACGGCCAGCTGAACCCTCTCGAAGCTGATGGGCAGGTAGGGGCGCAGGGCTTCCACGACCTCCTTGACCTGAACGGTGACGGGTCTTATCGGGTCGATGTGGACTCCAGCTTCCTCCATGGCATTCTCGATGCGCTGCGGCGGGTGGGGGGTCTTCGTCTGCGGGTTCATCGAATCGCGGACGATGGTGGCGATTATCTGCTTGCGCTTCTCCTCAAGCATCTCGCGCCGTTGCTCCGTTGTCAGCTGGACCTGGCCCTTCTCCAGAATCTGGTGGGCTATAAGTGCCACGTCCTCGGTGCTGAAGACCTTGTTCATCGCCTCGGTCGACGCCTTCTCCCCCTTCTTGGAGTCCGAGAAAATCATTTCGGATGGCATGTGGTCGAGTATGTTCGCCTTGCCTTCCTTGACGTCGTTGACGCTGTCCGCCTCCAGGATAATCTCAAAATTATGACCGTGGGATTCCAGGCGGGCAATCACCATGCCGTCCATTACGTCGTCGGTGTGTTCCTTGCCTATCATCTGGTCCTTGCCCATCTCCCTGCACCTACAGCTTCTCCAGATGCTTCTTTACTTCTTCGGGCTCGAGCCTGTCGAAGGGCTTCTCATACGTTATCACGGCGATCTCGGTGGTCGCATCCGTGAGCGGGTCCTCGCTCGTCTTCTTCAGTCCCTGGAGGCCAAGGTTGACCGCGTCGTCGTAGCTGATGGAATCCTTGTACTTGTCCTCGAACAGCTCCATGACCTGGGCCCGACCAGAGCCGATGCTTCCGGCCTTGTAGGAGTTCAGGGCACCGCTGGGATCGGTCTCGAAGAGATGAACGCCATGGCTGTCAACGCCGCCGATGAGGAGGGCTGTGCCGAAGGGCCGGACCCCGCCGTATTGGGTATACGTCTGCTTATAATCGCAAACGCGCTTGACCAGCATGTCGACCGATATCTTCTGCTCGTACGTGACCTTGTTGATCTGGGCGACTATCCTCGCGTAGTCCACCAGCACCCTCGCGTCGGCAACCAGTCCCGACGTGGCGCAGCCGATGTGCTCGTCTATCTGGAATATCTTCTCGATGGACTTCGCCTCCACAAGATTGCTCCTGACCTTCTTATCGGCCATCAGAACGATGCCGTCCTTGTACTTGATGCCGATCGTGGTCGTGCCCCTGCCCACTGCGACGCGGGCGTACTCCACCTGGAAGAGCCTTCCGTCCGGTGAGAAAACCGTTATCGCCCTGTCGTAAGCCATTTGTCCTGCTTGAATGTGCTCATCTCCTTGGGGGGACAAAAGGAACAGATGATATAAACCTTACCGCATACAATACAAATGCAGAGTCATCGTAATGAGCTCTGATTAAACGATTTCAATCAATCTGGCTTTGATTTCATCATTGATGTCAATTATCGCACCCAGACCGTCCTTCGCCGGTCCCGGGTTCACGCAGACGATGCCCTCCAACCCGCATATGCCCCTCGATTCGTGGACGTGACCGGAGATAACAAGGCGCGGCTCGAGCCTTCGCAGAAAGTCCCTCAGGTAGTGGTCACCGATACGCTGGTCCAGAACCATATCGTTGCATCCTCTCGGCGGGACGTGGGAGACCACGACGTCGATATTCTCACCAATCAGCGTGTCGAAATCAAGGCCCGACGGGTATCCGAGACCCAGGAACTCCAGGCCCAGGAACTCTTTCCTTCTGTCTATCATGTCGTTGTGATCGCGGCTCTTGATGGCGCTTGTCACCCCATCAAGATCACAGTTGCCGTTCACCGCCAATAGCGGCAATTCGAATGCGTCCAGGAACTTCTCTGCCCATTCCGTGGGACCGAAATTAGTGATATCCCCGGCAACGACCATGATCTCCGGCTCAAACTCATTAACGAACCTCTTACACGTACTCAAGCCCATCGAGCTCGCGTGCATGTCGGCAACCGCCAGTATCCTCACCACCCGAGAACACACCCCTCTATTGTGTATGTTGTCACCAAATCCCCATCCCCAGGTCCCTGAACACGATGAAGTAGCCGAACGCGAATCCCAGAATGGCACCGGCGTTGAGCAGGGGGAGGCCTGCCTGGGGCCTGCCCTTGAGCACGAACCTCATGAGGACCGCGTAGCCGACAAGGGACCCGATGAGGGTTGCGAAACCCACCGCCACGCTGTCCACCGTTGGGGACATGTCCTGGTTCGTGGATAGGAACGTCATCGCGGATATCACCAGGCTGCCCGGGAACACGATATCGCCGAGGCCCATGAACATCGCTTCCCTGCGCCTGTTCTCGGCTAGGCTCTTCTTGATGCTCGGCTGCTTCTTCAGCTTGTAGCCCCTCTTCTTTGGCATAACCAGAACCACTGGCAGGTGTTTTTCGGTGACCACGTCGGCCAGCGCTATCATGTGCTTGGTCTTGTATACGGATATCGCATCGTAGGCCGCGAGCGCGATCATGAGGATGAACAGCGGCAGTATGCCCAGTGAAATGCCGAGGATGGCGATGATGCCCGCCCCGATGACGATGCCGATGGTGTTGACAACGTACCATTCGGGGTACTTGTATAATATCCACGTGAGAAAAACCGCCGTTCCAATAGACATGATCAGAAGAAGATAGCCCAATTCGTCGTAATAATAAGGGAGCTGGGGACCCGCGAGCCATCCCAGCAGATAGCTGTAGGGGACGAAGAGCACATACATCAGCGCGAGACCGCTGGCGAACAGGATGAAACCCTGGATGAAGCCGAGGCGCTTCTTCTTCGCAAGGAACAGGACGAGGCCGCTGAATGCTATGATGAGGATAACGTAGAGGAGCGGGATGCGGATGTCCTGCGGGTCCTCGAAGGCCTGGTAGCCCATCTCGAGGAAGGGAATGGCCAGCAGCATCCCCAGGATAACCGTGATGAAGAATATCACGCCCATTGCCAGAACAGTGGTGCGCTCCCTGAACCAATCTGTCATTCGATCACTCTGTGGAGAGGTGTGCGAAGGCCGTGTTTCCCGTTATCTTATCTATCTTGATCTTAACGACGGTTCCTTTGGTCGTCCCGGGCACGAAGATCACATACTTGTCAACCCGTGCAATGCCGTCGCCCTTCTTGCCCAGGTCCTGGATCAGGACCTCGTAGACCTTGCCCTCCTCGAGGGCCGCGCCCTCGGGCGTGGTCGCCCCCCTGGGCACATGGACCGGCCGGTGCGCTCCGCAAGCATCGCACTCCAAGACGAGTACGCGGCCTTCCCTGACCAACCTGGTATCGGGCCTGTTGCACTCCGAGCACAGAACGTAGGTGTTAACGTAGGCCTTCAATCTGTCTGCCACTCGGTCCACGGCCAGCCTGCTCTTGAAAATGGCCCGGCGCCCATCGAGATTCCCGGCAGTTCCAAGCTCACGGAGCAGATATGCCATGATCGTATCGGGCTCACGCCTCAGGGTATCTGCCAGGTCACCAAAGTTCCTGAACACGGTGCTCTTGCCTTCGATGAACAGGTCGGCCTCGGGGACCACGAACCTCTCGTGGCTTGCCACGTACTCCGGAAGGTTGGCCTTCGCCTTCTTCAGTAATGCTTCGTAATCGTACTCGGTCATCTGTCGCCGATAAGAGCCTGGATTTAAAAAGGTATGCGTCACCAATCAACTATCCATATAGTATCGAACGGTACATGAATCCAATAGCCTTCACCAGGTTTCATCACATAGGTTGAGCCAACTTCCCGAATGTGATATGGTTCAGACGTATCACTTATCATTACCCGATCGGCTCCGGTACCCCAGAGGGCGGTGCCCACTGTTTCAGTATTCAGGGAGGGGTAGCCGACCAGGTTCCAACCTGCATACAGTGTGATGCTTGTCGAAATCGAGACGTTACCAAACACCATTAAATCAACATTCGCCTCGGTTGTATGAATCCAAAAGCCAATTTTATGGTTTAATATTTTCAGATCATTAAGAAGATTCGGTTTGTATGTGCAATATGATTTCCATGGATTGGGATCAAGTGGGCTGTATGTACGGATAAAATCATACTTGCCAGCAATACTTTGAAGAACCACCTCAATCGTATTGTTCGAAGGTGTCAAGGGCAATGAAATGAGGTTCCACCCAAGATCTAATGCCATATTTACCGAAAAGCCTAGGTTCCTCAATCCTGGAGTGGGGGTGGAGCTATCAATACCACAGCTGTGCTCCCAATCCGAGCTGTTATTTGTGTCGATGGAGTCTTTATCTCTTCCGATGGTGTCGCCTTGGACATATCCTGAAAGGCTCAGATAATCGTTATTTGTCCATGTCCCTGCCCCCACGGCATTGTCATCGTCAACTCCGGCAGGTGCCCCCCAAGCAATGAAATCCACGATTGTTTGGCCGCAATGATTATGGAGTGCATAAAGGGAACACTGGTCTGAATAATCGAATGAATCATGACTTATGGTTAACGGATTTTCATACCAGTAGATATCATATACATCGTGGGCTAAAGCGGTGACATCGAGAAGTCCGTCCGAGTCGAAATCACCGACATGACAGTCTCTAGGATACTGGATGTCCGGGCATATTGTGTCGTGTACCCAGGTACTTCCATTACTGTTCATGGATTCGCACCAATAAAGGTCATCATTGTCATTGCTGCATATGACAAGGTCCAATAATTGATCACCGTCAATGTCACCGGTTGAAAATCGTCCTCCTTGCGATGACGGCATGATGGTGGTCGGCTCCCAGTAATAAGTGGATACAGGAGAACTCGGACATTTTAACCAGGTTATCCCGTTATTTGTGGTCGCTTCGATAATGTCAGGCCGACCATCTGCATCGACATCACACAACTCGATCTGGTATGATAATACTCCCGTTTCTATCAGGTATTGTACCCAGGAGCCTGCGCCTCCCGGATTCAGATACCACCACATGCGTCTGGGGCCGACGCCCAAAGCCTGGGCATTAACCACCACATCAATATTTGGGCCATCATCAATATATCCCGTATCAATGCTAAAAGGTAAAAACATTGACGCACCACCAGGAACATCCTCGATAAGATGCTCAGTCCAGGCCTGCGCAGTAGGGTCAGGAGGACACTCAAGCCAAAATATGATATTGTACCCAGCTACGACAATGTCTAGGTCGTTGTCATTATCGATGTCGGCTACGGTTGACACATCCTCAAAAGTACTTCGAACCTCGTGCTTCGTCCATGTGCCTGAAACGGGATCGTCCGGAGCTTCGTACCAGATCGTGCCAATGACAACGTCGACGTTTGCATCTTGATCTATATCGGCCAAGACGAGTGAGCCATAAGACACCATTTCATCCACATCCAATGTAATGGTGTATCTTGACCATCCGTCGACAAACGGATTCGCGGGGCATTTATACCAGTATATCGGGGCTGCCCCGAAACCGCCTTCATAAGCCAGTACTACAACATCCATCAGACCGTCATCGTCG
>LSSH01000016.1 GCA_001595885.1 Candidatus Proteinoplasmatales archaeon SG8-5 | reverse complement strand
GTGGGCGTTGAAGAAGAACGATAGGCGCGGGGCGAAAGCGTCCAGCTCCAATCCGCGTTCGAGCGCGGCATCGACGTACGTAAGGCCGTCGGCCAGCGTGAAGGCCAGCTCCTGCAGGGCGGTCGAGCCCGCCTCCCTGATGTGATAGCCGGAAATGCTCACAGTGTTCCACCTGGGCAATTCCTTCGAGCCGAACTCGAACGTGTCGACGATGAGGCGAAGGGACGGCTCAGGAGGGAATATCCACGACTTCTGGGCGATGTATTCCTTCAGGATGTCGTTCTGGATAGTGCCCGTCAATACTGAACGGTCGGCCCCCTGGTTCTCCGCAGCGGCTATGTAGAACGCCCAGACCACGGCCGCGGGACCGTTGATAGTCATCGAGGTGCTAACGTCCTTCATCGATATGCCGCCGAACAGGATCTCCATGTCCTTAAGCGACGATATCGCGACGCCGCACTTGCCGAACTCCCCCTCCGCAAGGGGATCGTCAGAGTCCCTACCATACAGGGTCGGGTAGTCGAAGGCGGTGGACAAGCCGGTCTCCCCGTGGGCCAGCAGGTACTTGAACCTCTCGTTGGTCTCCTCGGCGGTCCCGAAGCCTGCGAACTGCCGCATCGTCCACAGCCTGCCCCTGTACATCGTCGGCTGAACGCCCCTTGTGAAAGGATACTGGCTCGGGAAATTCAGGTCCTCGAGAAAATCAAGCTCGGGAACGTCCTCGGGCGTGTAGATATTCTTGATGGGCAGGCTGGACGTGGTCATGAACTTGATGGGCCGCTCCTCCTGGTCCTTCAGGGATTCGGCCTCCCATTCCTCCCTGGCCTTTCTGATGTCCTCTTTCTTTGACAAATCCAATCCTCGTTTGCGGTAAACGAACAAAAGGTTAAGAGGATTTCGCATGACCAGCGCAAGATTAATTATTCAGAGGCCTATGCCTGATTATGGCCACGGACAAATCCAAGGTGGCGAGACGATACGACCGCTGGAGCGGCCTGTACGACTTCATCGACACCTTCCCAGGCTTCGGCAGGGCGGAGAAGAGGTGGAGGAGGGAGGCCATCGACATGCTGGACCTGCAGCCCGGAGACCGAGTGCTGGACGTGGGCACGGGCACCGGCCTGATTGTGCCCTGGATAGCCGATAAACTGGATTCGGGCAAGGTCATCGGCACCGACATCTCCGAGAAGATGCTCGAAAGGGCCAGGGAACGCGTTGAGAAGCTCAGCCTCTCCTCCAAGGCCGAGTTCGTTAAGGATGACGCCGAGGCCATGATGTTCCCTGACGCATCCTTCGACAAGGTAATTGCTACCTACACTCTCACTACGATCCCCGACCCTGCGGCCATGATGAAGGAGATCCACAGGGTGCTGAAACCGGGTGGGATTTTGGTGCTCCTTGATACCGGTCCTCCGACTGAGACAAAGGGTAACACACTCTATTACTGGATGAAGTTCACGGCCAGGTTGTTCGGTTATACCGACATCAGCCGCGATCCGTACAAGATACTGGCTGAAGCTCCTCCATTAACTAAATGTGAAGAGCGCAGGTATTATGCGACAACCGTCTACCTGATGTCCTTGAAAAAGGCTGGAGCTTGATAGATTATCCTAATGATCCAAGAAGCCTTCTCCTAATTATTCAACTGGAAGGCGCTGGCGGCACCGGCCATTTGTACCACTGATTGAGTGGGTTCGTGGAATACGATAATTTCATATCTCCGCCCGGGGTCGAGACCGCTTATGGTGAGATAATCACCCTTACCCAGGTATTCTGATTGCCAGCCAAAATCTGTGTAAATGGCATTGATCTTGCTCGCATTATAACCACTGACCGATGCAGGACTATCTTGAGCACTCAGACTACCGGGCAAGACGATGTTGGTAGTGTTGCTCCCGCTTGAAAGGTAAAGCTTGATCTCGATAGGTCTGATATCCTTATTGAAGGAACCGAATTCAAGGACAACAGTATCATTACCTGCTGGTCTAACCTCACTCCAGCTTCCGAGCGGAGCAATCGTGCTGTCACTGCCGCCCAGCGTCAATATCATCACGTATAACACACCTGCCAATACGACAGTTATGGCCACCATCAATATAGTAGCGATTATCGTCGAGACCCCGCCACGACTCTTCAATAAGGTCATATTGATTCCCCAATTATCGGTATAAACAATTGCCTGCTAGTATAAAATCATTTCTTCATACTCTGTACATACTTGTACAAAGAACCGATAGAGAAAATAAAAAGAAAAGTTTAAAGGGGCTTTAGGGCCCCTTTATTCGTGCTTATGGTGTGTTGAACGACGGACCGTCACCGGTCATGGTGACTGTCGCATCGGACGGAACGTGGAACACTTCGAAGCTGTAGAGTGTGTTCGGCTGAAGACCGGTCAGTGTTATATAATCACCTGAGTTGATCTGTCCGCCTGCCGGGTTATAGTCGAAGTAGGTTGCAGATGCGCCCACGGGTCCACCTACCCAGCTAATATCTTGGGGTGAGGCACCGGTGTTGCTTGGTATGGTCATTGTACCTGCAGCTGCTCCGTCCACTTTCACGAATATCTTAATGTCCAATGGCTGTGTATCTGCGGTAAAGGCCCCGAAGGTCAGTTGACCTGCGGTCTGGTTCGTTGGTGCACAACTCGTCCAGGAACCTGCAGGCGTACTGCCGCCGGTTCCGCCGAACCCTATGACCATAACATAGAGAACGGCGGCCAATACCACGGTGATCGCGACCATCAGGATGGTAGCAATAACCGGAGATACAGCATCGTCTTTCTTCCAAACTCTTTTCATGTTCTGTCCTCCTGTAGGTCGTAACCTACGAACCTTGGAGTAATTCCAATCCTATATAAACATTGCCATCGTGATGCATCAAATGTCAGACAGAAATTCGCTTTTTAACGTATAATCAGGTGCTTTAATACTACAATTTACGAATCAACCAAGATTAGCCAGTATTTTTTCTGATGTAAGTCGATGTTGAGGAATGTACGAGCAGTTACATCCCCGCTCTAAACCGATTGTTGAATGTCTATTTAGGGATTGTATTGCTGAACCAAACCAGACTAAAAGAAAGCTCAAACTCCCTTGGCGGAGATGCCCTTGTCATCGATGGTGTAGGCCAGTATGCCGGTCTTCTCAGGGTGGTTCCTCACCTTCCTGATGAGGAGGTTCCTCTTGAACTCGTAGCCGTCCCTCTGCCTTTCCAGCTCGATGATGGCGTCGACTATCTCCTCGATGCCGCTCTCGGTCCGGCTGTCCAGCACACCCTTGACAAGGGTAACGAGGGCTACGCCCTCGTTGTGCTGCGTGTGAGCCTTTATGGTCCTCAGTGCCGAGAGGACCTCGTCGTGCGGGTAGTACTCGAGGAAGAAGTTGAGCGAGTCGAGCACTATCCTGAAAGGCGGGGATAACTTGGAGACCTCATAGGTGAGGGTGGTGAGGAAATTTGTGGTGAACTCCTCCGGCTCCTCGCTCTTCCGTGACTTGAACTGGCGAATGTCCATCATTGAAAGGCCCTCATGCCTGTACTTGCTCACATCGAGGTGCCTTGCCAGGACCTTCTCGTAATACATGGTGCCGATGTTGACGATCTTCATGTCGGTGCTCCAGCCGAAGTCCTTCATCGTGTTGAGCACGTCGTCATCACGCTCCGAGGTCGAGAAATAGGTAACGTTCTCGTTCTTGGCCCCGGCCGAGGCAAACCTCTTGGCGAACAGCTCCACGCCGGCCCCCGGCATGCCGATGCACAGGACGGTGTAACCCTTGGGAATGCCGTCCATTATGGCCTTGTCCAGTGCTGGTATCCCGAAGCTGACGCTGTCAACCATCCTAGTCATCCTCCTCGTTCATGTCCAGCGTGAGGTCGCAGACGAAGCTCATCATGTTGTTGATCTCGTCCGAGCTGAAGCCCTCGATGGAAAATATCAGAATGTAAGCGTTCTTGGCCCTAAGATTGTTGATGAGGATGTGCACGAACTCGGACAATATCTTCGGGCTGTTGTGAATGGCCAGCGCGTTAATGGAATCAAGAAGGATGACGTTGCCCTTGTCACCGCCCTTCTTCATGAGATAATCGACCTTCAGCATGATGTTCTCCAGCATTGTCGAGCTTTCCACAAGGAGCACGTTATCCACTTTCTTGGAGGCGCTCATCATGGTGTGGGAGACAGAATCCACGAAATAAATGCGGCCCATGTCGATCTCCAGTATCTTGAGAACATCGATGATGGACTGGGAGGGAATGGCTGCCGAGATGTAGATGGTGTTGAGGTCCTTCTTGGTCGCGAACCTGTCGACAACGCCCCTGATGGCATCGAAGTACGTTTCGTCCCTAATGGACAACGCGATGGCCGACGGCGGAAGCTCGGAAAGCTCATCAGCCAGCTTCGAAGGGCTCTTGGGCATCAATTACCCCCTGTGCTGCCGCCCTTCAACAGCGGGACCAGCAGGATCCCGGCGGGAGTGAGGTCGAGCACGTACTTGGCCCTTGAGTGGTTGGTGCCCCTCATCTTCACCACCTGGAGCGTCCTCAGGAGGTCTCCCCTGCGCTCCAGATTTCCCATCAGAACGATGCCGTCCGCAATGGCCTCCTCCACGCCGTACAGCGAATACCGCTCGGCCGACGGCGAGATCTCCGATATCAGGAGACTGGTACAGCCCCTGTCCGAAAGGGCCTTTCCCACCTTGAGGATGAAGTTCCTTATCTTTTCCTCGGTCTTCAACCTGTAACAGACCGAGGTCACAGAGTCAATGACCAAGCGCTTTATCGAAAGCTCGTCAACGAGGTTGCCAAGTGCCCTGACAAGTGCCTCCACGTCCTCCATGGACAGCTCCATCTCGGTCATGCCCAGCCTTTCATAGATGATGGGCATGTCCACGAAGACGAGCTTGCCCTTCTTGATGAGGGATTCGTCGAAGAAATCGTACGGTATGACGTTCTTCATCAACTTCTCCGAGGCCTCTGTGACTGAAACGAACAGGCAATTCTCGCCGGCCAGGGCGCCGTGCACCAGGTATTCGAGGCTGAGGGTCGTCTTGCCGGTGCCGCAGCTGCCCGTGAAGAGGATTGTGTTTCCTCTAGGGATTCCGCCGTTCAGGATGTTGTCAAGGCCTTCGATGCCCGTTGGACAGCGGTCCCGCTCCAACACCTCTGAATCCGCCGAAACACCCTCCTCTGCCATTACGCCACCTTTTTATTTTTCGTCTTTTAAATGTTTTATTGTATATTTAATTATCGGATGATTTGGAAACCGCCTCCGCACTCTGCTTCTCTATCTCCCTGGATACCAGCTCGTCAGCCAGCGGGATCTCGAAGTGAGGCTCGAACTTGCCGTCCGACGTGGACACGAACGCTCCTCCCAGGAAGCTGTCCGGGAATCCGGCCAGCTTCATCACCGGCTTCACCGAATGCCTGCCGTGCTTCCAGCGGGATATCGTCCAATAGACCGAGAATATCATCGAGTGTATCCACAACTTGTCGTCGGGAGCCCAGAAATCGATGTTTTGCCGCCAGCACTGGGTGATGAACTCCCACTGTAACTCTGTCAAACCCTCGAGGCTCACCCTCTTGGCCTTGCTGAGCAGCGCCTCTTCGATCGGAATGAAAAGCAGCGGTGTCAGGAACGTCTTGCTGCCCTTCAGGTTGTCGATGAGCTCCAGGGTCCTGAGTAGGTCGTCCTCTGTCTCGTCGGGGAGGCCTGTCATTAGCGTGCACAGCGGCCACCAGTCGTGGTCGTTCATGTTGCCCACGCCCTGCAGAACAAGCTCGGGCCAGTTATTCACACTATAAGGCAGGGCCTTTCCCTTCATGTACTTGTTCATTATCCTGGTGCTTCCGGTTTCGATGCCCACCTCCACTGAGATGAACTTCTGCCTGTAGCTCGGTCTGTACTCGGGTGACCACCTGGACTTCTCTAGAAGAATGGGAGCCAGCTCCTCCAGCACGCTCGGGTCGTAAACGATGGGCGCGAGGGCAGCGTGAGAAACCTGTATGTACCTGACGCCGGGGTAGTCCGCTATTGACTTGTACAGCTTGACCAGTTCCTCCTTGTTGGGCTTGAACTTCTCCTTGCACTTGTACAGGAAGATGTCCTCCGTGGCAATGAAGATCATCTCCGAGCCGAACTTGATGTTCGTCTCCACCTCTTTCATTATCACGTCGAGCGGGACCGAGTACCTCTTCCTCATTGTCGGAGTGCAGAACTGGCACATCCTCCCGCAGCCCCTGGTGACCTCGACCATCCCGTAGCACGCCGCCCTCTTGATCAGGGGAATCTGCCCGGGCGTCGGCTTACCTCCGTGTATGTCGGTTTCCACCTTCTCGTCATTGAGTATGCGCTTTATGGCATCGATCAGTGCGCCCTCGGCCTCGCCGTGGAACAGGTAATCAATGCCCAGGCTGTCCTTGAGGCCTGCCTCGTTGATCTGCCAGACCCCTGCACCCCCCAGCAGCTTCTTGATGCCCTTCCTCTTCATTACCGGTCGGTCCATCAGCCATCTGAATTCAGCCGCGTTCAGGGCGTCGCCGCCGAAACCGATGAGGGAATTGTAGGTCGTGCTCACGTAGGCCAGGCCGGCCGGGTCCATCGAAGTGATGCAGATGAGCTTCGTGTCCTTTCCGACGAACTTGTCCAGTTCGGCAGCGTTTGCCGAGACCACGTTCTCCTCGCCGAACTCGTCCATCAAAAGGGCCTCGGCCTTCCTTAGGCCGTAAGGCATGAACTGGGCCGTCCCGTCGGGATTGGTCAATGGTTCGAACCAATCCTTCAGAAAGGACCTCGGGAACAGCTTGTGCGGGAAGGTGTTGGTGAAGGCGACGAACGGGTCATATCCGTAGATACTGTTCTCTGCCCGTGACGCAGTAAGCACGATCTTCTTTCCTTTCGTGACACCTTGGCTCAGTGAGGCCATCCTCCCGCCTGAATGTGCAGAAATACGTGATAGGACGGTAGTTTATATCCATTTCGTTTTTAACTCTATCTTCGTGCTATGCACGAAGAGATATTAAGGTTGCATTACAGCGATTGGCGGGATTTCCCGAGAGCCATACAAAATTGTGCGTGCGGGAAGGCATCGGGAGCCATATGAACGTGGGTGGACGGGCAGGTATCGAGAGCCCATCAACCGTATGAGTCCAAGTCGCACGGTTGAGCGAATCTTTCAAGATTGGAGTGGGCAGGTGATGAGGGCGCAGCTCTCAATCCCAGAATCTCCTAGTACGTGCATAAGTCACTTCGGCATTCAGTATCTCGGCCAGGAACTCGTCCTCGTCCTCGTATTGTTGTGCAAGGATCTTGGCGGCCTTGTCCGGGCCGACGCCCCTTGCGGCCAGCGCCAGCAACGCCCTTTCCCCGTATGACTTCACCAGGTTTGCCGACTTCATGATCCTCTTTATTGTCTTCTTCTCCTCGGCCGTTGGCTTCTTCTTCTCCAGCAGCTTGACGTTG
>LSSH01000015.1 GCA_001595885.1 Candidatus Proteinoplasmatales archaeon SG8-5 | reverse complement strand
CAAGGACCCGGAATTGGTGAGGGAGGCGGCCTCGGCCTTCGGCAGCCAGTGCATCGTCATCGCCATCGACGCCCGCAGGAAAGGGGATAGTTGGCAGGTGCTGGTCAACGGCGGAAGGACGCCCGCGGAGAGGGACGCTGTCGAGTGGGCCTGCGAGGTCGAGCGCAAGGGCGCCGGTGAGATACTCCTGACCAGCTGGGACGCCGACGGCACGCTCGAGGGCTTTGACCTGGAGTTGACGAATGCCATATCCGACGCGGTCAATATCCCGATAATCGCCTCCGGCGGGGCCGGAACGCCCGATGACATCCTGGAAGTATTAACGAGCGGCAACGCCGACGCCGCGCTGATGGCCAGCATCCTTCACTACGGCACTTACGAGGTCGGGGACATCAAGGATTATCTTTCGAGCAACGGAGTTGTGGTAAGATGAAGGTAGGAAGGATGAAGGCAAGGCAAACGGTCGTGGTTATATGAACATCAGGGACATCGATTTCAAGGACGGCCTGGTACCGGTGGTCGCGCAGGACCTGCGGGGCCGCGTGCTCATGCACGCATACGCGAACGAGGAGGCCCTCGGCAGGACGATGGATACCGGCAAGGCCTGGTACTGGTCCAGGTCGAGGAACAGGCTGTGGATGAAGGGCGAGGAATCCGGCAACATACAGGAGGTCCTGGGCGTGTTTACGGACTGCGACCGCGATTCCCTCCTCTACGTGGTCAGGCAGAAGGGCAACGCGTGCCACACCGGTTCATACAGCTGTTTTGAAACTGTGGTATCTGGTGATAGCCAGGGATCCACGAGAATCCCCGAGCACGTCATGGAAGAGGTGTACAGGATAATAACGGAAAGGAAACGGAACCGTCCGGAAGGAAGTTACGTGTCAGGCATCATAGACGACGACGCACGCCTTGTCGCCAAGATCAGGGAGGAGAGCCATGAGCTTATCGATGCCTTCAACGGGGAGGGTGACCTTGTGTGGGAGGCGGCCGACCTGATTTTCCACTCCTTACTGTTGCTGGCCAACAGGGGCGTGGAGTGGACTGAACTGACGGATGAGTTCGAGAGGAGGAGGAAATGATCGAAGCTTACTCCCGAAGCCACCCGACCCTGACGGGCGGCACTCAGGTTAAATAATGCAATCCGATTGTGTTTGATAGATGAAAACGCCATGCGAGGTCTTTGTCTGGTATCTGCTTCCCGGAATCAGGCAGGAACTGGCCAAGTCAATGGTCAAGGAATACAAGCTTTCACAGGTCCAGGTCGCCGAGAAGCTTGGCGTGACGGAGGCGGCCGTCTCCCAGTACCTCTCCGGGAAGAGGGGCGAGATAACGTTGACGACTGAGCTCAAGGCCGAGATCGACAGGTCCGCAGGTCTGATAATCGAAGGTGACGAAAGGACCACTGTGAGCGAGTTATGCAGGATATGCAGCCTGGTCAAGGACAGCGATTTCATGGCGGAGTTGTACGAGAAACACACGGGCCTGAAATTGGAATAGAATGAACACCACAAAAGCACGAACAGTACAGCTGATTCTCTGAAAACCTCTTAACAATTTCCTAAATCCACTTGGGCGGAGCAATATTTTGCCAATGTACATAAAGCTTTCTTACTTTATATACTTTGTGAAAAAAATAGTGAAAATAGTGAAAAAATTATAGAACCATGTACGTCTTGCCTTTTTCAGTTATTGCAATATACTTGTTCCTTCCCTTTTCGATGATATTCACACAACCGAGATTGTCGAGCTCCCTGATCCTCTTCCGCACGGTGGGCTTGCTCAGCTCTTGGTCCACCTCGACGTCGGAGAACGAGGGATTCACTCCGGTGAGGTTCTCCTTGTTTATGTATTTAAGAATATCAAGGAGCTTGTCGGGCAGCTTGCCCAAGGCCATCTGGCTTGTGACCACCGAGGTCTCCTTCTCAATGCCCCTCATTTCCTTGTCACCCACGGCCGAGGGGTCCACTGAAAGGAGCACGACCTGGTCCTTAAGGTATGCGATCTCGGCTATGGCCTGGACAAGCCCCAGGGCCTTCCTGAAACCGGCCTTGGATACAAGATAACTCACTCCCTCCAGGAGTATGGCCTGGCGGGTGGGCATGCCGTCGATGAACTTCTCGATGGCCTTGACGTCAGGCTTGACCGAGTCCTGGGACCCTTTCTCCGAGATCCAGGCGTAGTCGAACATCTTGTCTATCCTTGCCGTGTAATATTTCATGGGCCTCCTGGAGATGACATGACCCAGGTAACCCACGTCGAGCAGCTCGTTGAATATCTCCACCGATTGTTCCGGAACCCTTTCCTTTACTATGTAGACGTTGCCGTCCTCCACATCGAATTTCAGGAGCTGGCGGCGCATCTCCATCTCAGCGGTCTTCCGCGAGGTCACGTCCCTGGTTATGACCTGGATGGCATAGATCTCCCCATCCTTCTTCAGCAAGGTGGGGAAGGATTCAAGCCAGCGGATGTTTCCCTCCTGGATGACCTTCAGCTCGAGGCTCTCCAGCGGCTCGTCGTTGAGCAGCTGGCCGAAGATGGTCTGGAATTTCTCAATGTCGGCTTCGAACAGGGAATGAAGGGCGGCGAAGGATTTTCCCTCAAGTTCCGCCGGGCTCAAGCCCGTGATCCTGGCTGTGGCCTCATTGCACTCCAGAATGTTGCCCTCGAGGTCTATTATGCAAATGGAATCCGGAGAGGTCTCGAACAGGCTCCGGTACTTCTCCTCGCTCTCTTTCAATGCCTCCTCGTACTTCACCCGGTCGGTGATGTCGTTGACGAATAGGATGATCCCTGTGACGTTGTCCCCTTCCTTTAACGGGCCAACCTGTGTCTCGTACCACGAGATGCTTCCTTTTGGGCCGGTCCCCTTAATGATGTAAGAGCCGGGTTTGCCCGTCTTTAGGACCCTGTTAATGGTCTTCTTGACAATCCCACGAAACTCCTTCTCAATGTAATCGTACTGGCTCACACCGATGACGTCCTCCGGCTTTATGCCGGTCACCGTCCTGTTGATGAAGGTGATGCGCCCCTCCAGGTCCAGCATGATGACGATGTCGGGCGCGTTCTCGGCGATCGACCGCCATCTCTCCTCCATGGCCTTCCTGTCAGTGATGTCCCTGACGAAGGAAAGGGTGGCCTCTCGACCTTCGTACGTTATCAGCGAGTTGTTGACCTCGATGGGTATCCTGTCCCCATCCTTGGTTATAATCTCTATCTCGTAGAACGAGGGCACTTCCTTACCATCCATCCTGTCTTTGAACCTCTTTCTGAGCATCTCCTGGAACTCGGGTGCCACAATCTCCTTGAACTCAATCCCGATGAGTTGTTCAACAGGCCAACCTGTGAGCTCTGCGGTTGCAGTGTTGGCGAACACCACCTTTAGGTCCTGCACGATGGCGATTGCGTCCTTTGATCCCTCGACTACCGCAGAGTATTTCTCCTCCGAGTGTCTAATCTCCTCTTCCATTTTCTTCCTTTGCGTAATGTCCTTCGTGATGGCAACGAATGAAATCGGCTGCCCCTCGGAGTTCAGGATGACGTTCGCAGACAATTCGCCAGGGAATTCGCTGCCGTCCTCCCGCAGCAGAGCGTATTCGAGGTTTTGCACCGAACCTTCCTTCAATGTAATTTCAGTGTTCTTGAGGGCTCGTTCCCTATCCTCTGGAGCTATCAGGTCGAAGGCACTCCGACCTATGATGTCCTCCTTCTTCTTGAAACCATGGATCCTCAAGGTCTGGTCGTTACACTCGATGATATTGCCGGTCAGGTCCGACACGGTGATGGCGTCCGGCGACGAGCCCATGATCAACCTGAACTTCTCCTCGCTATCCCTCAAGGCGATCTCGGCCTCCTTTCTCTTGGTGATGTCCCTTGATATGCCCAGGACCTTGTCGACCTTCCCTTTACCGTCATGGACCGGGGCAAGCCTTGCACTCAGCCATATCAATTTGTCCCCCACGGGATAGAGATTTTCCTCATAGACCTCCTCGCCTGTCTGCAATATCTTCCTTACGTTCTTCTTCTGCCGCTTCGAGACATGTTCGGGAAAGATGTCCTGGATCTTTTTCCCGACCACCTTTCTCTGGGTTGTCCCGAGCAGCCTGGCCGCGGCCTCGTTCACGTATGAGTATGTATAATCCTTCTCGATAAGGTATATGTAGTCCTGGGCGGCCTCTGCAACCGCCCTATATCGCTCTTCACTCGCCTTGAGCTCGTCGAGCATCTCCCTGGACTTGGTAACATCCTTCAACAGGCCGACTATCCGCATGTTCTTGCCCACACCGATGGCCTTTGCCGAGGCGATGGCTGTTATAAAATATCCGTCCTTGTGCTTGGTCCTGACCTCGATGTTTGCCACCTGTCCGTCGCTGATCGCGGTTGCCAGGGCTTCCATCGCCTCCTCCAGGTCATCAGGGTGTATGAGGTCGAACACATCGCTGCCCGCAAGCTCCTCGGGCTCGAAGCCGTAGATGTCCTTTGCCCGTTGGTTCACGTAGGTGACCTTACCATCAGAGCTGATCTCGACGAGGACGTCCGAGATGTTATCGATAAGGTTCTCGAACCTGGCCTCTTCCTTCTGTTTCTTGGTTGAGGGCTTTGAGCCAGACTTCTTTGCGCTGGCTTTTTTGCTACCTTTTTCGGAGCCGGCGTTCCCCTTGGTTCCTTTCTTCTTCGGAGGCATCGAAAATACAGCTTGGGATTGCTATAAATACGTTTCGTGATAAAACGGTCATTTGTGTAATAACCCTTCACGGTGACCTAACCCTATTGGTTGATCTTCCCTTTCTATCGGGCAGCTTCAATATCCCAACAATCTTATATCCCTCCAAACATTAGCCGTGCAAGAGGGTGATCCTACTGCCAGATGATTTCGTTGTTACGCCTTGGGAGGTCAGCGGGGACATCGATTACGACCGCCTCATCGAGCGCTTCGGAACGCAGAAGATAGACGACGAGCTAGTTGCGAGACTGGTCAAGCACACCGGCGAGATGCACACAATGCTCAGGCGCGGCATATTCTATTCCCATCGTGATCTCAACCTGATACTGGACGACCACGAGAAGGGCCGCGGCTTCGTCATGTACACCGGTCGAGGGCCCTCGGGCCACACCCACCTGGGCCATCTGATGCCCTGGATATTCACCAAGTACCTTCAGGACAGGTTCGGCGTCGAGCTGTACTTCCAGCTTACCGACGACGAGAAGTTCCTTTTCCTTCCCGAGCTCAGCCTCGAGGACACGAAGAACTTCGCCTACGAGAACGCGCTGGACATCATCGCCCTGGGTTTCGATAAGGACAAGACACGGATATTCCTGGACACCGAATACGCTCACCAGATGTACAACATCGCGCTGAAGGTGGCTAAGAAGGTGACGTTCAGCACTGCCAAGGCGGTCTTCGGATTCGACAACAGCAACAACATAGGCTCGATATGGTTCACCAGCATGCAGGCGGCCACGGCCTTCCTGCCGAGCGTCCTGAAGGGGGAGAACATCAGGTGCGTCATACCGTGCGCCATAGACCAGGACCCTCACTTCCGCGTCGCCAGGGACATCGCCGAGGGCATAGGCTTCTACAAGCCGGCCCTGCTGCACTGCAAGATGCTGCCCAGCCTTGCCGGCTCTGACAAGATGAGCGCTTCCCTGCCCAGCACGAGCATATTCACGGTCGATTCCGCCGGTGACATCAAGAAGAAGATCGGCAACGCCTTCACAGGCGGCGCGGTCAGCGTGGACGAGCAGAGGAAGAACGGCGGGAACCCGGACATATGCTCGGTGTACCAGTACTTCTATTACATCTTCGAGGAGGACGACGCCAAGCTGGACGACAGGTGGGCCAAGTGCCGCTCCGGAGAGATATTGTGCGGCGAGTGCAAGGGCGACCTGACCGCGCGCGTCACGGGATTCGTGGCCAAACACCAGGAGAAGAGGGAAAAAGCCCGCGACGTGGTCGAGGAGTTCATGCTCAGGGACTGCCAAGGGGGAGACGATTGAGCGGCTGCACCATGATATCGATTGGAAATCATGCCGGGGGGAGTAGGTTTTGACGGCCCTTGACTTGCCCGGACCGTCCCGCCCGACAAACCTCTGGGGGGTAGGACTCTGAAGGTCCTCTCGGTCGTCGGGGCCAGGCCGCAGTTCATCAAGGCGGCGCCGGTCTCCAAGGCGCTAAGGAAGGAAAATGACGAGGTATTGGTGCACACCGGTCAGCACTATGACGAGGAGATGTCGAAGGTATTCTTCGATGTAATGAACATACCCCAGCCCGACCATAACCTCGACGTGGGCTCGGGCTCCCACGCATGGCAGACCGCAAGGATGATGGAGGGCATCGAGAAGATAATAATCGAGACCAGGCCCGATTGGGTCCTGGTCTATGGCGACACCAATTCCACCCTGGCCGGCGCGCTGGCCGCGGTCAAGGAGCACGTCCCGGTGGCCCACGTGGAGGCTGGGTTGAGGTCCTTCGACATGTCAATGCCCGAGGAGGTGAACCGCAGGCTGACCGACCACGTGTCCAGGCTCCTGTTCTGCCCTACCCAGACAGCGGTCGATAATCTTGCCAGGGAAGGCATCCGCGAGGGTGTCCATCTAATCGGCGACGTCATGTATGACGCGGCCCTGGAATTCTCGGGTATCCAATCCGACGTGTTGTTAAGGCTGGGCGTCAAGCCGAAGGGGTATTTTCTCCTGACGGTCCACCGACCGGCCAACACGGACAACCAGAAGCATCTTCTTTCTATCCTGAAGGCGCTGGAGGGCTACGACGTTGTCTTCCCGGTCCACCCGCGCACGGCCAAGTTCCTAGGAGAGCACGGCATAGGGCGTCCGGAATCGATACGGATGGTCAAGCCGGTCAATTACATCGAATCGCTCTGCCTCATCAAGAACGCGAAGAAGGTGCTAACCGATTCAGGCGGTATGCAGAAGGAGGCGTACTTCTTCGGAACGCCGTGCATCACCCTGAGGGAGGAGACCGAGTGGGTGGAGACCGTCGACGACGGCTGGAACGTCCTGGTGGGAGCGCACTACGACAAGATAAGGGATGCGGTGGAGAACTTCGAACCCGCTGGGGAGAGGCCGTTCAGCTACGGCGACGGCCATGCGGCCGATAAGATAGTCAAGGTCCTCGAGAGGGCGTGACCTCTTGTTACTATGTCAAAGGTACTAAATTCTAATCTGTCAATTGTATAATGGTTTGTACAACTATATACATAGTTAAAGGAAAAAGGATTAATATGCTTACTATTTTTCCCCTCAGCATGAGGGAAGAAGACTTCTCCGAAACAATGGCAAAGGCGAAGAACCTCATGCACGAGCAGAAGTACTCAGAAGCGATCAAGCTCTGCAAGGACACGCTCAACAGGCTCGGTAACGAAGGCCAGGGGAAGGCCACCGACAGGATGACCACCCAGGTTCTCTTCTGCCTTTCCGAGATATGCCACATCTCAGGCATGTGGATAGACGGGCTCATGTACCTGTCGACCGTTCTTGTTCGCTCGGCCGAATTGGCTGACCCGGACATCAGGAGCGAGGCCGTGATAAGGACCGCTGACATCCTTTCCAAGATGGGCAGATGGGACAAGGCG
>LSSH01000014.1 GCA_001595885.1 Candidatus Proteinoplasmatales archaeon SG8-5 | reverse complement strand
GGTCTGTATGCGATATCCACGATTGATGATGTGAGATTCAATACCCCGACGGTGATAACGCCCCACAGGAGGGAGTTCGAAAGGCTGGCCGGAGGTGTGCCGGCGAGTGAAGGGACCGTGTCCGGGCTTGCCGGAAAGACCGGAGCGACAGTCGTTTTGAAGGCCCCGGTGGACATCATCTCGGACGGCGAGAGGACCAAGAGGAACCGCACGGGAAACCCGGCGATGAGCGTCGGCGGTACCGGTGACGTCCTCGCAGGCCTCATCGGAGCATTTCTGGCCAAGGGTGTAGAGCCCTTCGATGCAGGCAGAATGGGCACATATCTCAACGGCAGGGCCGGCGACGTCGCCTTTGACATCATGGGTTACTCGCTGACCGCCACCGAGGTAACGGCCAGCATACCGCTCGTACTCAAGGACCTGCTTCAGTTGCCCTGATGTGCCTCCCCACAAGATATTGCATGTTCAGGGCCTTCAATCCTCCGTTCTCGTAAACGAGGAACTTGCCCTTTACGCCGACCGTTTTTCCAGAATGCTGGCCGCCTGGTTTTACCGAGGTCGGCATGCCGTCCAGCGGAAGTTCTATGGGATAATCCCTGAGGAACCGCAGCTCGGAGAGCCGGTGGTCGAAGGGCTCGAGACGGTCCGCCAGCTTGGCGTGGTCACGGGCGATGTCGTCCTCCGAGCATGGCTCACGCATGGCCGCGAGGCTCTCGATGCCCCTGACACGCTGTCTAAGGACCAGCTCGTCGGCTATGGCTATCTCCATCGTCCTGGCCGACCGCCTGCCCTTTACCATCGCAACGGTGGCATAGGCGTCCGCTCCCTGCTCCACCATCCTCTGCTCCAGGCGCTTGGTGGCCGTAAGACCCACCTTTGTGATGAAGCCATGGAAGGCGATGTAGACCGTGTGCTCCTGACCGCAGAACCGCATGCCGCACTCCTCGCCGTCGCACCTGGGCTCGAACATGCAGTCCGGGTCCGGTAAGAAATCTCTGGCACAATCATCGCAGACGTTCCCGCCCTTGACTATCCGGCCCCTCGGGCAGGGCTTGTATTTGCCCTCAGTCCAGCTGCCCACGCAGGTGACGGGATGCGAGACCTTGTAGTCGACCCTTCTAAAATCGAACTCGCTGACCTCTCCAGACCCGCCGTCATACATGTACAGGCTGGGCTCGAAACCCTGCCATTCATACGAGATTGCATGGAGGTTCATGTTAGAATGTTGTTCCCATTGATATATAAGGATGGGGGGGAGATTGCCGAAAGTGTATGACCAATAATCCGCAGTTAAATCAAATTATTTCCAGGTAAGCGTGTACTCGCACCAGGCGGCGCCCTCTGTGTTGCAGGCCGTTTCCACGACCCCCCCTTTCAGGCCGCAAAGCTCCATCGTTCCCGTGAGGCTTCCCCTGAAGTACTCGCACTTCGCCTTGGACTTGGGGAATCCATGGTATTGTATTACTATCTCATTTTCCGATTCCTTGGCGATCTCCAGCCTGCCGAAATCGTATATGCGGTTCCAGTTGTTTATCGCGCCTTCGACGAAATCGTGCAGATTCGGGGACCTGGTCAGATAGCTCAGGTGCCCGAGGTTCTTGATGGTCTGGTAGCCCATCTCGAAGCAGCGGGTGAGGTCTCCCGTTCCGGTGACGTCGTCCGCGGTGGAGAGGAATTCGAGGTAGAGGTCATAGGGATACCACTCCTTCTCCACGAAACTGTTCTCAGTGACCTGTTCGGGTTTGCTCTTTCCCGAGTTGATGCGCTGGAAGAGGGCGTCCAGGCCTATCTTCCCCCTCTTGCTCTTCACGAACTCTATGACGTTCAGAATGTGCGTTCCCTTGATGTTCCCCTCTGCAAACATATGATTACCCATTATTTAGCTGCCTCTTTTCGCGTGATGTTCTGCTCACGGTTGAAGAGCTCGGTCTCCTTCTGGATGAGCATGAGCTCGATCTCGTCAACCTCTCTCTTCCGCTTGAGGGTCTGCTCCTCCAGGCCCTTCAGCTCCATCATCCTGTTCTTGAGGTCTTCCTTTCTCTCTTCCATCTCTCTCTCGGCCGTCCTTACGGCCGCTTCCTTGCTGCTGAGCTCGTTGCTCTTGACGGCAAGCTCGCTTTCCTTACGGTCGACCCGCTTCTTCCAGGCATCGAGGCGCTCTTCCCTCTCGCCCAGGTCCTTCTCCTGTGTGCCCAGCTGCTCCTCCTTTGACCTGATGTCCTCAGTGCGCTTGTCCAGCTCCTCCCCGCGGGCGACGTACTCCTGCTCCCTGGCCGCGAGCTCCTCCTCCTTGGCCTTGACGCCCTCGACACGGGTCTCGATCTCCCTCTGACGGGCGTCCAGCTCCCTGCCGGCGGCATCCAGTTCACGACGTTTGTCGTCCAACTCGCTATCACGCTTGCGCAGGTCCATACGTCTCTTGTCCAGCTCTTCCTCCAGGTCATCCAGCTCCTTCGTCCTAGCGCCGATGCCGTCCTCCCTTTCCTTTAGATCCTGAAACTTATCCCGGTACTCAGCCTCGCGGTTGCGCATGTCCTCTTCCCTCTGGCTGAGGTTTTGATGGCGCTCGTTCAACTGCTTCTCCCTTGCATCGAGCTTCTGAATGGTCTCGCTGAACTTCTCCTCCCTTTCGCCCAGCTCCTGCTCCCGTATGTCGAGGTCGGATTTCTGGGTTTCGACGTCAGCTCGCAAGGTCTCAATCTCTCCCAACCTCTTGTCCATCTCCCGCTCCTTCGCGGTAAGCTCCCTCTTCTTGTCAGAGGCTATCTGGAGCTCGGTCTGAATGCCAATGTTCTTCTCCTCCAGGTCCCTGGCGATGTCGTCCAGCGATTCCTTCCTCTTGGCCAGGACGAGCTCGGCTTCCTTCAGCTGCTCCTCCCAGTCCTCCAGGGCCTTCTTCTTATCGCCGAGCAGCTTCCTCTTCTCCCCGAACTTCAGGGGCTTGTCCTCGGGTATGTCCGGAACCTCCACAGGGGCCTCGACGACCTCTTCCTCGAGTTCTTCTTCCACCAACTCCTCTAAAGCTATCAGTTCCAGGGGGAGTATCTCGTCGATCTCCACGTCCTCTTCCGGCTCCGCCTCCATGTCAACGACGTCTGACTTGATGTCGTCCATGCTCTCCAATTCAAGCTCGGGCATGGGCTCGGGTTCCTCGATCGGTTCCTCTGTGATGACCTCCTCGACGGGTTGGATTTCCTCTACAGGCTCCTCTGTAACGACCTCCTCGACTGGCGGAGTCTCCACGACCGTTTCCTCCTCCATGAACTCCTCTGCTGGCTCCTCAGCGACCTCTTCTACCGGAGGGGCCTCTTCAATTGGTTCCACCTCGACAGATTGTTCTGGCTCCAGGTCGGGAAGCTCCTCTTCCTCCATCGGGGCCTCGGTCTCTACCGGAGGTTCTTCTGCGGCGGGGGCCTCGTCGACCTCGATATCAGATTTCGGCCTCTCTTTCGGGGGCCAGGCCAGGTCCTCCACGTCCGGTTCCGGGGTCGGCTCTTTCACGGCTTCCGACGGTGGGATGAGGCCGTGTTCTATCCTGATGTCGGTGACCATCTTCCTGTGTTTTTCCTCGTCGATCCTCCCCTTCTTCAGGTCCTTGTCCAGTGTCTTGATGAGCTTGGCGGCGACCTTTTCCGCTTTCTTCAGCTCCTTCCCCTCCAGGGGCTGCCACCGGGGCTCTTCGGCCTGAGGTTCGGGTTCCTCCACAACAAGAGGTATTTCCGGCTCCGGTTGGGGCTCTGGCTCGGGTTCATGTTCTCGCTCAGGCTCGGGCTCTGGTATGGTTTCTGGTTCCTCGAAATCCTCATCCGTTTTTGACTTGGCGATCTCTTCCTCAAGACTCTTCATGTCCTCGTCCTCGAGGAAACCATTGTCAAAGTCAATGCCCGGACCGACTCCTCCGCCGTTCTCCAGACCGTCCAGTGAAAGCTCGTCTTCAGGTTCAGGTGCATCAGCGCCCGGTGCCTCCTCCCGGACGGCAACCTCTGGCTCAGGTGCCTCTTCCTCTGCCGGGGGCTCTTCCGGTTCGATCAGAGGTTCCTCCTCAGGAGGTCTCTCAACCGCCCCCTTGGGCTTCATGAGTCCGTGCTCTACCCTCAGCTCCTTGACCTGCTTGATGTAATCCTTGTGCTCTATCTTCTTGTCCTTGAGGTCCTTCTCGAGGACTTTCATTAACTTTTTTACAGTCTCCTCAGCCTTAGCCTTCTCCTCTGGCGGCAGCGGTGTCCAGTACTGGACCTCCTCGGGTTTTTCCTCAGGCGGCTTGCTGGCAGTAACATCCTTCTTCTTCGGCCTTCTGGCTTCAGTCAGTGCTCCCATGTCGCCCATTTGCTCGTCCGGGCCAGAAGCTTCATCCTGTTTCTTCTTCTTCCTTCCGAAAGCCATCGTCCGCCTACCCCTCAAATCGGAAAATCGGTCTTACACAACCTAATAACTTGGCGAATATATAACTTTTCGGTCTTTGATAATTTTAACTGCGAAGGCTGCGGGACATGGCGAATTCCTTGTTCCTCAGGGCAACGGGATGGTATGGGTTGATCTTCAGTACTGCCTCGTAGCAATGGATGGCCTCGTCGAAGCGTCCCTCGGATTGCAGGGCCGCGGCCTTGTTCAACCACACGCCGACATCATACTCGTCGATGTCCAGGGCCTTGTCGTAGGCCTTCAGCGCATCGTCGGTCTGGCCCAGCACACGATAGGTTACCCCGAGGTTCGACCAGATGCCTGAATCGACAGGATTGATCTCCAGGGCCTTCTTATAGCATTCTACCGCCTCGTCTGCCCTTCCAAGTGTCCTCAGGGCAATGCCCTTGTTGGAGAGCAGGTCGGCGTCGTTTGGGCTTAACTCAAGAGCACGGTCATAGCAGTACAGGGCTTCGCCCAGGCTGCCCAGCCTGTGGAGAGACACACCCTTGTTGAACCACGCCCACGAATCGTTGGGATTCTCCTCCAGGGCCTTGTCGAAGCACTCGACGGCCTGCTCGCTTCTGCCCATCTTCTCCAGGGCCACACCGCGGTTGAACCAAGTGTCGTCAATGGGTCGGTTGTCAAAATCGTACGTTTCCGGTTCCTTTCTCGGAGGTTCCGGTATGGGTTCTGGCTTGGGTTCCTCGAGGTGTGACATCCTCAACTTGCCCGAAACCTTGGCCTCCTTCTTCGGGATGGGCTTCTCCTCCGAGGTAAGCGCTGGCTTGACCTTTTCGGCCGAGAACTCATAACCGCAGATATCACAGGCATTGACGTTGGTGTGCCACATTGCACCGCACTCCGGGCACTCGACCTTGTTGCCGGTCAGGATGAAGCTGCGAACGTCCTTAACCTGGTCGAACTTCTTTGAGAGTGCCGCCGATATCTCCTGGCTGACCGAGTCCGGGTTCAGGGGGACCATGAGGGTGCAGTTGCTCTTCGATGAGAAGTGGCTCAGGTTCTTCAGGAACTTCTCGACGTCCTTGTAGCCGTTCTCCAATATGAGGTAGCTCACGTCATCTATGAGAATGACGCACTCCTCGTTCGACTCTGCGAACTCCTGGATTATGCCCCATATCTCGGTGTTCAGCTTCTTCGGGTTGATCGCGGTTTCCACATCCTCGTCCGCAATCCAGATGATCTTGGCGTTTGCCAGTCCATACTCCTTCTCCAATTTTCTCGGAAGCGCTGTCGTCATGCACAGGGCCGGTGTCTTGGCCTTGACGAACTCAGCGAATAATTCGTAGGTAAAATGCGTCCTTGCCTCGTATATCAGATGTTTCATTCCCCGCTCTAACATGTAACCACCCTACTGCTCCTTCCTCTTCTCCAATTCCTTCAGGGCGATCTCCCGGTTCTTTGAGGCGAGCCTCCTTCCCGGGTCTATGGACAGTGCCCTGTCATAACATTCAATGGCCTCCTTCAGGAGACCCATGCTTCCCAGCACGACTCCCTTGTTGCTCCAAATTCCCGCGTCACCGGGATTGATATCGATTGCGCGATCGTAGCATTCGATCGCCTCCTTGACGCGGCCCATGCTTCTCAGTGCGATGCCCTTGTTGCTCCAAAGGCTGGCGTCCCCGGGAGCGAACTCTATGCCCTTGTTATAGGACTCGATGGCCTCCTCCACCCTTCCCAGGCTCCTGAGGGCTATCCCGCGGTTGCTCCAGATCTCCGGGTCGTTCGGGTTTACCTCGATGGCCTTATCATAGCACTTCAGGGCTTCCCCGACGCGGCCCAGCATCTGCAGGACCACAGCCTTGTTGAACAATGATTGGAGGTGATTGGGATCTATCTCCAGAGCCTCGTCGTAATACTTGAGCGCAACATCGTACTTCTTCTGCCGACCCGCACCCACGGCGTTGTTGAACTTCTCGCTGACCATGTGCTTCTCTGCGTCGCTGAGCCTGCGCTTCTTCCTGCCGGTGTGGGGTTCGAGGACCTTGTTTATTTTCATTGCGAAGGAATCCAGCTGCTTTCTCGTACCCCGAAGTTTGCCCACGTCTCCGTCGTACTCACCGAGGACCTTCGAGTACTGCTTCTCCATCTCTTTTATCGAATCCTTCATGATCTCCTTCATTTCGGCCATGACATTGTGAATATACTCCTCCGCCTTGCCCGAGAAAACCATGGCTAGTGATATATGGTCGCCGTCTGCGATCAGAATGATGAAGCCCTTCACGTCCATTCGGCTGAAGTCGGAGACCTCGCCGCTGGCAAAGGAGTTGTTTATGAAGTCGAGGATGGCCTGGAACATGCCGCCGATCAGGTCGGGGTCTATGAGGTCCTGGTCCCGCCACGTCCTCCTCTGAATGAGGGTACCGGTGCTTCGGTGTATGAGATATATGTCCTCTATCTCCAATTCGAGCTCCTCTTCCTCGGGTTCCGGTACGACCTCCGGCGGCGGCGGGGCAGATATCCTCAACTCCTCCGCCCTCGGCACGTAGGGTGAAGGCGCCACCGATGTGGGTGCCGGTGCCAAAGGTTCGGGCGGAGTGCCTGAAGGGGTGGCTCCTCCGAAGAACTCGTCTGCCGTTCCGGACTTGTCAAAGTCCCTGGCCAGCATCGTGATGGTCTCCTTGCTGAAAGATGCTGGATTTACCACGATGATTATCGTCGCGTCGTTCATGGACGCCATGTCGTTGATGCGCTTGATGAACTTCCTCACCTTCTCGTACTCGTTCTCCAGCGTGAGGTACGCGATGCCGTCGAGGAGGAACACCGGGCTGTCCTGCTCCTTGATGAACTTGCTGATGACCCTGGTTATCTCGAAATCGAGACGGGTCGGGCTGAGCGTGTCCTTGTCCCCCGTGGAATCCGAGAGCCAGTAAACGTTTGCCTCCCCGAAGTCGTACATCTTCTTGAGCTTCTGCGGGTACATCGTCGTAATGCAAAGGCCCGGAGATCCCGAGCTCAAAAGGTTCTCGAATATCTTGAATGTTACGTCTGACTTGTCCTCATAAATCAGATAATTGAAGCCCTTGTCAATCAATCCGTACCGCCCCTTATGGATTTTTCGAGGCTACAATATAAAGAGTACCATTTATAGTTTCTGATGATAATTTAAAGTGGACCGGGCGAGATTTGAACTCGCGGCCTCCTCCATGCCAAGGAGGCGATCTTCCGAGCTGATCTACCGGCCCAACTCAGGGGCGAGAAAATGGATACTTGATATAAGCTTTTGTCATTTAAAAAAACAGCGGACCCGTCGGGAGGAGCAAACAAAGATGTATCAATCAGTAGACATTGTTTGCGACTAAGACGGGAACGCTGGCTGTTAGCATTAAATAGACAAAAGCGGACCCGTCGGGAGGAGCAAACAAAG
>LSSH01000013.1 GCA_001595885.1 Candidatus Proteinoplasmatales archaeon SG8-5 | reverse complement strand
TGAGAAGTCCAGGTGGTTGCCGTAGATGTCTTCAGCGACGATGCGGCAGGTCACGACCTCGGCGGGTGAAAAGCCAGCGTCATAATAGTACGAGACGTTGTACCCGTCAGTGATCGGAGTCAAAGTGTAGAACACGCTGAAGCCCTGGACGTAAAGGCGAATGGTGCTCGAATTCACTCCGGAAGTATCTGTTACATGGACCGAGATGGTCGGTGTCGGGTCCGATATCGTGCCATTATCAGGCGGGTATTCGTTGGAATAATCAGGTCCAGTCATATCCCCAATTGTGAAATTCCAGGTATAGTCTAATTGATTACCATAGATATCCTCGGCAACGATCCGGCATGTGACCGTTTCCCCATCGTTGAACCCGCTCTCGTGCCAATAGGATACGTTATACCCTGTAGGCAATTGCTCCAACGAGTAAAACACGGAGATGTTGTTTATATATAAACGGACTGAACTGGCATCTATTCCAGACGTGTCGAAGATAATAACGGAAATAATTGGTGTTTCATTGTGTCTTATATCTCCGGGCATTGGAAACTCATTGAAATGTTCCGGAGGATATACGTCGAGATGACCGCTAGGCTTCATCAACGGGTAATCATCCGGTGGACCAACTCCACCAATGTTCCAGTACGGTGTATCACCGAAACCATCGGGTGGAGGTACATCCTGTGTAATCGTGCTATTATCATCCACACCGATGTAATCGCTCCAGTAGTTACCGCCAACTGGATAAACATTATTCCAAAAGTTTATCCCTAAATCTTCGGCCTGATTTGAGTTGTTAATGAAGCTATTGTGATATATCAGATTACCAACACAACCGCTGAATATATATATACCATGCATAATATTTGAAGTAACGCTGTTGTAGTTAATCGTATTTAAGTTGGAATTGTAGGAACAGATGCCATAAAAATTGAAGGAGAATTGATTGTACGTGATTGTATTAATGGAGCTAAAGATGAAGAGGATTCCATATTCTACATTATACGAGATTGTATTGTTTGTTATTGTTTGGTTGTTGCAGTAGTAGGAGAAGATTCCATATTTATTGTAAGTGAGTGTATTGTTTGATATTGTGTGGTTGGTGCAATACTTGAAGAGAATTCCACTGTTGGTGTTCCATGAGATATTGTTGTCAGATATAATGTTCTGGATAGTTTCTTGACCATAGTAAATATAAATCTCCCTGTCATTACCGTCATAGCCGGGCCAGACCACCTCACCTTTGTTGTTGATTTGAGGCTCATCATCAGTGTATGTATCGTCGGTTATATGTGTCGTGGTGGTCCCGTCCCATAAAAAAATCTCATAGTCAGAGCCATCACTAGCCTGCCAGACCACATCGCCATTGTCATTGATCTGGGGTGCTTGGTCATTGTTGGCATTGTTGGTTATCTGAGTTGTGGTGACCCCGTCCCAGAAGAATATTTCCCAGCCCCCATCAGAGCCCATCCAGACCACCTCGCCGTTGTCATTGATCTGAGGATATTGGTCAGTGTTGGAATTGCTGGTTACCTGTGTCGTGGTTATCCCATCCCAAAAGAATATCTCATTATCAGTACCGTCAGAGCCATGCCAGGCCACCTCACCATTATTGTTGATTTGGGGGAACCAGTCACTGTTGGCATTGTTAGTTATCTGTGTTGTGGTAATCCCGTCCCAGAAGAAAATCTCATAGTCACTACCGTCATAGTAGTACCAAGTCACCTCGCCCTTGTCATTGATTTGAGGATCGAAGTCATTCCAGAAGGTGTTGGTAACCTGTGTCGTGGTGGTCCCGTCCCAAAAGAATATCTCATAGTTAATGTCATAGCCCATCCAGACTACTTCACCAGGGTCATTGATCTGAGGATGTTCGTCGTCGTAGGAATTATCAGTTATCTGTGCTGTGGTGACCCCATCCCATAAGAATATTTCCCAGTCAGTACCGTCATAGCCTTCCCAGACCACTTCACCAGCATCATTGATCTGAGGATCAATGTCATTATAGGCATTGTTAGTTATCTGTAATGTGGAAGTTCCGTCCCATAAGAATATCTCATTATCAATACCGTCAGAGCAGTACCAGACCACTTCACCAGCGTTATTGATCTGAGACTCATAGTCATTATTGGAATTGTCCGTAAGTTTCCAAACACCTGAGGGAGCTAAGTAAATGCCATTTTCGCCGTTCGAGGTAATGTTGTTATCAGAAATCGTGTTATTTTTGCATCCAACACCAATATAGATACCGTTCTCTTCATTAGAGTAAATATTGTTACCCTCGATTGTACCGTTTAAGACTTTATGCAGAACCAATCCTGAGTTCCAGTAATAATACGCTGGATTCCCGTCTGCATATTGTAGAGTGCAGTCGCTTATAATGAAATGCTCAGTCGTGTTGCCAACATAGATACAATAGCCATAGCCGGTCCCGTTGATGTCATAGCCCTCGATTATCCAGGGATGACTAGCACTGCCGTCTCCTGTGGCCCAGTTGACGACTCCGTGGTTCCTATCGAAATCCGCGTTTGAATTAATCCTGATGGGAAAATGTGGATAACTTTTGAATAGTTCATCGACCTCTGTGGCATTGAGCGCGCGGTCCCATATGCTGACCTCGTCCATTATACCTTCAAACAAATCACCAATGATGAGGTCGTTGGCGTTTGTATTGATGAGGCCAGTTAAGGGTTGAGTAGCCTTCAAGTAACCGTTGACATAAAGACATTGTGCCGAACCGTTATAGGTCTGTACAACGTAGTTCCATCCGGGAGTAATGTTGGTTGAGATCGTTTGGTCATTGATTTTTCCGAAGGCGGTTGTCTGATTGGCACCAACGTTGTAGGCTCCGGCTTTGGTGACTCCGTTATCTGATTCGAGGCCGACAGAGACATTGACGTTCACAGAGTTGCGCTTGGCGAAGATCACGTTAAAATAGGGAGGCATGTTGCTGACAACGTCTGTGGTGCAGGACATTGCATGTGTGTGGCTCGAGTGGGTCAAGAATACGCCAAACCCTTCCTGTAAATCCAGAAGATCGGGTGATGCCAGTGTGTTCCCTGAACATGTATGGTCATGGGTCTCACTTCCTCCTGTTCCGCCAAAGGTCGCATTACCTCGGGGGAATTTATGATGGAGTGGCGAGAAGTATGACCATCCCATGGGCGGCATTGAATCGAAGATCGCTATCATGTCGTACGGCAGCCTCTCTGTCCCGATCGGTTGGGCAAAAATCACGTTCAGATAAGGGGGCAATGAACTTGCTGCCACCGCAGTCCCAGAATATGCATGTGAGTGACCAGGTATTGAGGCATTTCCTAAAACGAATGGTACATAATCAATATTTTGCGACGAAAAATCAGGATCAACTGCCCCACTGAACGTATGAGTGTGGGTTGAACTTCCACCGGTTAATCCATAAAACATGCCTCCTCTTGGGAAGTAATCATCAAGCTCGGCAAGCCTGGACCACCCGGCCGGTAATGAGGCTGTGTCGAAGAATACGATAAGATTGTTGTCTAAATCGAATGGTATAACAGTGTTGCTCATGTATGATACTTCTCGATATGAAGGCAGATGATTTGACGTGTCTGTGGTTCCAGCGAAGGTATGTGTGTGGATTGCCGGCGAAAAATCACCATTGGCGACAGTATCCACCAGGTATATATTAATTGGAACGCCCACGTCGGTCGTACCGCTGTAAGTGTGGTCATGCTCAGTGCTGCCACCTATCCCTCCATAGGTATTGTTGCCTCTTGGGAACCGTCCGAAAAGGTCGATGTTACCAAGCCATCCTGAAGGAAAACCTGTCGCTGGCAAGGTGATGGTGCCGGACCAAGTTATCTCGTGAGTGGCAGCAGGATCACCATAATACATGTAGATGGTTGAGTCGCCGGCAGGTATGGAAGGAACTTCAACCCAAACGTTCGCGATCGTACTGGCGATCTGGCTTTCAACCCATGAAGTAAGTTTGGCACCGGTGGAATTATAGAACCGCAGGTCGGAGAAATCTGAGTTCATCTTCCCAGGGACATAGTCGACCGTGAGATTGATTTGATAATCCGTCAACAATGAACCAGGATTTGATATGGTAATTTGCTTCTGATATCTCGAACTATCGCCAGCTGGTTTCATCCAGGCCGCGATGGTGATCTCATCGGTGATATCGAGGCTCGCATCATCGGGTACCAAAACATGATCATTCAAACCATCGAATTGCAATGCTGTGCTTTTTATCCCGCTCATCCAACCAGGCACATCCCCGGGATAACTGGGCATCAGGGTTCCGTTATTGCCGTTCCCGCTTGTGTCGTTGACAAACTGACCGAAACCTTCGTCGAATCTCCATTCTCCGACAAGGCTGGGGTCATTGGCAATGACATTTTCAGAATCTCCGATGAACTTGATATCGTCGTCGACGTTCGTTCCCACGATCGTACTGCTGAACATCAGTAAAAGACACAACCAGATTGCGACAATCTTCCTCATATCATCCACCCCGATTTCGTTTTGGAAAGGATGAGTGCCCTTATGAAGTTTTCTGATTTACCAATCCACTACCCATGTCGTGTCGGCAGGCACGTGAACCCGATACCCCTCCCCCGGCTGCATCAGGTAGGTGTCAGCCAGTGGGGAGATGCGGTATGGGTGGGAGGCGTTGAAGCCTTCGACAGCGTCGTAGCCGGCTGCCGGCCCGCTCCTTTTCCCGGTCGGTCTCAGGTATCTGGTTCGCTCTCTCCTCGACCGTCAAATGAGAAGATCAATCATGGCTCATCTGCTTTTTTCCGCCGGAATATCCGGTTCAGAGCTCGAACCTCTTCATCACGCCGCAGGCCCGTGGATTCAGCGGCATCAGCGTCTCCTTCCGCGCCCGTTCCTCCGCCCGTACCCGAAGCTGCGCCCTTTCTTGCCCTGTTGGCCGCGGGACTTGCGGTTTTTCCGGCGCGATTGGCTTGGCTGGTCTTGCCGGCTCTGTTGAGTCTGTCGGTTATCAGGTCCCTTGTCTTCCCGGTCGGGCTGGGGCTGGCTCTGTTGATCGGACTGGGGCTGGCTCCGCTGGTTGCTTTTGGTTTGGCCCCGTAATATTCTTCGTATTTGGTCCGGTCGGTCGCGCGGCCTCCGGTCCCCCGGTCGAGATGGGGGCCTCCCTGAACTTCTTCCTGAACTTTGCCCTGGTCTTCCTGACCTTCCGGCAGTTCGTTTGACCGGCCTTTCCGCGGGCCTTAGTTCGACGTCGGCCAGGTAGGGTTTCTCGCTGACCTTCGGTATGGGCTGCCTGATGAGTTTCTCGATGTCGCGGATGAATTCCTTCTCTTCGGGGCTGCAGAGGGATATGGATGTGCCGCGGGAGCCGGCGCGCGCCGTCCTGCCGATGCGGTGGACGTAGGTCTCGGCAACGTTCGGTATGTCGTAGTTGAAGACGTGGCTGATGTCCTCCACGTCTATGCCGCGTGCCGCGAGGTCGGTGGCGACCAGCACCCCGATACGGCCGGCCTTGAAATCGTCCAGCGCCTTCTGGCGCGCGGTCTGCGACTTGTTCCCGTGAATTGCCTGCGCGCCTATGCCAGCGCGGCCCAGCAGCTTGGCCAGCTTGTTTGCCCCGTGCTTCGTGCGCGTGAACACGAGCGCCCTGCTGACCTCCCTGGTCCTGAGTATGTTCATCAGCACGGTGGGCTTCTGCTTGACATCGACCGTCATCATCTGCTGGTCTATCAATTCGATGACCGGCTTGTCCGGCGTGACGTCGACGCGCACCGGGTTCAGGACCATGCTCCTTGCCAGATTGACTATCTTCGGCGGCATTGTGGCCGAAAGGAACATCGTCTGCCTGTCCCTCGGGAGAAATCCGAGTATTCGCCTGACGTCCGGTATGAAGCCCATGTCCAGCATGCGGTCGGCCTCGTCCAGCACGAAAACCTCCACGTTCTGCAGCTTGATATGGCCCTGCCCGATGAGGTCGAGCAGCCTGCCGGGGGTCGCGACCAGTATATCCACGCCGCGGTTCAGGCTCTTCACCTGGGGATTCTGGCCGACGCCGCCGTAGACGACCGCCGAATTGATGTCCAGATTTTTGCAGTACATTATCAGGTTCTGGTAGATCTGCTCGGCGAGTTCTCTCGTCGGAGTCACGATCAACGCCCGGACGTATCCGCGCTCGCGCCTGCGCCGGTTCTTTGCAAGGCGCTGGATTATGGGCAACGCGAAAGCGGCGGTCTTCCCGGTCCCTGTCTGGGCGCAGCCGAGCAGGTCGCGGCCTGCGAGCAAGGGCGGTATGGCCTGCACCTGCACAGGCGTGGGCCTGACGTAGTCCATGTCGCGTAATGCGCGCTCGATCGGCTCGATGAGGCCGAAATCCGTAAAATCCCGATATTTCATTAAGAGGCCTTCGGGCCAGCCTAAGGATTGTTTATATTATAAATAACCGGTTGAAACGCCGGCTAGGCGTTGTCCCTCTCATCAACGTGGGTCGCAGGACCGTCGACTCGGGTGATTCTCGTTGCCCTTCAACCTCGCTCTCATGTCTTAGGCTGGGGTCACTGGATTTCCTCACCTCCCGGGGCTCACACCGCGTTTGGTCTCCGCCAGCTTCCCCTCGATGGCTGCTGTCGACCCGGCCTCCATCGTCGTGTTCTCCCTGGCGGCCGCCCTTTTTATCTCCACCTCAACCTCTTGTTGGTTGGGGGTTACGGTCGGTTTCGTAAGAACGGGTTATTTGGTTTTGAGCTTCCAGGTGCGCTTGCCGGTCCTGGTCAGGGTGCCGGTCTCGCGGAGGTGGGCGTCACGCATGCGGATGTACTTGATGGAGTTGCGGAGCTTCCACTCGGGGGTGGGGCGGCGGCGGACCGGCTTGCTGGGCTTGTTGGTTGGTTTTTTTATTTCATTCAAGTGAACTTCTCGCATCCTTGGCAGCTCCTTTGACCTGGTCTAGAACGTCGTCGACCTTGTCCTGCTTGGCCTTCCTCTTCAGGTAGCTCCAGTCCATCTCGTCGTGATAGAGGGCGATGATCCTTATCGCTTGCTCCCGGTCGCTCGCGCTGTCCCAGTGCTTCGCGGCGTTCAGCCTGTCAAGGATAATGTCCTCAAGACCGATGATGTAGGCGTGGCCCGCGTCGGTGTTCACCTTGGTCACCCGGTTCGTGTCGATGTCACCGATGTCCCCGGGGATCTCCAGGTAGAGGCCGAGGTCCTCCCTCACCCACATCCTTCCCTCGCTCTTGAACCCGAAGTCCTTGAAGACCTTGAGCACTTCCGCCCTCTTTGCCCTGTCGATGGCCAGGTCGATGTCCCCGGTTGCATACCAGTTGCGCGTGTAGAACTCCACCGCAGAGCCGCCAACGATGACGCAGCCAATGTCCTTTTCCTCCAACTCTGGTGTCAACAAAGAGAGCACGTAAACAGTCCTCTCGAAGCCCCGCTCCTTGGTCCTGGCCTCCCGCAATGGATCATCATCGATCGCATCCTTCGGGTAATCGAACCGGCGCTTGCACCTTGGGCAGGACACCGGCTCGGGCTTCCTGGGTTCCCACTCGTATCCGCAATGCTCGCATTTCATAGTAATAATAATAGTAATAATGCTATTTATGCTTTTGCTTTTTATTCTCCCCCTCAACCTTTGGTTGTTCATTGGTTAGAGGCGGTTTCGTAAGCACGGATGGGTGTTTGGTTACCAATCGACAGTCCATATCGTATCGGCAGGAACGTGCACCCAGTACCCCTCCCCCGGCTGCATCATGTAGGTGTCTGCGAGGGGGGAGATGCGATACGGGTGGGTGGCGTTGAAGCCTTCGACGGGGAGGTCGTAGCCGGTGCCGGCGAGGGCGGTGGCGATGTCCACCGAGGTCATAGTGGGGTAGCCGATGAGGTTCCAGCCGGCGTAGAGCTGGATGTTCTGGGGCC
>LSSH01000012.1 GCA_001595885.1 Candidatus Proteinoplasmatales archaeon SG8-5 | reverse complement strand
CTCGTAGACCTCCTTCACCTTACCTTTCACCAGCAGTTCCATTCTATCCCTCAGAACCTCTTTGACACGGCCTCGATGACGCTCTCGAATATCGCCCTGCCGTCCCCGACCTCGGTTGGCAGCTCCCTCGTCCAGTCCGGGTGAGTGTGGCGGTGGAACACCCTCTCCGGGTGCGGCATCATGCCCATTACGTTGCCCGCGGGGTTGCATATCCCCGCGATGTTGTAGGGGGAGCCGTTCGGATTCCACGGATAGCCAGAGTAATTACCCTCGGGATCAACGTATTTGAAGACCACCTGGTCGTTCTCCTCGAGCCTGGCGTAGATGGCGGCGGCCTCGTCCTCCGGGAACAGGAGCTTGCCCTCGGCGTGGGCGGAGGGGCAGAGTATCGTCTGGCCCTGATATAATTTACTTGTAAATATACAATTACTTTTATTTTCATGCTTCAATATTGTAGGCCTGCACTCGAACCTGGAGGAATCGTTGGTCGTGAGCACGGCCTGCGCCTGCTGGCTCATGATGCCGTTGAAGGCAGGGAGAAGTCCAAGCTCGATGAGCACCTGGAAGCCGTTGCACACACCCAGGACGGCCCTGCCCTCCCCGATGAATTCTGTGAGCGGCGCTTCGAGCTTCCTCATCCTCGCCGCCCATATCGCACCGGCCCGCACGTAATCCCCGGAGGAAAAGCCTCCCGGTATCATCAGCACGTGGTAATCGAGCAGGTCCCGTCTCTCATCGTCGTTCACGTCTCGCCCCAGCAGCTGTTTCAGGTGGACCAGTTCGGGCTGCGCGCCGAGCCTCGCGAAGGCTTGATAGGATTCCTCCTCGCAGTTCGTGCCCTCGATGCGGAGCACGCAGACCTTGATATCCTCAGTCCTCATTCAAAACCTCATTTGTATCCGGGGACCGTCTCCAGCTCGCTCAGGAAATAATCCATGTCGCCCTTTTCCTTGATCCTCTCGCCTGCCTCTTTCCCGAGCCGGATGTACTTGTCCGCCTCGGCTGTGTTTCCGGCGACCGCATGGGCCCTGGCCAGTGCCTCGTAGGCGAAGGCTATGTCCCAGTCACCGATATTGTTCTCCTCGCATATGGCCAGGCAGCGCTCGGCGTGATATATTGCCGGCTCAGCTTTCCCGAGCACGGTGTAGACCCTCGATATCTGCCAGTCTCCCCTTTCCAGGTTCTCGGGGCCCGTGTTCGGAACACCCGCTGCCACGACCTCTCCCCAGTGAAACCTGGACGCATGGGCGGAGTGGATCATTGTATCGTCCTCCGCCCGAGTTCTGTCCTTCTTGTCCATCAATTCCCAGGTCTTATTGAACAATCCAACCGCGAACCTCTTGTGCCCCAATAACTCGTCGAACTCGTCCTCTTCAGTCATCGAACACCTCCTTACCTGAACGGCAATGGTGAACGTCTATAATTATGCTTTCTTCATATTCTGCCATTTAGTTTAAGTACATGGGCAAATTACCATCCTCCGTGAGCGAAAAAGGGAAGCCTGGCATGAGCCCTACGAAAGGCGTGAAGACGCTCCTCGGCAACCCGAGGAAGGCCGTGCTCAAGCTTGCGATGCCGATGATACTGGCCATGTCGGTCATGACCGTTTACAATCTTGTCGATGCCTTCTGGGTGTCAGGGCTCGGTGCGGGGGCGCTGGCCGCGGTGGGCTTCTTCTTCCCATTCTTCTTCATGGTCATGGCCATCGCCACCGGCCTCGGCACCGGCGGAGGCGCGGCCATCTCCAGGCGCATCGGTGCGAAGGACAGGGAAGGGGTGGACCGCGTGGGAGCCCACACAATGGTCATCATGGTCCTGATGGCCGTCATGATCACCGTCCCATTCTTCCTCCTGGCCAGGCCCATATTCCTCGGTATCGGTGCCGAGGACACCATAGATGACACGGTCGCATACGCGAGGGTGCTGTTCACCGGGACGATCATCATCTTCTTCGCCAATGTATCGAACGCGCTGCTCAGGGGCGAGGGTGACGCGAGGAGGGCAATGCTAGCAATGATGCTGGGCGGGGTGATGAACATCATCCTGGACCCGCTTTTCATATTCGGGCCGACCCATCCTGGTCCCATCTTCGGGGGTGTGGGCCTCGACCTGGGAGTCGTCGGGGCGGCATGGGCGACCCTCGTGGCCATGAGCACGACCTCGGCCATACTCTTCTACTGGCTGTTCCTCAAGAAGAACACCTTCGCCCGGTTCAGGTTCAGGGGGTTCAGGTTCGACCGCGAGATACTCCGCGACATAACAAGGGTTGGGCTGCCCGCCTCTGTCCAGCAATTGTCCATGTCCTTTACAATGATACTGATGAACATCATCATCGTGGGCGTTGCAGGTTCGGACGGGGTTGCGGTATACACAACCGGCTGGCGCGTATCCACCTTGGGTATCCTGCCGCTCCTGGGAATCGCCACGGCAGTTGTCTCGGTCAGTGGTGCAGCCTACGGCCAGCGGGACATCGACAAGCTGAACATGGGCCATAACTACGCGGTGAAGCTGGGCACGATGATCGAGGTCGTGGTCGCGGTCTTCATCTTCATATTCGCCGCCGGCATCACCTTCGTGTTCACCCGTTCACCTGACACCATCAGGATAGCTGACGATCTAGTCCTCTACTTCCAGATAACCGCGATATTCTATCCGGGCGTGGCCTTCGGAATGCTCTCCGGCGCGTTGTTCCAGGGAACGGGCAAAGGTTCGTACGCCCTGATAGCCACGCTGTACCGGACGGTGCTCATGACCCCTGCTCTGGCCCTGGTGTTCGCCTACGTCTTCGACATGGGGCTCCCCGGCATCTGGTGGGGCTTTGTGATAGCTAACCTCTCATCTTCCGTGATTACATTTATATGGGCAAAAATATATATTCGTAATCTTAAAAAGAGGTCCGTGAACCCTCTTCCCGCATAGATATCCTTTGAATACGATAAAGTGAAGATCCGATGTAATATGGGTAAGCCATGTGCTCGATTATTGCGGTGGTGATACCGACCTTATCTACGCATAACCGTCAATGTCATAACGGATCGCGGTCGAGCTGGCAACGCACTCGGTCCTGTATTTAATCAGGTCCTTCACCGTGTTGGCCAGTATGGTCTTGTTGGTCTCGCCGACCATCTCGGAAATGGGACGGGACGAGCAGAAGAACTTGATCGTAGGGGTGCTCATGATGCCGAAGCGAAGAGCCAGCTGCATGTTCCTCTTCACGTCGACCTTCGTGAAGATGGCGTCCTCGCCCATGCTTTCGGCGACCTCTTTGTATATGGGCTCCAGCGCCGCGCAGCCGGGGCAGGTTGTCATGTAGAACTCCACCACCACGAGCTTGTCGGTGCCGGCCAGCAGCTCGTCGAACTCGTGTTCGTATATCTCCTTAACCGGTTCGTTCATGTTCTTGGAATGATGCTCGGCGAATATATATTTATCGTCCCTTTCTCTGTTTGTATGCAGGTCGCGGTCTCCCGTGCGACCTCACTCCTTCCCGCCGCAGTCCTTCCTCCGGACGGCTTCGATTGTCTTAATGTTCTCCAGCTCCCTGATGGCGTCGTTGGCAATCCATCTTGCCGCCTTCGAGTCGATGTTCTTAATCTCGCGGGCAAGCTCGAGGGCTCTCTTGCGCAGCGCCAGGTTGCGCTTCCCGATGGAGCGCACGGCCCAGTTCACTGCCTTTTTCACATAATTGCGCTCGTCGGTCGCTCCCCGCCTGATGTGGGGGAAGAACGCCTCGAATGTCGAATTATCGGCCTTCTTGTCCCTGACTGCCAGCCTTGCCATCATGACGTACCCGGCGCGCTTCACGAACTCCTCATCGGACCTTGACCATTCCACGGCCTTTTCATATGCCCATTCGGTGGACGTGAAGAGGGCGCACGCATTATCACAGATGTCCCAGCTGTCAAGAACAGAGACCCACCTGTCCATCTGGTTCTCCGTGACAAGGGCCTTGTCCTCGATAAGGGGGGCGAGTATTCGCGCGTCGTGTATCCCGCTGTCCCAGAGCTCCAGGGCCAGCTCATGGTCCTTCCCGATCTCCTTGGCCATTTCCCTCAGGGTGCTGACCTTCACACCGTAGTTCGACTCCGGATTGATGCCGTACCTGGCCATGCCCTCGACCGCCTTCGGGTTGTGTAAAGATTTAATCTTTTTTATAATATTATTACAATTCATTTATTGTCTCCGAAGGCCCCTGGTTGCCGTAACAGGAAGGTTTCATCCCGGGCTGAAAATCGACGGAGGGTTGACCCTTCCATTGCACAGAAAGGGAAAGGCATATATAAATCAGGGATGTTGGCGAATCATGGGCTCGAAGGCTCCGGCCGGGGTGGTCGTGATCGCCATCATCAGCATAGGACTGGGTGGTTACCTGTTGTACGCAGGATCGATCACAGCAATGAGCGGTCTTGAGATCGCCTCGACGGGGGGCGACTTCGAGGACATCCTGGAGACACTTGGCGGCTTCTGGCAGATACTCGGCATCGTTTTCGTTCTGCTGGGCATATTATGCTTCCTCATCGCCTTCGGCCTGCTGACGATGCGGGAATGGGGGCGGAAGAACGGATATCTCGTCCACATCATCATCGCGGCCCTCGGCCTCATCATGGGCATGATAACGGCCTTCTTCGACATCCCAGCGGCGCTGCCGTCCTTCGCCGTCGTGGCGGTCAGCGGCGCCTGCTTCGTCTTTCTCTGGAGCCGGGGAACGAAGGACACGTTCGAGTTCCACGGAGGCATCGGGAAAAGGGAGGCCGTGATCTACAAACCCAACGTGGTCATGAGGCACAAGGCTGTCAGGACCGCCGCCCCGGTGATCCCCGCGAACATGCGCAAGTGCCCCAACTGCGACACCGTGAACCCGGTCAAGCAGGACTTCTGCAGGATGTGCGGGACAGAACTGGATTGACTTCGTCTAGGGCCTGTTGAGTATGAAGCGGGGCATGTTCGATGAAGTTATCGTGCGCCTCCCACAAATATCGTTGGAGGTAATTCCCATCGGTTTCAACCGAGACCGATCTGCTCCATTATCCTGTTGACGGTTGGCTCCAGGACCTCAGGGTGCTTGAGAACGAACTTGACCCCGGCGGCCTCGAACAGCTCCGGCAGACTCACGGTCGAGCCCAGGGAAAGCGCGTGCTTGTAGTCCCTTACTGCGCCGTCGTAATCGTCCAGCGAGCGGAGGTAGACCTGCTGGGCGCCGACCTGGGCCACCCCGTACTCGATGTAGTAGAAGGGTACCTCGTACACGTGCAGGTACTGCCAATTGGTGCTCTGCTCCCTTTCCAGGCCGGAATAGTCAATGTGCGGCCTGTACTTGGAGTCCAGGGCGCGCCAGAACTCGGCCCTCTTTTCCGCGCTCTCACCGTCGGGGTGCGTGTAGACCCAGTGCTGGAACTCGTCCAGGCAGGCCATGAAAGGCAGGAAGCATAGGTCGTGCTCCAGCTGCTTGATGCCCAGTCTTTTTCTGTCATCCTCGCCGTAGACTATGTCCCAATAGGGCCTTGCCAACAGCTCCAGAGACATTGATGCGACCTCCGCGAACTCGAGAGGGACCCTCCTCTCCATGAATGACAGGTGCCTGCTGAGGAAGCCGTGCATCGCATGACCGCCCTCGTGGATGAGCGTGTCGAAGTCGCGGCTCGTTCCCACGAAGTTGCTGAATATCATTGAGATGCGTTCCTCGGAGAATTCCGTCATGTAGGCGCCCGGGGCCTTGTTCGGCCGGTTCTCCAGGTCCAGGTAGCCCTTCTTGTCCATGAGCCTGAAGGCATCGGAGAACACTGGTTCCATCGAACCGAGTACCCTTGCCACCTTGTCCTTGAGGTCGTCGATGTCCTCGTATATCTTGGGCGGGTCGGCGCCGTCCGGGTCGACCGTCGTATCCCAGGGGCGAAGGTGGTCCAGGCCCATCTTCTCCATGCGTCTGGCCGAGATCCTGTTGACCGCTGGGACTACATGTTTGTGTATGGCGTCCCTGAAGCCCTTGACGTCGTTGCGGTCGTAGCTTATCCGCTCGTATCCGCGGTACATGTACTCGGCGAAATCGGGAAGGTCGGCGTTGCTGGCCATCTGCTTCCTTATCTTCAGCGCGCGGTCGAAGACTGCGTTGAGGTTGTCGTAATCGGCCACGTGCATCCCCATCATGGCCTTCCAGGCCCTCTCCCTGAGCTCGCGGTCCTGCTTCTCCAGGTAGGGCCTCAATTGCTGCCTGGTCAGCTTCTTTCCGTCGAATTCAGTAACCCATTCTGATGTGATCTTCTGGTAATCCTTCCTGATCTTGATGTTCTCAGTGATGAGGGGCAGGTTCTCCTCCCGATATATCTCCAGGCTCATCCTGGACTTCTCCCTGGGGACCATAAGGCCGGGCCTGACCCACTCGTCGGGAATACCCACGAATCGCTTCTTCTGGGGGTCGTCCAGCTCTTCCATCAAAGGTATTATCTCATTGGCCAGCCTCTCGTACTCGGCCTCGGCCTCCTTGTCGGCCGTGTTCCTGGTGTAGGCGAAGTAATTCCTGTCCACAACCTCGGAGATGGCGGAGCGGACCTCCGACCAGGCATCGCACCAGGCCTCGGCCTCCTCCTTCGTCCCGGTGGGCAGCGAGTCAAGCCTTTGATAGACCTTCTTGACGGTCTCCACGGCGCCCATGTCATCCTCCGGGGCCAGGAACGCCCTCGGATATTCCTCGTAAATGTCCATGTTATCGCCTCCCTAAACGACTCATTGTTGATATCGTTTAGCCCAATTAGGTACATAATATTATGTTTTAGCCAAACGTAATATATCGGCTAGACTATCAATACGCGATGCACATCGAGAAGGCGCGGATATTCGACTGGCTCCTGAAGAACATGGAGAGCGCACGGTTCAACATGGCCCTCAGCAACATCGAGGGGGTGACCCTTGCGGAGTTCAGGCGGCTCACGGGCCTGGACATCCCCGATGATTCCGACCTCGGAGAGGGAGAGCACTACGGAAATCCGGAGCTGAAGGATGGTCTGTGCGGCATCTACAAGTGCAGGCCGGAGAACATCGTTACTGCCTCCGGGGGGACGGAGGCCAATATCCTGGTGTACCTGGCAATGCTTGACAAGGACGTTGAGTTCCTGATGGAGAGGCCCGGCTACGAGCCCATGGGCATGACAGCAGGGCTGTTCGGGTCCAGGAGGATAGCGTGGCCCAGGAGGTTCGAGCATGGTTTTGACATTGATGTGGAAAGTCTGCGGCTCAATCTTACTGATAAAACGAAGCTCGTGATAATGACCAACCTGCACAATCCCAGCGGCAGGCTGGCCGGCCGCGATTGCATAAGGGAGGCCGCGGAGGCCTGCGCTGAGAAGGGGGCTTGCCTCCTCATCGACGAGATATTTCTTGACGGCGCCTTCGAGCCGCAGAGGTCGGCCTTCGGCCTCGACAACGTCATCGTCACGTCCAGCGTGACCAAGGTCTACGGCCTGGGCGGGGTGCGCACGGGCTGGGTGATCGCCCCTGAGGACGTGGCGGAGAAGTGCCAGCTTGCGAAGTCCCACACCACCGCGGCTTCCTCCGGCCTTGGGGAATGGCTCAACGCCAAGGCCCTCTCCAAGGCCAGAGATGTGCTTCTGGACAGGTTCAAGACAGTGGCAAAACGCAACCGTTCGATCGTAAAGGATTGGGTGGAGTCGAATCCCGACCTTGTGGAATGGGTGGCCCCCGACGGCGGCGTCATTTGCTTCCCCAGGTACAAGGGCGACCTGTCATCCGAGGAGCTGTGCCGGAGGCTGCTGGACGAGCAGGGCATCCTGGTCATTCCTGGCCTTTATTCCGGTCTGGAGGGGCACTTCAGGCTGTCATACCAGCAGCCCGAGGAGGAGCTGAGGGCGGCTCTGGATTCCCTGGGTAAGGGATTGCGAGAGATACTTTTGTAAACTTCTACGGAACGGTTCGAACCGGTAACGACAGGTTCGTGTGACAAGTTCAATTAATCAAAAATGGAAATGGCGAGGCGGCATGCTGCCGCCTCGATTACCGAGAACTCAAGGAAGGGTCCTTATCCTTCGCACACCCAGGTACACGACAGCGCAGGTCACTGCAGCGATGCAAACCAGGGCGTAGATGCCCATGAT
>LSSH01000011.1 GCA_001595885.1 Candidatus Proteinoplasmatales archaeon SG8-5 | reverse complement strand
GATGTAACCTTGATTGCCCAGCTTCCGGGCGATGGCCAGTGCCCTCTCGTGGGCCTCCACCGACTTCTCCAGCGCGTTGTTGTCCGAATATGCGATGCCGATGCTGTTCAGGGTCCCGTACATGGCCACTATGTCGCCGAGCCTCTCGTGCATCTCCAGCACGTCCTGGAGTATCTTTGTGCACTCGACAAAGTCGCCCTGGAAGTGCATGTGCCCTGCCATCGTCCGGTCCGCGTTCGCTATCGCCCTGAGGTCTCCGCTCTCCCTTGCGGCCTTCGAGCCTCTCCTGTACAACTCAAGAGCCTTCTGGCCCTCGTTCATGACCGCGAGGACGCCTGCCAGCAGCGACAGGGCCTTGGAAAGCGTTGTCATGTCGGATACGTCGTCCAGCATCGGCATGGCCTCCTCGAGGTACTTGCGGGAGACCTCGGGGTCCGAGCGCATGAGACCGTTGCTGAGGCTGGCCAGGTATTCGGTGGCCATGTCCGTGGATGCCTCGGGGACGGCACTCACGCCCCTCTTCAGGATGTCGGGCACCATCTTCTGGTCGCCCTTGGCGAAGCGGCTGCGGCTGAGCTTCAGGAGAATGCGGAGGAGCGGGTCGCCCTGACCTTCGTACTCTTGCTCCAATTGTTCGTACAGCTCTATGGCCCCGGGCAGCTCCCCGAGATTCCTGAGAGCGTCGGCCAGCTTCTCCATGAGCTCGAGCTTCTTCGCGCGGTTCCCGTCGGTCCTCGGGAGCGCGTCAAGGGCTGCTAGTGCGGTCCTGAAGAACTCTGCGGCCTGCTCGGAGGCGAAGGCCGCCTCGGCTTTCATACCCGCACGGTAGGAATAATCGAAGGCCTTGGAGTGCTCGTTGGAGCGGGAAAAGTGCCTGGCCAGTTCGTATATGACGTCCTCGAGGTTATCCTCATAAACCGTCTCGTAGTAGTCTCCGAGGCGGCGGTGATATGCAGTCTTCCACCGCTGGTTTATCTCGTCGTATATGACGCTCTGGTAGATGGCGTGGATGAACTCGCCTGTGCCGTTGTTGCGGACCATCAGGCTGCGCTCCTGCACCTCCTCGAAGGCCTGGCCGGGGTCCTGGAGGGAGTCCAGGGATAACAGCGTCCGGCACTCGAACTCCCTGCCAATGCATGAACCGTACTCGGCCAGCGTCATGGCGTCCGGCTCCAGGGTGCCAAGGCGGCGGTGGACCACGCCCTCCAGTGAATCGGGTATCTCGTAGTCCTGGTTGACGATGACGTAGCTCCCCGCGGTCCTGCCGATGTTGTTCTCCTCCTCCATGTGCCTGAGCATCTCCAATACGAAGAAGGGATTGCCCTCGCACCGGGTGGCTATGCTCTCCACGAAGTCCTCGGGGAATCGGTTGGGCCTGTAGATGCTGTCAACGATGCCGCCCACCGAGTTCCTGCCCAGCTGGCTGAGCTTGATCTCCGTGACGATGCTTGACTCGATCATGTTGCCCAGCACAGGTTTCAGTATCAGGCTCTCCCCCGGTCGGTAGGTCGCGACGACCTGAATACGGTCGGAGCCGATGTTCCGGACCAGGTAGTTGAGCACGAACAGAGAGGACTGGTCCGCCCAGTGAAGGTCCTCGAGGAACAGGAGGAGCGGTCGTTCGTCGGCGAGGGCCCTGACCTCCTCCAGGACCCGGTTGGCTATCCTCGCCCTCTCGCTCTCGATGTCCACGCCCTCCATGTCCCGCTTCACCGTGAACCGCCTGTCAACCAGGCTCTGCAGCTCATCGGAGATGGGCTTGACCGAGGCCGTGTCCCCTTTCCAGTCCTCCAGAATGCCGGAATAGGCCGACTCGATGTGCCGCAGGTTGTCCCTGAGGACCGAGGTCATCTCTCCGTGTTCAGTCCCCTTGAAGACGCCCGTCAGGAAGAGGTGGCGACCGTGCTCGATGAGTATCTTCAGGTCGCCGTATTCCAGCCTTCCCAGCTCGGAGTCGGACTGTCCGGCCTGCTTCATCGACGCGTTGACGAAGTTTTGAACAGCCGAGAACATGGCCGCGAAGATGTCCGCGTCTATCTCCTCCTCGCCGTGCGTCGCCTTTGCGAGCAGCAGCCCGTTCAGGTCGACCGCCAGCACCTCAGTGAACGACACGGATTCCTCCTCCTCGAAAAGCGGTAGCTCGACAACGCCCTCCAGCGCCTTCGAGAACATGAGGAAGGGTTCGAACCGGTCTGCGACGGCCGTCCCGGAGATTATTCTTACGTCCTTGTTCTTGGCCCGGGCCAGGAACTCGTCCGCCAGGGCGGTCTTGCCTATGCCGGGCTCTCCCGATACGAGAGTGGTGTTGCCCTCTCCGGTGAGCGCTTTGGCTAGGTTCTCCTTAAGAAGCGCCAGTTCTCCGTCTCGTCCAACCAGTAGAAGCATCGGAGGTCCTCGGCAATGAATCCCGGGAGAGATAAAGACCTTTTCTCCGTTCAAACATATTTGAACCAATCGGGGGGTATATATACTGTGACCAGAAAGTGGTCACTTCTTCTCGCTCCGCTTATGACTTTTGACCACTCTATCACTGTTTAGAGGTGATGAAAGATGACGGAAACGAAAATAAAATTGCTAAGAAACGCGAACGGGCGCCGAGGCGGCGCGAACGCATCCGGGGTAAGCGGCTCAATCGGGACGCTGCAGAACGCGGTACTGGTCCGCGTGATGTGAAGCACGACCGAGGACGCTGAAATACTCTGGACCGGATGAAAACAGAGGTGAACCAAATGATGACGTACGAGGAACTGAGGGGCGGACACCGCCCGAGGGACATTGGCGCGGAACTCCGGCGCATCGGAGGGTTGGGAACGACGAAGACCCGGCAGGTCAAGCCGAGGATACTCCTCAACCCGAGGACGGGCAGGAAGACGTTCGAGTACCCCCTGGAAGACGGTGAATCCCTTTCGGTGACGCTGCCTTCGAAGGCCAGGCCTTCAGAGACAGTCTAGATGGCAAGCCCCCAAAGGCTTGCCATCGTTACTTTTGATTTAGTGATGTGATAATCGCCCGAATTTTCGATCCGCAGCTTTGGGATTGGCCTGGGGACCAAAATTTAGGGGTTAAAACCATATTATCTTCGGACAATGTGATTATTGATGGGCAAATGGTTGGTTTCGCTGCTTGAGAACGCCAATACTTTGGCTGACATATTCGAGGTGGTCAAGGCAGCCGTTAGGCAAACGCGGAACGAGAACCGCGGAGGCCTGATGCTGGGCCTGGCAGACCTGGGAAACCACCCGCGCGGCTTCCTTGGGGCGTTCTACCCGGTGGGAACGAATATCATAGTGATGAACAGGAATCCGTTGTCCAGGATAAAGGACTCCAAACCCGAATTATTCAAACCGTACGTGTTCCACATACTCCTGCACGAGTACCTGCACTCCCTCGGACACCTCGATGAGAGGGAGGTCAGGAGGATGTGCATCGACATTTCTATAAAGGCCTTCGGCGAGGGCCACTTGGCCACCAGGCTCGCTGCCAACATCACCGAGTACATACCCAACCTGGCCTATCCGGACATCGCATGGCAGCCGGAGAGCACCGACATCGAGCTGGTGGATGATTTTGACAGGTCCAGCGTGAATTACATCACTTAGAATGTTAGGGTGATAATCGGTCTTGCCAGGGCGTTGAAGTAGTAAAATAACATGATTAAACAAGAAGTACTGCCACGATGATCTGGATGACAATGCTCATGAGCGATTAACTCTCCCTGCCCCTCGGTATACTATACGATTCGACTCTCATAGATTAGATCTAGTTCAAAGTTGTAAATAAGTCGATTTGTACGGGCTTTGGTAAAAGGTCTGTTCCCTTTCTTTCCCCCGAAAAAAAGATTCTCGGCCCAGCTATTCTTCATCTTTCTCTGATTTTTCTGCTGTGCCGTCCTCGTCCTCAAGGCCGGCCCAGTCAGCGTCAGAGACCTTGGCCCCGGTCTCCGCCGATTCGAGGAGCTCGTCCTCCTTGTGGGCCTTCATGACCTTGCTGACGGTCGTGACCTTGTCGCCCTTCCTTATCTTCATTATCCTGACGCCCTGGGTGGCGCGGCCGATGACCCTGATGTCCGAGACCGGTATACGAATGACCATGCCGTGCTCTGACGTGACTATGAGCTCGTGATCGTCGTCCACGCGCCTGACCTTGACCACGTTGCCGTTGCGCTCGGTCGTGCGGATGGTCATCACGCCCTTGGCGCCGCGCTTGGTCTTCCTGTAATCTCCGACGCTGGAGCGCTTTCCGTAGCCGTTCTCGGTGAGAGTGAGAAGGGTGTCCTCCTCGCAGTCCACGACGGCCATCGAGACCACCTCGTCGTCAGGGGCCAATGTCATCCCCTTCACCCCGATCGAGTGGCGGCCGACCTCGCGGACCTCGGTCTCGTCGAATCGGACGGCCTGTCCCTTCTTAGATGCCAGTATCACCTGTTTGTTGCCGTCGGTCATGCCAACGCGGACCAGCTCGTCGCCCTCGCGCAGCCTGACCGCCCAGATGCCTGTGACGCGCGGCCTCTTGTAGGCCGAGAGTATGGTCTTCTTGATGATGCCGTTCTTTGTGGCGAGCATGAGCCAGTGCTGATCGTCGTACTCCTTGATTGGCATTGCCGTTGTAACGGTCTCCCCCTCCTCCAGGCGGGGCAGGAGGTTGATCATCGCCTTGCCCTTGGCGTGCCTTCCCCCGACCGGGATGCGATAGGCCTTTAGCCAGTATACTCGTCCAAGATTGGTGAAGAACATGATGAAGTTGTGAGTCGAGGTGACGAAAAGCTGCGTGACGAAGTCCTCCTCCTTCATCTCCATGCCGATGAGGCCGACGCCGCCGCGCCGCTGCTGCTTGTAGGTCTCCAGCGGCAGGCGCTTCACGTAGCCGGTGTTGGTGATGCTCACGACCACGTCCTCCACCGGGATGAGGTCCTCGATGTCCATGTCCTCGGCGTGCATGACGATGTCGGTGCGCCTCTCGTCCCCGAACTTCTCCTTCATCTCGGCGAGTTCCTCTTTGATGATGGCCAGTATGCGCTCGGGCTTCTCCAGGATGTCCTTGAGGTCCTCGATGACGTTGAGGAGCATCGAGTATTCGTCCTTGATGCCCTGGCGCTCCATGTTCGTGAGCTTCTGCAATCGCATATCGAGTATGGCCCTGGCCTGCAGGTCGGTGAGCATGAACTTCGCGGTCAGGCCCTCCCTGGCCTCGTCGACGCTCTTGGCCTTGCGGATGAGAGCGATGACCTCGTCTATGTTGTCCAGCGCGACGAGGAGGCCCTCGAGGATGTGGGCCCTGGCCTTGGCCCTCCCCAGGTCGAAGTCGGTACGCCTCCTCACTATCTCCCTGCGGTGCTCGATGAAGTGCTCCATCAGCTCCTTGAGATTGAGTATCTGGGGCTGGTTGTCCACCAGGGCCAGGTTGATGATGCCGAAGGTTGTCTGGAGCTGGGTGTGCTTGTATAGCTGATTGAGGACGACCTCCTCCATCATGCCCTTCTTCAGCTCGATTACGATGCGCATGCCCTTCCTGTCGCTCTCGTCCCGAAGGTCGGTGATGCCGTCGACCTTCTTCGCCTTGACCAGGTCGGCGATGCTCTCGATGAGCTTGGCCTTGTTGACGAGATAGGGTATTTCGGTGATGATTATGCGCTCGCGGCCCTTCGCCTCCTCGGTGTGGCTCTTTGCCCGCACACGGATCCTGCCGCGGCCGGAGTTGTAGGCTTCGACGATGCCGGCGACCCCGTATATCACACCACCGGTGGGGAAGTCGGGCGCCGGTATCAGCTCCATGAGCTCCATGACCTCCGTCTCGGGGTTGTCTATGAGATGGACCAGGCCGTCCACCACCTCGTTGAGGTTGTGAGGCGGCATGTTCGTGGCCATTCCCACCGCGATGCCTGCGGTTCCGTTGATGAGGAGGTTTGGTATCTTGGAGGGCAGAACGGTCGGCTCCCGGAGGCTGCCGTCGAAGTTGTCAACGAAGTCCACCGTGTCCTTGTCGATGTCGGCCAGCATTTCTTCCGCGGTTCGCATCATGCGGCACTCGGTGTACCTCATCGCCGCTGCACTATCACCGTCCACGCTGCCGAAGTTGCCCTGGCCCTCGACGAGAGTATAGCGCAGCGAGAAGGGCTGGGCCATGCGCACCAGGGAGCCGTATAGGGCGAGGTCGCCGTGGGGGTGGTACTTGCCCAGAACGTCACCCACGACCCTGGCGGACTTCTTGTACGGGCGGTTGTGCCCCAGGCCGAGGTCGTTCATGCCGTGGAGTATCCGGCGGTGCACCGGCTTCAGGCCGTCGCGGACGTCCGGAAGCGCCCTGGAAACGATGACGCTCATGGCGTAATCGATGTAGCACTTCTTCATCTCGTCCTCGATGGGCTTGGGCACGACCTTCTGCCCGCCGGTTTCCTCGTTTATCTCCGGTTCCTCCATGTTCCTACACGTCCAGGTTGACCACGTCCTTCGCGTGGGCGGTAATGAACTCCCTCCTGGGCTCGACCGCGTCCCCCATCAATATGGTGAACAGCTCGTCGGCCAGTATGGCATCTTGGATCGTAACCTGCAACAGAACCCGATTCTCCGGGTCCATGGTGGTGTCCCAGAGCTGGTGCGCGTTCATCTCCCCGAGGCCCTTGTACCTTTGAACACCCCACCCCTCCCCCAATTCCTTGAGCATCTCGTCGCGCTCGCGGTCGGTGAACACCCAGTGTTCCGATTTCCCCTTGAATATCCTGTACAGCGGCGGCTGGGCGATGTAGACGTATCCCGCCTCGATGAGGGGCTTCATGTAGCGGTAAAGGAAGGTGAGGAGCAGCGTGCGGATGTGCGCGCCGTCGATGTCGGCGTCCGTCATGATGATGAGGCGGTGATACCTCGCCTTCTCCAGCTCGAACTCCTCCCCGATGTTGGTGCCGAAGGCGGTTATCAAAGTACGAATTTCGTTGTTCTTCAGTATCTTGTCCAGCCTGGCCTTCTCGACGTTCAGTATCTTGCCGCGCAGCGGCAGGATTGCCTGGAACTCCCGGTTGCGCCCCTGCTTGGCCGAGCCGCCTGCCGAATCGCCCTCCACGATGTAGAGTTCCGATTTGGCCGGGTCCTTCTCGGAGCAGTCGGCCAGTTTCCCGGGGAGGCTTCCGCCCTCGAGGAATCCCTTCCGGCGGGTGAGCTCCCTCGCCTTGCGGGCAGCAATGCGGGCCTGCGCGGCCAGTATGGCCTTCTGAATGCAAATCTCGGCGCTGCGGGGGTTCTCCTCGAGGTATTCGGCAAGCCTGTCGTTCACCAGGGTCTCGACGATGCCCTTCATCTCGCTGTTGCCGAGCTTGGTCTTCGTCTGGCCCTCGAACTGCGGCTCTGCCAGCTTGACGCTGAGTATCGCGGTCATGCCTTCCCGCACGTCGTCGCCGCTGAGGGCCATATCCTTGCCGGTGAGGTAGTTGTTCTTCCTCGCGTAGTCGTTCAGCGTGCGTGTGAGCGCGGCCCTGAAGCCGCTGAGGTGAGTGCCGCCCTCTATGGTGTTGATGTTATTGGCAAATGTGTGGATGTTGTCGCTGAAGCTGTCCGTGTACTGCAGCGCTATCTCGAGCTGGGTGTCGCCCTTCGAGCCCTCGATGTAGATGGGGTCGGCGTGGAGCGCGCTCTTGTTCCTGTTGAGGAATTTTACGAATTCCATGATGCCGCCCTCGAACCTGAAGGACTTCTTCGATTCATCGTCGTCCTCCTTGCACACGGTTATCCTGAGGCCGCGGTTGAGGAAGGCCAGCTCGCGCATCCGGGTAAGTATGGTCTCGTAATCGAACTCAAGGGTCTCGAATATCATGACGTCGGGCTTGAAGGTCGTGGTCGTGCCCTTGTCCTCGGTGTCGCCGACCACCTTCATGTCCTCCATGGGCTTGCCCCGCTCGTACTTCTGGAGGTAGGCCTTGCCGTCCTTCTCCACCTTGACTATCATCCACTCGGAGAGCGCGTTCACCACCGATACGCCGACGCCGTGCAATCCGCCGGAGACCTTGTAGCTCTTCCTGTCGAACTTGCCGCCGGCGTGCAGCTTCGTCATGACTATCTCAAGCGCCGGGCGCTTGTACCTCGGATGAAGGTCCACGGGGATGCCGCGGCCGTTGTCCTTCACGGTCACGCTGCC
>LSSH01000010.1 GCA_001595885.1 Candidatus Proteinoplasmatales archaeon SG8-5 | reverse complement strand
TTTCGATATCAACGTAAACGGATTGGAGATCAACGATGTCAGTACAAGGCTGGCCGGAGAGCACCAGCTGATGAACATCGGGGCGGCAGTGCTGGCGACCAGGATGTTGAAGGTGAACCCAGATGATATAAGGGAGGGCATCGGGAACACCGCCTGGCCGGCAAGGCTGCAGGTGGTCAGGATATCACCGTTGGTCATCCTCGATACCACGCACAACCCGGGAGGAGCCAGAACCCTGTCCCGATATCTTGAAGAGCAGTTTCCCAAAGACAAGCCGGTCGGCGTCATCGGGCTGCTTGAGGACAAGGATGCGGCGACCTTTGCGAAGGAACTGGACGGTTGCTTCTCGGAGGTCTTCGCCACCCAACCAGGTTACCACAGAAGGATGCCGGCGGGAGAGCTGGCAGAGCACTTCCGGGGGAAGGTCAACGTGATCGGGGAGGTTGGCAAGGCGGTCGACAGGGCCATGAAGAGCGGGCGGGCGGTCATCGTCACCGGCTCGATATTCACCGCATCCGATGCCGCTGCCTGCCTTGACGGGCTGCGGATTGGAGAGATGATGGAGAGGCTTGCCAAGTCCTATGCGGTGGGCGCCTACCCGGGCGGTTCCCCCAAGATGGAAAGGCCGCCGGAGACCGATGAGACCGAGCCCTTCAGGGTGCTCATCACGACGATATTGTCACAGAGAACGAGGGACGAGAACACAAGGGCGGCGGCCCGAAACCTGTATGAGAAGTATAAAAATCCGAAGGAACTGGCCAACGCCAAACCCGGGGATGTCGAGCCTCTAATCATGGCCGCAGGGTTCCCCAGGCAGAAGGCGGTTAAGATCATAGAGACCTCGAAGGTCATACTCAAGGAGCACGGGGGAGGGGTCCCCGATGACCTTGATAGCCTGGTCAAACTGCCCGGAGTGGGCAGGAAGACGGCGAATTGCGTGCTGGCCTACGGTTTCGGGCAACCCGCGATAGCGGTGGACACGCATGTCCACCGGATTTCGAACCTCTGGGGATTGGCCAGGACAAGGGATCCTGAGGTCACCGAGGAGGTGCTGAGAAGGGTTGTCCCCGAGAAGTACTGGCTAGAGATAAACAGGCTGATGGTCCGGCACGGACAGAGGGTGTGCAATCCTGTACGACCCAGGTGCGGGGAATGCCGTATCTCCCACCTGTGCGATCACGGGTTGTATTTCCTGAAATTCCAATAATATTGAACAAGTTCTAATTAGGTTGATTGTTATTCAAATAAGCGACAGGTATATATATACATAAGGCATTAAATGAGGGTGTGAATGAGTGAGCATATGGTATCAACTTTTTCTGAGGTAAAAGGTGAGGGGGATAAGACCGAAACCCGGTCTCACAGAATAAAGGCTCGAAGGCAATGGAACGACGAGGGTGTCGCTTCAACCGTCGGTACGATCATGGCACTCATGGTCTTCATGGCCTTTCTGTCGATGTTCACCAATCAATATGTGCCTGTCTGGATGGAGGAGAACGAGTCCTCACACATGATTGTGGCCTACGGCCAGTTCAGCAACCTGAAGAACGCCATAGACCTGCAGATACTCGCGGGCACAATTCAGGGTGTGCCCCCCACGACCATCACCACCCCTGTCACCCTGGGGTCAAACGGCATCCCTGTCTTCGCCTCGGCGACCGCGGGTTACCTCGGGGCTTATAATCGAAGAAGTTACAACAATGTCAGTTTCAGCTTCAATGTGGGAACGACAATACTCGATTACAGATCACCGCAGTTCGGCAGCACGCTGGGCGGCACCATAATGCTGGAATGCCCGAACCGATACTACGTCCCGCAAACCCTGGCGTACGAGAACGATGCCATCATCCTGCAGCAGGAGGACGGGGAATACATGAGGAGCTCTCCTCAACTGATCGTGACGCCAAGTGGAGGAAATAGGTTCGATATCACATACACCCAGGTGGACCTCAGGGGAGATGACACGAAATATGTTGGCTTCGGCACGAGGGGCATTCAGACCATCCTGAGGTCGGTGTCCTCCACTACGTTCACCAACATGAGCGCCCAGGACTCGGGCGGCGACCCGACCTTCCTTAACATCACCCACACCACCAGATACGAGAGCGCCTGGTACAACGCATTCGACCTGCTTCTGGAGGACGCTGGGATGCAGCCCGGTGTTGATTACTCGGTAACTTCCACTCAGGTCGGCTTCGACCCTATGGACCCTGTTTACCGGGTCAACCTTAGCATCAATCCGAACTCGATTTCGTTATTCACGTTCACAGTGGCTCATGTTGAGCTGGTGACAGCAGAGGCGGGGGCGACTTAAATGGGTTTGAAGAAATCGATGATGTCCAGGATGCTGAAATCCAGAGAAAAGTCCCTGAAGGTAAAGGTACCGAAGGGCGAGGTTGCGCTCGAACAGAAATGGAAGGAGGGGCGAGGCTCTCCGCTCAGCCCAATACCCGATATCGCCGATCCGAACATCGAAGAGATCGAGACCTATCCGATCGTCGAACCTTTCAGTTATGCCAGGATCATCTTTAACAGCGCGAACAGCGAGTTCGTCTACGAGGTCATCGAGCCTCCGATGTCGGAAAAGGAGGACGAGATACTGCAGCTCATCAAGGATTCGCTGCAGCGCACGCTGGAATACGAGCTCGACAAATTGCAGAAGAAGGACAAGCACGAATACCTGAAGAAGAGCGTGGGGAGCTTCATCAAGAGCAGGGAGATGCGCCTGGAACCGGCGACTTCCGAGAAGATTTACTATTATGTTAACAGGGACTTCGTAGGATACGGTCCCATCGACGCACTGATGAACGACAGGTTCATCGAGGACGTTTCATGCGACGGCACCGCGGTACCGTTGTTCGTATATCATCAGAAGTACGAATCCATCAAGACCGACGTCATCTTCGAGGACGAGGACGATCTGAACAGCTTTGTCATCTACCTCGGCCAGAGATGCGCTAAACAGGTCTCGGTGGCAATGCCCATCCTCGACGGGACGACCTTCGAGGGTCACAGAGTGCAGGCCACCTACGCAAGGGAGGTTACAACCCGCGGCTCGTCCTTCACCATCAGGCGGTTCAAGGAGAAGCCGTTCACACCTGTGGAGCTCGTGAAATACGGAACCGCCTCGCTCAACATGGTCGCCTATTGCTGGATGCTGGTGGAGCACGGGCACTCAATGATCATCGCCGGCGGGACGGCGAGCGGGAAGACCGCTACCTTGAACGCGTTGGCCCTGTTCATCAAGCCTGGCGCCAAGATCGTCACCATGGAGGACACCAGGGAGATCAACCTGCCGCACGAGAACTGGATACCGGGTGCGACAAGGACCGGAGTCGGCGAGAAGGATAAGTCCGGCAAGGCCGCGGGTGAGATCGACATGTACGAGCTCGTCAGGGCGGCACTGAGACAGAGGCCCAACTACATCATCGTGGGAGAGGTAAGAGGTAAGGAGGCCTCCACCATGTTCCAGGCGATGGCCACCGGACACACGACCTACTCCACGATGCACGCGGATTCCATCAAGTCAATGGTCAACAGGCTGGAGAACCCGCCGATCAGCATACCGAGAATCCTTCTTACCGCACTCAACTTCGTGATCATCCAGAAGCACGTCAGGGTTGGGGACAGCGTTGTCAGGCGCCTTACGAAGATCGTGGAACTTGTCGGTTTCGAGCCCGAGACCAATGAGCTCATCACCAACACGGTCTACGAGTGGGACCAGCGCACCGACGACTTCATCTACAAGGGTCACAGCTTCATCCTGGACCAGCTGATGGAAATGAAGAACATGACTCATGAGGAGATGGATTCGGAGATACGAAGACGCGTTGACATCATCAAGTACGTGGTGGAAAAGGACATCACCGATTATCGTGATATTTCAGCTATAATTGTAGGTTACTACAAAGAACCAGACGAGACCATCCAGAAGATCAGGGACGAGATGGGATGGGTTGACGAGTCCATCCTGAAGATGAACTCGGACGAATCAGGAGGTGCTGACGTTGGCGCCTGAGACCCAGACATCGTTCCAACAGCTGGACACCAAGAAGAGCCACCTCAAGACCAAGAGGGCCCGCAGAGGAGAGACTGTCATGGGACCCCATCTCATCCGGCTGCCGAAGGGTGCTGTACCCGATTACATCAAGCTGACGCCCTTCCAGGAACTCAGCTGGAGGATGATGGGCAACTACGTTAAGGCCAAGGGTTCCAGGGATGAGGACCTGGAGGAGAACCTGCTCAAGGCCCATATGAAGATCCGACCCGAGGAATACATCGCTTACATGTACATGGCAGCCCTGATTACGGCCATCGCCGCCATTGTGTTGGGTATTATGCTTGTCATTATAATGTCTCTGATGGGCATGTTCCTCATCGGCCTGTTGCTCGGAATAATGATGCCGGTGCTGCTGCCGATATTGGTGTTCTTCGGATTGAAATCCTCCCCCGCCGGTACGGCGAAGAGGAGGGGAAAGGACATTGACAAGAGGATATCGGGTTCAATGAGCTTCATCTCGGCCATGGCCTCGGCCAACGTGCCCGTTGACATGATATTCAGTGAGCTGGCCCGTCAGCCCGTCTACGGTGAGATCAAGAACGAGGCAGAGTGGATCACCCGCGACACCGAGTTGTTGGGCATCGACATCCTGACGGCGATCAAGAGGGGGGCACAGCGCTCGCCGTCCATCAAGTGGCAGGATTTCCTTCAGGGCGTGGTTACTACATCCACTTCTGGCGGTCAGCTCAAGCCGTACTTCGTCATGAAGGCGGAGGAGTACGAGAAGGAGAACAAACTGGAACTGAAATCCACGATGGAGACGCTGTCCATGCTGGCAGAGAGCTTTGTCACGGTCGTGGTGGCGTTCCCGCTCTTCTTGGTGGTCATCCTGGCCATCATGGCCATTATCGGCGGCAACGCGGCGAACACTACAATGATCCTGTTCCTGGTCATTGGCGTGATGATCCCGGTCTCTCAGTTCGGGTTCATATTCGTTATATGGGACATAAGCAAGGAAACATGATAACATGGCAGTATCGAAGAGCGATCTGAGGAAAGTCGTGATGGCGCAGAAACGCGATTACACCAAGGTAATACTGGGAGTCTGCGGTGCTGTCTTCGCCCTCTTCATCATTTTCGGAATGCTCAACTGGACGAACCAGGTCGACTGGTCGTTGAAGGCCCTGCCGACGACCGACCTCAACGAGGACGGCCGCATCCAACGACCCCAGGAGGTGGGCATCGACACCAACGAGAACGGTATCATAGACTCGGGGGACGTCTTCCCGGGCCACGACAGCAACGGCGACGGGATCCCCGACCAAGGCGAAAGTCCCACTAAACGGTTTCTAAATTTCCTGTTCCTGGGCATAGCCATTCTCATCGGACCGATAGCTTTCTACAAGACCAAGAAACAGAAGGACATCGCAGCCATCGAGAGGAGGCTTCCGGAGTTCCTTAGGGACGTGGCCGAGGCAGGCAGGTTCGGTATGACCCTCGCCGACGCCATTGTGGTCGCCTCGTCAGGCAGATACGGGAAGCTGACCCCTGAGATCAAAAAGATGGCCGCACAGATAGAATGGGGCGTACCCGCAACCGATTCGCTCCGCCTGTTCGCCGACAGGGTAAACACACCCCTCACGCACAGGGTGGTCACCATCGTGATCAAGTCGAGCGACGCCGGCGGAAGTGTTGCCGATGTTCTCACGATGGTTGCGCACGACACCAAGGAGGCGCAGCTCATGCAGCAGGAGAGGGAGATCGCGATGAGCACCTACCTGGCCGTCATCTACATCGCGTTCTTCGTGTTCCTGGTGACCATAATCATCCTTAACGTGACCTTCCTGCCGAAGATCAGGATTGCGGGAACCAACGTTGCCCAGGCGCAGGCCGAGGCGGGCATATCCGGTGAGATTTCGGGCGCGTCACTTGACGTGACCGCCATCCCGAACATCGAGATCGCCTTCTTCCTGGCATCGATGATCCACGCTCTCGGCGACGGGGTCATGGCCGGTGTCCTGCAGAACGGAAGCATAGCGGGCGGTCTTAGACACAGTTTCATCATGTTGATGTTAGGTTTCTTGATATTGATACTCATATAGGAGGAAAGGCTTTGGCTGAAGCAGTGGCTGAGGAAAAGGAGGCAGAGGCGCCGGAGGAGGAAGTCGATTTCGACCCCAGCAAGAAGAAGGGGCCAGGGACCCTCGGTAAGCTGAAGAAATCCTACATGAGTGCGCTTTCCGGCAAGAAGACTGTAAAGGTCATCCCGCCGAAGGGCGCCCATACGGACGAGAAGAAGGCCATCAAGGGCATCACCACCATCCCGAAGATCTTCGACAAGCACGTCCAGGAGATCGAGATAAATCCTGTGATCGACGGATATTCCTATGTCAGGATCAACTACGATAACATACAAAACGAATACCTTTACGAGGTCATCGAACCGTCGCTCAGCGAGGAGGAGGAGGACGTGCTCGAGGTCCTTAAGGAGGTCATGGTTGATTCCCTGGAGTTCATCGAGGATGCCACGCCCCACATGAAGGAGAAGTACCTGAGGGGAGCGGTGGACAGCCTGCTGATGGATATGGGCGTCCACCTCAACCCCGTGTCGAAGGAGCGCGTGGTCTATTTCATATTGAGGGATTTCACAAGATACGGTGCCATCGACGTGCCCATGATAGACCCCATGGTCGAGGACCTTTCGTGCGACGGTGTCAACGTTCCCTTCTATATATATCATAGAAAGTATGATTCTATCCAATCCAATCTCAGGTTCACGAGCGATAAGGAGCTGGACAGCTTCGTTGTCTGGCTGGCTCAACGTTGCGGCAAGCACATCTCGGTGGCAGAGCCAATGCTTGACGCGACCATCCCGGACGGCTCGCGTCTCCAGGCCACCCTGGGCACACACGTGACCAAGCGCGGCTCGTCCTTCACCGTCAGGCGTTTCAGGGAGAATCCGTTCACGCCCCTTGACCTAATCAGGTTCAAGACCATGTCACTGGACATGATGGCATACCTCTGGATGTGCATCGAGAACGGAAAATCAATGCTGGTGTGCGGCGGCACTGCGAGCGGCAAGACCACCACGCTTAACGCAATACTGCTTTTCATTCCGCCGCAGATGAAGATCGTCAGCATCGAGGACACGAGAGAGCTCAACCTTCCCCACGAGAACTGGGTCCCGCTGCTAACCCGTTCGGGCTTTGGAGGTACCGATGCGAGCGGCAAGGCCGCGGGTGAGGTTGACATGTTCGAGCTGCTCACCGCGGCGCTGAGGCAGAGGCCCCAGTACATGATGGTCGGTGAGGTCAGAGGTTCGGAGGCCTACGTCGTTTTCCAGGCCATGGCCACGGGCAAGAGCGCCTACACGACCTTCCACGCGGAGAACGTGCAGGCGATGGTCCACAGGATGGAGCAGCCGCCCATCGAGGTTCCGAGGGCGCTGATCGGCGCGCTCAACCTGGTGCTCATGCAGGCCCAGGTCAAGGTCGGCACCCAGATGACCAGGCGGGTGAAATCGCTGACAGAGATCGTCGGCATCGACCCCGAGACCAATGAACTGATAACGAACTCAGTGTACACCTGGAACCCGGCCGACGACACCTTCAATTACAGCGGCCATAGCTACGTGTACGAACAGATTGCCATGGCCAAGAACAAGTCCCAGAGGGAGATGATGAGGGAGGTCAAGAGGAGGACCGTTCTCCTTGCCTACCTGGGAAGCATACCCGGCGTCGCCTACAAGGACGTCGCCAAGTATGTGTCGGCCTATTACAAGGACCCGGACAAGGTCATGAAGGAGATAGAGGAATCCCAGCAAGCCCCGGCTGAATAATGACCGGTTGGTATTCTCCTGAGCATCTCAGTACCCGTAAGTACGTATTCTAATGACACGGTCGCTCATTCGGGTTCTACTCGGTAATACTTCCAACTCAAGAAGAAAACAGAAAAGGGAAAGAGTGGGGGTTGCCCCCCATTTTCGTGTTGTCGTTCAATCCTCTCTGACAGGCTTGCGCACGACCTTCTTCACCGGCTTCCTGACCACGCGCTTGACCGGTGCGGCTGCTTGCTCAGCGGGAGGTCCAGCCGGTGGTCTCTCCTCCGGGGGTTTCTCGAAGTTGTAGTTACAGATGGGGCAGACCTTCTCGTCAACCCCGACCTCCATGCCACAGGACGGGCACTTCTTCTTCGGGGCCGGAGCGGCAACCGGTGCTACTGCCGGTGCTGCTGCCGCAGGAGCTGGTGCAGGAGCTGCAGCGGGCGGCGCTGCAACAGGGGCCGGT
>LSSH01000009.1 GCA_001595885.1 Candidatus Proteinoplasmatales archaeon SG8-5 | reverse complement strand
GCCCCTGGGCGTCTCTGGAGAACTCGACGAGCTCGTTCAACTCATCGTCCGGAATCTCCACCGCGATCCTCGAGGAGTTCAGGCGCCGCTTGGCCTCCCCCGCAGTCTCGAGCAGCCGCTTTGGCCAGCCCCTATCGGACGTGAAATCCTTGGTGAACATGAGCCCATCTACGTGAAGGTTCCCAAGCCGGTTGATGTCCCCGCCTTCATCCACCTTGAGATAAAGCTTCGTGCCTATTACCGGTATGTGGACGTCCCTGGATACCTTCTCATCGGACACGGACATCAGGGTAAGGCTCGACTCCCTGTGGGGTAGGGTCATTGACATATCCTTGGTCTCGGGAATGAGATCGCCGGAGTAGATGACCGGCTTTCCCGCGACAAAACAGACGAGGCACCTGGCCACTTTCTTGGCAGTGACCAGCATCTCCATGATGTCCTCAAGGGCCATGAGGTCCTCGCCGCTGGCCTTCTCCTCCTCCCGGAAGTCCGCGTCCACCTCGACCTTGACGGGTCCCAGCTTTCCGAGGACGTACTGCCATCCCTGGCTCCTCTGTTCCATCCTGGACAACTCGCCGGTGAGGTCGAACTCGTATATGTCCGACGTTACCGAAGAATCGTCCAGGCCCTCGGGCAAGCCGTACACGGCCCTGACCTGTATGCCGCTCTTCCTGCTTCTAAGTTCCACCGAGGTCTCGGCGTCCAGTATCTTACGCACAAGCAGTGCGGGAGGATTTTCGCTCTCCAGCCTCCAAGCGTCGGAGAACACCCACCTCAACCAGCATTCCTTTATGGCCCTGAGGAAGGTTGTCTCGTTGCTGGCATAGACCACGACAGCACCGGTGCCCTTCCCGGTCGTGTTGACGAGCGTTACGGCACCGTCAAGCTCTCTGAAGCCTGTCAGTAGGTCCATCTCATGGCTCCAAAGGATACGCTCCTCAAGAAAAACGGCCCTCAGCCTCTCCCTCGCATCTCCGGAGGGCTCGCTGCCCTTGAAATCCGCCAATGCACTGGCGATCCCGTCCTTCTTCAGGAAATCGGACAGCACTGTTGGGGTGATGACGAAGCCCCTGACCGTTACAAATCCAGCCCGGGCGAAGACTGCCAGACCCGCACTGCCCACTCCCATCGTGGTCTGGTCGAGGCTTGCCAAATCGTTGAAACGGAGAAGCGTTTCCATGGTATCATTCGGGGATACCTGTAGAGTAGAAAAGGTTTTTTGTCTACCTGGCCCCGAATGGCGTCGATATGATGGGTGCCACATACACTCTAAACGGCGGATTCGATAGGGCAGATGAGGCCGTCAATACCCGAGGGCCTTCGCCTCTTCTTCCGCCTGGGCGATCATCCTCTCGACAAGGTCCAATCCCAGCTGCCAGAACTCGGGGTCGGTGATGTCCATGCCCATCTTCTTCATGAGGTTCCGTGGATAATCAGAGCCGCCGGAGGCGAGCATGTCTATGTACCTGTCGACGAAGTCTCCGCCGGATTTTCGGTATTGTTCGTAAAGGGCCAGGACCATCAGTTCCCCGAAGGAGTATGCATAGGTGTAGAACGGGTAATGGACGAAATGGAGCACATACGACCACCATTTGGAGTACTCATCGGTCATCTCCACGGAATCGCCGAACATCCACACGTTCTCCTCCTTCCACATCGCATGGACGTCATCGGCCGCGAGCTCACCCTTCTCTCTCCTGGCTTCGTGCAGGCGCGTCTCGAAACGGTTCATCATAACCTGCCTGACGGCCGTGGCGAATATGTCCTCTATCTTCTCGCACAGCAGCGCCAGCTTTTGTTTCGGGTCATCCCTCTCCGCTAGGAGCCTGTTGAAAAGTATCATCTCGCCGAAGACGCTGGCCGTTTCCGCGGTGACCAACGGCGTGTTCATCTGCAGGTCACCCTGGCTTTGGGCGAGGTATTGGTGTATTCCGTGGCCGAGCTCGTGGGCCATGGTCATTGCGTCGTCAAGCGAATCTGTGAAGTTGAGGAGTATGTAGGGGTGATGGTCTGACGACACGCTCGCGCTGAACGCGCCCCCCTCCTTACCCTGCTTGAGCTCGGCGTCTATCCAGCCCTTGTCAAAGAACATCTGGGCAACCTCTCCGGTCCGAGATGAGAACGACCCATATGCATCAAGGCACATCTTCTTCGCCTCCTCGTAAGTGCATTTCTCCGTATCATCGAATAGGGGGGCGTACCTGTCATAATCCTTCAGGGAATCGTAGCCGAGAATCTTGTGCTTGAGCCGGTAATATCTTGACACAAGGCCGACGTTCCTGTCCACGGCCTTCAATAGACCCTGCACGGTATCGTCGTCCACCTGGTTGTCCAGGTTGCGCGCCTTCATTGGGTGAGGGAACCTCCTGAACTCGTCGGTTATGGCGTGATGGTAGACGAGGTTGTTGAAGATGAAAGTCAGCAGCGGCATGTCCTTTTCCAGGGCATCGGTGATGGCCAGCCAGGCCCTCTTCCTCAGCTCCCTGTCAGGTTTCCTCAGCAGCACGATTGCCCCGTCCAGGGTCAGGTCCTGTACGACACCGTCCACCTCCACCTTCACCACCAGACGGCCCATGGTCTCGTCGAACAATCTTATGAACGCCTTCCTGCTGGTCAGGCTCAGGGCCTCCCAGACCTTCTCCTCAGGTTCGGTGAGCTTGTGCGGCTTCCTCAACCTGACAACCTCAAGGTAATGCCTGTACTTCGCCACCTCCGGCGAGTCCATTAGGCTCTTGGCCACACCGTCATCGAGATTGCACCAGGCAAGTTCCAGGAAGAGGAGCCGTGTGTTAATCTTAATAGATCTCTCCTGGACCATCTGCATGAGCGCGCCCTCCTTGTGCGAGGTCGTGTTCTTGGCGAAGTTCAGTCTTGCGTAATAAACGACCTTCGTCAGGTCCCTGTCCAAAGCCTCGTACTCGTCAAGCACGTTGCCCATCAGCTCTGTCGTCATCTCCGGGCCGATGAGGTCCCTGTACTTCTCCTCGAAGGCCTTTGACCTCTCGTCCAGCGTGTCAAGGTCGCTCCTGATGTTCGGGTCGTCCAACGACGAGTACAGTCCCTCGAAGTTCCACACCACGCCGTCGGCGCTGCTAGTAGGTTTGGTCATACGTTCAACCCCCGAGGTCGATAGCATACAAAATATTAGTTTCTTTTCACGAACTCAACAATTCCTGGAAAGTCTCCCTCAGCGAAGCCACCGCGGTCTCCTTCTTTGCCGGGTAGGCAGCGGCCTTCAGCGCGCAATCGACGACGTCCTTCGAGACCGCGAGCACCAGACGGCCCTCGAATGCCCCCTGCTTCTCCAGCCTGAAGTGAAGGACGCACCCGTCGTCCGTTCTCTCCTCTATCTCATCCGCCAAGATCTTTAGGATATCGGCTTCCGAGAGCCTCTTCAGGAAAGCCCTGATATCCCTCTTCTTACGAATGTCAACCGACAACACTACCGTGCGATTCCCAAAGTGATCCTTAACGGCGGTCTTTACGACCTCGTCAACTCCGGACGCGAACCTGAGGACCTCCCCGACCCTATCTTCATCCTCGGTTGCCCGGGCCATCGCCCTCAAGGTCGCATAAAGTACGTTCATCGCTCCCGAATCCTGTCCAAATGATAATAATATACCCATCAGGTAAAGGGATTAAATAATGGTATTACGATTATGGCCCGGTGTGAGCGGCATATTTACAGAAACAATGGCCAGCAATATGCCGGTAGCCTATTCCAAGGGAGGTTCGACGATGGAGTCGGAAATTCTGGGAAGCATGATTGAGGTTAGGTTCCACGGGCGAGGTGGACAGGGCGCGGTCGTCGCATCCAACATATTGGCCGAAGCGGGATTCTTGGAGGGTAAGGAAGTCTCTGCGTTCCCCTTCTTCGGCGTCGAGCGCAGGGGTGCACCGGTGACCGCCTACACTCGCGTGTCAGACCGCAAGATTCGAATCAAATCAGGCATCTATGCCCCGGATTTCGTCATCGTCATGGACCCAACGCTGGTCAAGGCGGTGAACGTGGTCGAGGGCCTGAAGCCGGAGGGTCTCGTGCTTGTGAACACCAAGGAGAACGCGGACAGCCTTCGCAGGGGTCTTGGCATCACGGGGGAGCAGAAGGTGGCCACCATCGACGCGACCGGTATAGCCATCAAGCACAGGCTCGGCAGCAAGGCGGCGCCAATAGTCAACAGCTCGGTATTGGGGGCATTTGCCAGGGCCTCGGGCCTGGTCAAACTGGAATCGCTCGTGTCAAGCATCAGGCACAACGTCCCGGTCAAGCTGGATGAGAACACGGCCGCCGCTAAGGAGGCTTTCGAATCGGTGGTGATGCAATGAGCCGGGAGGAGTTGAAGAAGGAGTTCAAGACATTCGAGGACCTGCCTCTGACTCCCATAACCAGCGTGCCCTCGTCCGCGAACCAGACCGGCGGCTGGAAGACCTTCCGGCCCGTGTTGGACAAGGAGAAGTGCATCAAGTGCCACATCTGCTGGAAGTTCTGCCCGGACGTCTCGATCAAGGCGAAGGAGGACGAGTTCCCGGAGTTCGATTACGATCATTGCAAGGGCTGCGGCATTTGCGCCTATGAGTGTCCCAAGGACGCCATCGAAATGATACTGGAGGAGGAGTCACAATGAAGATAATGATGACGGGGAACTACGCCTCCGCCTACGGGGCTATGGCGGCCAAGGCGGAGGTCGTGGCCGCGTATCCTATCACCCCCCAGACTTCCATCGTCGAGAAGATAGCCACGCTGGTATCTTCGGGGGAGATGAAGTGCCAATACGTCAAGGTGGAGAGCGAGCACAGCGCGATGGCGGCGTGCATCTCCGCATCCCAGACGGGGGCGAGGGCCTACACGGCCTCGTCGGCTCACGGGCTTACACTCATGCACGAGCTCCTCATCTGGGCCTCTGGCGCGCGAACACCAGTCGTAATGTCAAACGTCAACAGGGCAATGGGCCCGCCGTGGAGCGTGTGGGCGGACCAGCACGACACGATGGCGCAGAGGGATACTGGTTGGATGCAGGTGTACTGCGACAGCAACCAGGAAGTTTTGGATTCCATAATCATGGCCTACAAGGTCGGCGAGAGGGCCGACATCATGCTGCCCTCGATGATAATCGAGGACGCCTTCATCCTATCCCACACCATGGAACCGGTGGATTACCCGGACCCTGAGCTGGTGGAGGGGTACCTGCCGTCCTTTGACCCGCGTTTCCGCCTGGACGTAGACGAACCTTACGGCTTCGGTTCCCTTGTCATGCCCAACTGGTACATGGAATTCAGGTTCAAGATCAACGAGGCAATGGAGAAGACCCGTGGCGCGATACTCGAAGCGGAGAAGGAGTTCGAGGAGACGTTCGGCCGCAGCTACGGCGGCCTCATGGACTTCTACAAGTGCGAGGACGCGGACGCGGTCCTGGTCCTCGCCGGCACCGTCGCTAGCACGGCAAAGCACGTCGCTGACAAGCTCAGGTCCGATGGCAAGAAGGTGGGCGTTGCCAGGCTCAGGTGCTTCCGCCCGTTCCCTTACGATGAGGTGAGGCAGCTGGCGAAGATGACAAACATCATCGGCGTGTGCGACCGCTCCTACACCTTCGGTCATTGGGGGCCGATGGCGACGGAAGTCAAGGGTGCGCTGTACGGTCTCGCCGATGTACCAACCGTTAAGAATTACATCATGGGCCTGGGCGGAAAGGACTTAACGCCCGAAGTCCTGGAGAAGGTGTTCGTTAAGACGCTGCAATTGAAGGATACCGGACTGGACACCGAGATAGAATGGATCGGCGTTACCGGCCATGGGGGGTGGTAGACTGGCAAAGTTCACGATACCGGAGGAGGAATACATGAACTCGGGCCACGTCGGCTGCCTCGGCTGCGGCGCGTGCCATGCCATGCGCTACACCCTTAAGGCCCTGGGCCCCCGGACGATAATGAGCATACCAGCCTGCTGCTGGGCGGTGATGCCCGGTGTGTTCCCGCTGAAGTGCCTGGAGATCCCCCTGCTAAACACGGCCTTCGAGACCACCGGTGCCTCGATATCGGGAATAAGGGCGGCACTGGACGCGAAGGGCATCGAGGACGTTACGGTCGTGGGCTTTGCGGGTGACGGCGGCACCGCCGACATCGGCATCCAAGCTCTATCCGGCATGGTCGAGCGCGGCACCGACGTGATGTACATCATGTACGACAACGAGGCGTACATGAACACGGGCATCCAGCGCAGCTCCTCGACCCCAATAGGGGCCTGGACAACGACCACCCCGGTGGGTACCACCCGGGACTGGAAGAAGATGCCGAAGAAGAACATGATAGAGATCATGGTGGCGCACAAGATACCCTACACGGCATCCATCAGCGTCGGCTACCCCGAGGACATGATAAAGAAGCTGCGCAAAGCCAAGGAGATCAGGGGCCCTAAATTCATTCAGATCTACGCGCCCTGCCCTACCGGCTGGCGCATGGCCCCCGAGTTGACAATCGAGGTTTGCAGAGAGGCGGTAGCATGCGCCGCTTATCCCTTATATGAAGTGGAGAACGGCGTCTACAAGATAACGCGGAAGCCAAAGGAGCTCAAGCCAGTCAAGGATTACATGGCAATGCAGGGTCGGTTCAGACACCTGCCCCAGGAAGAACTGGACGATATCCAGCGAAAGGTTACCCAAGAATGGGAGATCCTCCTGAAGAAGGAAGAGTTCACACAGAGCCTGGTGAGCGAATGAAGGAAATCCTGACGGACGACGTGGGCAAGACCCTATTCCTACTCGGTAACGAAGCGATCGCGAGGGGGGCGCTGGAAGCCGGCTTGGACCTGGCGGCATCGTATCCTGGAACACCCTCCTCGGAGATAGGCAACACATTGGCGGATATCAGTCGGGAAGCGGGTTTTTACTTCGAATATTCAACTAACGAAAAGGTAGCGACCGAGGTTGCGATTGCAGCCGCCGTTAGCGGTCTCAGAACAATGACCTTCATGAAGCACGTTGGCCTGAACGTCGCTGCGGACCCGTTCATGACCTCCGCATACACCGGTGTGAAGGGGGGATTCGTACTCGTGACAGCCGACGACCCCAGCTGCCATTCTAGTCAGAACGAGCAGGACAATCGTCATTACGCCCGTCTGGCGAATATCCCGGTATTCGAGCCATCCACACCGGACGAGGCTAGGGGAATGACCAGAACCGCCTTTGACACTTCCGAGGAACTCGAATTGCCAATCATGTTGAGGACCACCACGCGCGTGAGTCACATGAGAGGCCCGGTCAACACTTTCAATCTCGGAAAGCGGAGGGGGAAAGGCCGATTCATAAAGGACCTGAGCAGGTTCATCACCATGCCTCCAGTGGCGAGAAAGCGCCATGCGTGGCAGCTTGAGCAGATGGAAAAGGCCGAGGCCATGGCCGAAGGGAGCGAGTTCAACCGAACACTCGACCTCGGAGGTTCAGAAACGGGCTTTGTTGGCTCGGGCGCGGCTGTTAACTACGGACTGGACGTCATCAAGAGCGCTGGCATCAAATGCAGAATGCTCAAGCTGGGAATGTCTCATCCGGTTCCCAGCGAATTATGCCGCACTTTCATGGAATCGGTGGACAAGGTGGTCGTTTTGGAGGAGCTCGAACCCTTCCTGGAAACGCGTCTGAGGTCCATCGCCTACGAGAATGGCATCGACGTTGAAATAATTGGCAAACTTACAGGCCACTTCTCCCGGTTGCACGAATACACTCCTGATACGATAAAAAACGGTTTGGGGGGATTGTTGGGAATCGAGTTTCCAGACAATAGCCTAAGTCCCAGGTCCATTCCCATCCCTGGCCGACCTCCAGTCCTTTGCCCTGGCTGCCCGCACCGGCATGTCTATTATGCCGTGAAAAAAGTACTGAAGGACAATTTCGATGATGCTATCTTCGCAACGGATATCGGTTGCTACACCTTGGGCATACAACCGCCTTTGAACGCCGCCGATTTCCTCCTGTGCATGGGTTCGAGCGTGGATGCAGCGGGCGGATTTTCACAAGCTACCGACCAGACCATCATGGCTTTCATCGGGGACTCGACATTCTTCCACAGCGGTATTCACGGCCTCATCAGTGCGGTCTATAACGGGCACAGGTTCGTGTGCACGATATTGGACAACAGAACAACCGCGATGACCGGCCACCAGCCAAATCCTGGTATGGGCGTCGACGGCATGGGGAACGAAGCGCCCGAGATATCAATAGACAAGCTGGTGGAGGCCTGCGGCGTCGGTCACGTAAGGAATGTTGACCCGAACGACCTTTCAGCTACAATAATTGCGTACAATGAGGCTCTTGCCCACGAGG
>LSSH01000008.1 GCA_001595885.1 Candidatus Proteinoplasmatales archaeon SG8-5 | reverse complement strand
TGGCGGCTTCGCTGTACGGCGCCTGCAGGCAGTGCAACGTTCCACGAACTCTCGATGAGATCGCATCGGCCAGCAGGGTAGGTCGCAAGGAGATCGGCCGGACATACCGCTTCATGACCCGCGAGCTCAAGCTCAAGCTCATGCCCACCCGCCCTGAGGATTACATCTCGCGATTCTGCAGCGAACTGAAGCTAGGAGGCGAGGTCCAGACAAAGGCCATGGACATACTGGCGGATGCGGCCAAGAAGGAGCTGACCTCGGGCCGCGGCCCAACGGGCGTGGCGGCTGCAGCCATCTACATCGCATCTATTTTGTGCAACGCACGGCGAACCCAGAGGGAGGTCGCCGACGTTGCCGGCGTGACTGAGGTAACAATCAGGAACCGCTACAAGGAACTCACAGAGAAACTGGACATCGAGATCCAGCTGTGAACCCATCCATCAGTCATTGCCAAACAATAATCTTAGGATATAGGCCCAGCCTTGCCCGGGCCGGGCGACACACTTCCGTTGACCATTGGGTAAACTCCTCTCAATCCAGGGGTTTCCCGATATCCGCCCAGGTGGCCTCCCCAATCCTGGTGAAGCCCAGCCGCTCGCAGAGGGCGATGGATCCGACATTCTCCTTGATCACGTGGCACGTCGTCTTGATTCCTCGATCCGCCATCCTGTTGACTATGGCCTTTGTGACCATCTGGGCGTATCCCCTTCTCCTGTACCCGTCCAGTGTATGGGCGAAGCCCATATTGGCCACGCCGTCTATCTCATAGTGAAGGCCCACCCAGGCAACAGGTTTTCCTCCTTCCCTTATACAGACGCTGTCGAACTCAGCGATCTTCTTCCTGATATGCTCCTCGGGGTAATCGGTGAGGTCCCAGTGCTCAGCCACCAGCGGTACATCGTCGAGGGTCAGGGGCCCTAGCTCGTCCCAACAACCTGCCTCAAATCTATCGGGGGTCAGGTAATACCAGCAGGGCCATTCCCCCAATATCTCGTATCTTGCCCTGATCTGTTCGAATGCTGAGGACGGGCACGCCGATACAAAGAAATCTTTCTCCGGCAGCTCGCTGGGCAGGTCTATGCCCCTCCAATCTCCAGCATATATGACGTCCCCAGTATCGTCTGATATTGCAAGGGCGACGGTCATCTCCTCATCCGCGTAACATCTGAACCTCTGGCCGGAACCGAAGACCCTGAACACGAAATGAGCGTTTTCGAGGATGTTCTCAGCCAATCTCTTCCTCAGTAAGGAGGTGTCGACCAAATGTGTTAACGGCTTAATCATGACCAACCCGGTGGTTATGACATTTCATCATTTTATAACTTCACAAAAAATATATATCCGAGATGTGACATTACTTTTATTCGAGGGAATGGTGTTTGAAAGGAAGAGACATGTACGCTGACCTCGAGAGCATTGAGGCTCGCGGGAAGCGAAAGAAGGAGAAACGAAAGAAAGACGGATTTTCCTTGTTCGGAAAAAAAGAGGGGCAGGAAGAGCCGGGTTCCGCACCTACAAAAGAGCCTGAGCCAGAATCCGAGATGATAGAGCTTGTCGAATCCGAAGAGCAGGCTGGGGAAGATGAGACGGTCACCATCGGCGAAACAGGAGAAACACGGCAGGTTGAGGAACAGACTGCACCCCGCATTCAAGAGACCGAGAGGAATGGGATGATCCAGCTCGAAACCCAGGAACCTGCAGAGCGTTCCGAGCCCTCCGAAGTCCCGGAAGATATCTCCGAAGTAATCCCAAAAAAATCCAGCGACCAAGAAGATCCAGGGCCCGAACCTCCTGGAACTGTGGTTGTCGAGGAAGGGGGACCTGAGCATTCCCCGGGGGAGACAAAGAAGGAACCCTCTCTGGAGGACAGCAGGTTCTACAAGAGGGACATCTACGCCGCCATCGACCAAATAGAGCAACGGGGCAAGAGGGTCAAGGGGAAGAGGTCCGGCCTATTCGTCAAATCAGAAAAGACCGAGACCTCTCCGGTCGTAATGGCCGAACCCGAACCCGCGCCGGCCCCAGAGAGGAGGGCCCCCCAGTCAGAAAGGGATGCCATCATCCAGGAGGTCACGGCCGAGGAGCCCGAGCCCGTCCAAGCGGTCGGGCCGCCACCAGAGCCGGAAACGGCAGCTGATACAAAACCCGAACCTGCACCCGTGATGGGCGTCAGCCCGGAACCAGCGCCAGAACCCCAATGGGAACCGCTAACCGGTAGGAAGCTGAGAAGGGCCGAGGACGAGCTCCTCGCCTACAAGAGACATCTTGACAAGGGCTTCAGGTCAGGCAAGCTAACCAAGGAGCATTGCGTCTCAATGGTAAGAGAAAAGGAAATAGAATTAGGCCTCAGACCCCCGGAATAGATATCCAGTTTTTATAATCGTTTGACGGGTGCGCAGCTCAATCGAGATCGGGATGCCTGATCTTCTCCAGGCGCTCCACAGCATCTGGCGATTGAATGATGTTCCATAATCGGGTAAGTTTGTCACAGGCGTAATCGTCGCAAGCCGCGCAATGGACAAGGCTCCGTTCGATGGCGCACGTCCTAACCTCGCACTCGGTGCAGAACACGTTAAGCCTCCCTCCGCCCGGGCAACCGTCGCAGACGATGTCGTCCGCGTCCACCTTGTGGTCCTTGGTCGACCAGCCCTTCGCGGTCTTGACCCTCATCTCCCTATCATCGGTCTGGGTGGCTATGTAAGCGGGGCATTCGGTGCAAAGCAGCCCGCAAAACGCAACAATCTTGTTGGACATATGCTCAACCACCAAAAGTCCAGACGGATACTAGTAACTTTGGGAAAAAGATTAAGACCAGTGCTCAATCTCTTTGGGCGAGCAAATGTCTTGGATACGGGAGATAGACGAGGAGGAGGCGACCGAAGAGCTCAAGGCCGTATACGACAGGATCAAGAGGAACAGGGGAAAGGTCGCCAACATCATGAAGGTCCACAGTCTCAATCCCAAATCTATGCTGGCACACCAGGACCTGTATCTAAACCTCATGTTCTCGCGCTCAGGCCTTTCCCGGGAAGAGAGGGAGATGATGGGGGTTTTGATCTCGGGGTTGAACGGCTGCGAATATTGCCGACTGCACCATGCCGAAGCCCTTAACCATTACTGGAAGAACGAAGCCAAGACCAATGAGTTCATGGAAGATTTCAGGTCCATCATGCTCGGCGACCGGGGAAGGGCGATGCTCGAGTACGCCGAGAAGTTGACCAAGGACCCGGAATCAATCGGCAAGGGTGATGTCGACTCCCTCATCGCGGCGGGGTTCAATGACGAGGACGTCCTCAACATAAATCTGATAGCCAGCTATTTCAACTTCGTCAACCGCATCGCTCTGGGACTGGGCGTGGAGTACACCGCGGAGGAGACCCGCGGCTACAAGAACGACGTTCAGTGATGATGGCTTCTCATGTGATGGTAGTGTTCCGGTGACATCAGGCCCTGGAAGGCCCGCTCCACAACCTCGCTCAAGCCTGGATGAATGTGCATGGCCGCCCTCGCCGGTGCCCAGTTCCCCGACGGCGTGTACATCAGGTTGATGATCTCCTGGATGAGCACCGATGCCTGGGGCCCTATGATGTGCGCCCCGAGGATGCGTCCGGTCTCGGTGTCGATGATGACCTTCACGAAATAATCCTTCACTCCCATGGCCTGGCCCTTGGCGGTGTCCTCGAACCTCTGGAACCCGATGCCCACCCTTTCCTCTCCGTAGGCGGCAACGGCCTCCTTTTCCCTCATTCCGACGCCTGCGATCTCCGGGTGGGTGAAAACGGCATGGGGGACGGCATGGTATTCCGCCCTTTCGCTATTACCCAGTATAGCATTCTGGTACACGACCAGGGATTCGTAATTGGCCACGTGCTTGAACAGGTGTTTGCCCGTTGCATCACCGAAGGCCCAGATGCCCGGCTGGTTCGTCTCCAGATACTCGTTGACCTTGATCCAGCCCTTCTCATCCACCTCGATGCCGGCCTTTTCGGGATGGAGTATGTCGGTGTTCGGCCCCCTACCCGTGGCCACCAGTATCTCGTCCGCGGTCACTGACGCCGTAATGCCGCTGGCCCTGTTCTTTGCAACGACCTTCTTCTTACCGGTCATGCCCTTCCGCACCTCAAGGACCTCGTGGTCGGTCAGGATTGTCATGTGCTTCCCCATCTCCTTAAGTGCCAGCTCGGAAACCTCCGGTTCCTCCTGCGGCAGGAACTGCGGGTTGCGGCCCACTATGGTCACCTTGGAGCCCATCGCCGAGAAGAAATGGCCGTACTCGGCGGCGATGTAGCCACCCCCAATGATGGCAAGACTGGCAGGCAGCTGTGTCATGCCGAGAACTGTATCGCTGGTGTGATATCCTACCGAATCAAGCCCTTTGACAGGCGGTATCCGCACTTCCGAGCCAATGCACAGGAAGATGAGCTTCGACGTGATGGTCTCGTTTCCGACCTTGAGCGTGTAAGGGGCCGTGAACTCGGCAGCGACCGGGTAATAGTCGATGTTCTCAGCCTGGCTCAGGCCCTTCCGTATCCCCTCGATGTCAGGCCGGATGTGGTCCCTCATCCTCTGCATGACCTTTGCGAAGTCCACCTTCTTCAAGGGGGCGTCGATGCCGAACTTCCCCAGGTCATCGACCATCCTGACCAGCTCGGCAGGGTACACCAGTATCTTCGTGGGGATGCAGCCCCTTGTCAGGCAGATGCCCCCGGGATCGTCCTTCTCGATCACCGCGGCCTTGACTCCGGGCTTTCTCAGCATGGCACTGATTATGTTCATGGATGACCCTGAGCCAATGGCTATGACATCGTATTCCTTCATGCTTCCACCTGAAGTTAAGTAAAACAATCAGCGCATATAAACGATATCCCCGCCCATGTCCTTCAGATACCAGCTCGGAAAGCTGTTACTCCCCTTCTTCCTCGATCGTGGCGGCCGCAGCCCCCACGTCCTTCTGGTCCACGAGTTTAAGAAATTCTGCGGGAACCGCGTCCACGACGAATACTGTGTTCCCGGCCTTGCTTATCTTATGACCGGACTCGATGACTGCATTGGCATCCACCTCGAAGATCAGGGGCTCGGGGTCCCTGACCTTACCCGCGATGATGGCGGATTCGATGGTCCGGCTGAGGTGCACCATCTTCCTATCGGAGGGCAGTAGGCCAGTCTCCAGAAGTATGTCCTTCTCCTCCTTGGTGGTGGGGTAGAATAGGACCTCGGGGACGTTCCGCGTGGGCAGGTCGAGCTCGACGTCAACCGAGTGAGCGTACGTCGCCCTTATCATGCCGTCCCTGAACTGATACCGACCCTTGGGATCCGTGTCCACGATGGCGAGTATGTGATGCGACTTGAGCCAGCGGAAACGCCTCTGCCTGACCACTATGGAGTGGATGAAGTCGTTGAGGTCGACCCAGCCGTGCTTGTCCATCTTCAGGCCGTACCTCTCGGGAAAATGGCGGAGAACCCCGGCCATTGTCCTGCCTATCTTGTCGAGTTCCTCCTCGTTCATCAGGAACCTGCCCTGCTCTCCGCATATCGGGCATTCCTCGCATCTGAAATATCCGTGGGTCCTGCACTCCTTGAGCATGAAAAACATCCCCCGCTGAGTTCAATCCTATAACATAGTACGCGGTATTATAATCTTTCTCCTATGTCCGCCGACCTTACCGTCCTGAGGCCAAGGCCCTCGAAAAGCTCCTTCAGCTCCCTGTACAGCGGCTTCTTCATCGACTTCTTATGGAAGTAAACGGCCTCGCAGCCTGGCGTCCTCTCGATGACCTGCCTGGCCATGTCCTCGTCGACGTGCTCAAGAGCATAGTTCGGGACCATGTGGCCCATCGATATCTTGCGGTTCAGGACAACATCTGAGTGTCGCGGGGCGTAATGCCCCCCGCCCACTCCTACGGCGATGACGTCGTCCTTCGTATCCTTTAGCGAATCGAGCTCAAGAATTGTACTCGCCAAGACCTCACCCGCCGGCTTCTCCGGCCAAGCGCTCTCGTCGCTGCCGATCTCTATGAAGAACGTGGGAGTGTTGAGAAAAGGGCCGTGGTGGGTACATTCGAACGAGACTTCGAAGTCAAGATGGACCGCGTTCCTCTTCAAAGCCAGCAGCGCCGAGGTCATCAACCTCGGCGCGGTCGGAACGAGTTTTCCCAGCGAGCCTCCGAACTGGGCATCGCCGTAATTCCCCAATGGGTGAACGGTCAAGGTGCGCAGCCCGGACTCGCTTCTGTGTCTTGAAGCAACAATGATGCATTCGGGCTCGAAGCCGGTCTCATCCTTAAACCGAACATCCAGCTCCTCGAAATGGAGGTGGATCTCCTGTATGAGGACCAAGTTGAAATCCTCAAACGCCAACACAGGCGAGCCGTCGAACACCTTTCCCGTCTCCTTCCAGCCAGCCTTAGAGAGCAGGAAATCGCGGATGTTCATGCTGGCAATGTCCTCCGCCGAGGTCACGATGAGGTTCATCGCGGAGACAAAATGACGGTTGACTAAAAGTCTTTGGGATGCCCGACACCAGCTGCCGAACAACAGACCAACAGCACATATTATTAATCGCCCAACCAATCACCGACCGATGAAGAGGCGCACCGTCCTCGTCTGCCCCCAGTGCGGCGGCACCGGCCTGTATTACGAAGCGGGACTCACCACCGGCTACAAGTACCACTGCAAGGACTGCGACTACGTCGGCGCCTTCGTCATCGAGAAGGACGTCCCGCTGAAGAAGAAGGAATGATAATTCTGAATACCGAAACACTAATGAATCCGATAAGGCATAATGAACTTCGATGAGGATGAGAATATTCTCCGCAATTACCATATCTCTGATGGGGCTCGCACTTCTGTCCCCGATATGCCGCTCGGCGAGCGAGGGGGAGGAGACCACTGGGATTCCTGCTGGATGGACAAATGACATCAATATATCAGAACATACGAAAATCGACGAATATCCGAGTATGGCTATATGGGAAAACGATATTCATGTTGTCTGGGAAAATACTTCCAATGGGGATGATAGCATTATGTATAGAAATTCTTATAACGGAGGTCTATCTTGGAATAATATTACAACTATTCATCCTGTTGATATAATGACCCCATCACGTCCTGATATCGATGTTAATAATTCAAATATACACGTTGTTTACCACCTATGGGAGTCCACAGGTTGGGAAATTAATTACGTTAATTCAACAGATGGAGGATTATCCTGGAACCCATCAAAGATGATTTCTGAGAATGACGGAAGCACTTCAAGTGGAGCTAAGATTGCAGTCAATGGACCCAATATTCATGTCGTTTGGACAGATGAACGATTTGGGGGTTTGCTTAACTCTGAAGCGTATTATAAACGAAGCACTGATGGAGGAATAACTTGGGATGATGGTCTTGGAAATGCAACTCATGACAGAAGATTAACTTATGATTTAGTTGGTACAGGCCCAGTTGATATCAAAGTTAACGATTCAAATATCCATGTATTACTAGTAGACGATCGTGATGGTAGTCCAGATATTTACTATATACGTTCCACCAATAATGGAGTTACGTGGGATGATGGACAAGGTAATGTCAATCAACAAAGGAAGTTATCAATTAACAGCACATGGCATTATGCTGCTACAATGGCGGTTTCAGGTTCTAATATCCATGTCGCATGGATCGATCAAGTTTGGCCAGGGCCAGATTATTATGTATACCATACAAGTTCTACAGATAATGGAGAAAGTTGGAATACTATCCAGCTTATTACCGGGCCAACATCTGGTGTGGGTAAGCCAGATATAAGTAGTTGGGAAAATTACGTACACATTGTCTGGGATGATATGAGGGATGATAGCTCTACCCGTGAAATTTATTTTCAAAATTCAACTGATGGGGGTGTGTCTTGGAGTGGAGATGTTCGATTAACATACAATGTAAGTTTTGATTCAATATGGCCATCAATTGACATTAATGGTTCCACTGTTCATATAACATGGTGGGATGACAGAGATGGTAACAACGAAATTTATTACAAAAGGTATCCAGATTTTCCACCATACCCCACCTACAACATCACCCTTAACGAAGGCTGGAACCTCGTCTCGCTACCCCTTAAACAATCTAACGAATCAATAGCTGTGGTTCTCTCAAGCATCAACGGCAAATGGGACTACCTCCAGGCCTACGACCCCCTCGCCCCCGAGCCATGGAAGACCTACGCCTCCTTCAAACCGAGTCAGTTGAACGAGCTGCAATCCCTCAATCACAGGATGGGCTTCTGGATCAACGTCACCGAACCCGGGGGTACGACCTTGACCATAAGCGGGCCTATAC
>LSSH01000007.1 GCA_001595885.1 Candidatus Proteinoplasmatales archaeon SG8-5 | reverse complement strand
TGACCTCCGTTCTCGGAGATCCTGATGGCGGATTGTCCCCCGCCAGTCTCGACCTTGAAATGGACCTTCGAGCAAGCCTTCTCGCATTCCCTGCAACCCGTGCATTTGTCAGTCCTGAACCTAATAACCTTGACCATGGCCATGCACATCACACCCTCCGGTTCGGGCCACTATGTGGATTATGTAGATATTAGTTTTCATCAAAACGTTTATTACGCGCCAGGGGTATTCGCGCACATGAAGCTTAGACTGGACGGCTGGGAGCTGGGCATCACCTTCTCTGCCTGCCACTTCCTGCCGGGTCACCAGAAGTGCAACCGCCTTCACGGGCATAACTACGCAGTCCACCTTGAACTGGACGGTGAGCCGCTGGAGGATGGCATAGTGTTCGATTTCGTACTGCTCAAGAAGGCGTTGAGGGAGGCAGTCGAAGAACTGGACCATTGTGTCCTGATGCCGGGGCAGTCCGAGGAACTGGGCATCGATATTTCCGGCGAGGAAGTGAGCGTACAATACCAAGACAAGCGATACGTCTTCCCGAAGGAGGACGTGAACGTCCTCGAGCTCGAGGCGGTCTCCGCCGAGATGCTGGCCGTGTATATTTTGAAGAGAGTAACGAATGCACTGACCCTCACGCCCAACATCAGGGAGATTGGCGTCGGCATCGACGAGGGAAAGGGCCAGGGTGCCTGGACATGGAAAAAGCTGTAGTGCTCCTGTCAGGCGGCCTGGACTCGGCTACCTGCCTGGCCATCGCGTCCCAGGACCACGATGTCCACGCTCTGACCTTCGATTACGGCAGCAAACATTCGAGGGAGATCGAATCGGCCAGGGCGATAGCTGAAAGGATGGGCGTGACCGACCATTCCATTATCAATGTGGGCCTTGACGTCATCGGCGGCTCCTCCCTGACCGACGAGGGCATGGATATTTCCCAAGGCGGCGGAACTGACGCCGGCATCCCGACCTCCTACGTCCCAGCCAGGAACATCATATTCCTCTCCCTGGGCGTGGCAATGGCGGAGAAGATAGGGGCCAGCGAGGTCTACATAGGGGCCAACATCATCGACTACAGCGGTTATCCTGACTGCCGCCCCGAGTTCATAGAGGCATTCCAGCAGGCCATCTTCAAGGGCACCAAGGCGGGCGTCGAGGGCAAGGGCGTTATCATCGTTGCGCCGCTGCTGAGCATGAGCAAGGCTCAGATCATACGTAAGGGAACGGAGCTGGGCGTGCCTTATGAGCTGACCTGGACGTGCTATGCGGGCGGTGAGAGGGCCTGCGGGAAATGTGAGGCCTGCGTTCTCCGCCTCAAGGGATTCGAGGAGGCGGGTCTTGCTGACCCGATAGAGTACGAGGGATGAAATGAAGGTGTGCGAGATATTTCTGAGCATTCAGGGGGAGGGCGTAACCATGGGATTGCCGACAACGTTCGTCAGGCTGACCGGGTGCAATCTGAGGTGCAAGTGGTGCGACACCACATACGCCTACGAAGAGGGGTCCGAGATGTCGATTGACGATATCATGGTCAAGGTGAAAGGTCTAGGATGCGAGCAGGTGTGCGTCACCGGCGGAGAACCGATGTGCCAGGAGGACGTCGCCAGTCTCGTAGACCACCTCATCGGCCAGGGATACCTCGTGACTCTGGAGACGAACGGCTCTGTATCAATAGAGTCACTCCAATGCTCGGAACACCTTATGATAAGCCTGGATGTGAAGTGCCCGTCCTCGGGGGAGAACGAGAAGACAGATTTCTCCAACCTCGAGCTGCTCAGCCCGAACGACCAGTTAAAGTTCATTATCGGGGACAGGCAGGACTATGATTACGCCAAGGGCATCCTGGATAGGCACAGCCCTGCCACGTGGTGATGACTCCGGTCGGAGGGGCAGACCTGAAAGGACTGGCCGGTTGGGTGTTGGAGGATAAGCTGAAGGTAAGGGTGCTGCCTCAATTGCACAAGTTGATCTGGGGTGACCGGAGGGGAATATGATTATAACGTTGCCTCGCCCCTGACCACATTGACCCTGCACACGGTCGGGACCTTCAGACCCGCCTTCCAGAGAGCCTTCTTGGCATCGTAAAAATTCGCTTTGTTGACCCGCAGCGTCATGATGGTCTGGCCGCTCCTCACGCGGGCGGCGGTGCCCACGGCCTTTCCGAATGCTGCGTCGTGCGGGTAGGTGTTGATCTTCAGGAAGTAGCCGAGGTTACCGGCGCGCTTCTGTATGTATCGGTTGGCAGCGATACGCGCCGCCTCCATGGCCGTGTGCTTGATCTGGCACGCTCCTTCGGCTATGAGGGTCATCTCCACGGGGAACTCACCCTTCTTGTTACCCATCTCAAACTGGGCTATCCTGCTGTGGGGCACGCCGCCCATGTATTCCCTGCGGGTGTAGGATTGGCTCTTCACCTGCCTGTACATCCGCGCTGGCTTCCTTCCTGCCATGTGCTCACCGAGTACGGCCGCATAAGATGGTTTGATATATAAGGATTATTCTGTAATATTTCCTTTATCACATGGCTGGCTCATCGGCTAATGCCGACATCAGCAACATAATTATTTATACGGCCAAGTCAATTCTCTCGACATGATGCTCATCAAGCTGGGTGGCAGCGCCATCACAGATAAATCCAAGCCCCTGACCTCACGTGCCGGGGACATCAAGAGGCTGGCGATGGAGATCGCCGGCGCCGAGGGTACAAAGATGATCGTGCACGGCGGGGGCTCCTTCGGCCACATCAAGGCTGCCGAGTTCAAGCTCAACGAGGGCTTTGTCGACGACAGCCAGAGAGAGGGCATCTGCCTAGTCCAGAAGGATATGCGCAAGTTGAACGCCATCGTCGTCGATGCATTCAGGGAGGCGGGTGTCCCCGTGGCATCCGTCCCGGCCGGGGCCATAACGCTCTTCGACAACGGCCAAATGGTTAAATTCCCCTCCGAGGTCTTTATCCATTACGTGAAGCTGGGCATCGTTCCGATTACCTTCGGCGACGTTGTCGTCGACAGGGCTAGGGGCATATCGATATGCTCGGGAGACGACATAATGCTCCAGCTTGCCAAGGATACCGATGCTGTAAAATGCGTGTTCGTGACCTCGGTGGACGGCATCTTCGAATCCTATCCCCCAGGGAAGGACGAGGAGCCTCTCAGCGAGGTCGGTCCGGACACCGTCATCAGGTTCAGTAGCGAGGACGTGGACGTGACGGGCAGCATGAAGCGCAAACTCGACCTGATGATCGAGATGGCCTCGTCAGGTAAGGAGGTGGCCGTCGTGAACGGTCTTGTGCCTGACAGATTGACCGATGCATTGAAGGGTAATGACTTCATTGGCACCCGGGTGAAGGGTGATTGAATGGGATTCGAACGAAAACTAGACCACATTGACATCTGTCTGAAGGAGAAAGTGAACGCCCACTGCAATTACTGGGATGACGTCCACATAATCCACAACGCCCTGCCCGAGGTGGATATGGGTGACATTGACACGTCGGTCACCCTTTTCGGCAAGGAGCTTGCCGCGCCCATAATCATCTCGGCAATAACCGGCGGCTTCGAGGGCGCGGAGAGCATCAACAGGAACCTTGCAGAAGGGGCGGCGAAGGCAGGTGTGGGCCTTGGACTGGGAAGCCAGAGACCTGCCCTGGTTGACGACAGCCTTGCACCCAGCTATGAGGTGGTCAAGGACTATGAGATACCTCTGGTCATGGCCAACATCGGCGCGCCGCAACTGGTTGAACAAAAAGGTGTGGCCGCCTTCGGTGTCGAGGAGGCGAGGCAGGCCATCGAAATGGTTGACGCCGATGTGCTGGCGATACACATGAACTTCCTTCAGGAGATCGTGCAGCCCGAGGGAGACCTCAGGGCCGCCGGGTGCCTGGACGCCATCGGTGCGATAGCTAAGGAATTCCCGGTGGTCGCCAAGGAAACCGGGGCCGGGTTATCCAGGACTGTTGCGCACTCGCTCATGAAGCACGGCGTGGCCGGTCTCGATGTGGGCGGTCTCGGAGGTACCAGCTTCGCCGCTGTGGAGCACCACCGCGCCAAGAAAGGGGGGGACTACACCCTAACCAGGATCGGGGAGACCTTCTGGGACTGGGGCATACCCACGCCCGTATCCATCGTTGCTGTGGACGTGGGCTTGCCGATGATCGCCACCGGGGGCCTGAGGAACGGCCTGGATGTTGCCAGGGCCGTCTCACTGGGGGCGAGCGCCGGCGGTCTGGCCAGGCAGATGCTCGTTGCCGCGGTGGAAGGCGCTGACGCCGTCCATAAGGAATTGGACACCCTAATCTCCGAGCTGAAGGGGGCGATGTTCCTCAGCGGGGCGGGAAATGTAGAGGAGATGGCAAACGTGCCCGTTGTCGTGACAGGTCTGAGCGCTGACTGGCTCAGCGCCATGGAGCCGCTGGAGTGAGAGAATGCTTCCGACCTACGAAACGGTTGACGGCGTGACCAGGGAGAGCCGATTCCTGGGTTTCTTGGCGGACCACAGGAAGTCGGTCGAGGATGAGATATTCAAGTTCATACCCAGGAGCGATGCCCTTCCCGATATGAAGTACGATCTGGAGGACCATTGGAAGATGGTGGTCGATTACCCGGAACGCGGCGGCAAGTATGTGCGACCGGCCCTGCTCCTGCTTTCCACACACGCGAGCGGCGGCGAGGTCCAGAGGGCCATGACATCGGCCGCGGCCATGGAGATATCCGAGGACTGGCTTCTGGTCCACGACGATTTTCAGGACCACTCGGAGCAGAGGCGCGGCAAGCCCACGTTATCAGTGCTCCACGGCGACGAGCTCGCGGTGAACGCAGGCGACCACCTGCACCTGCTCATGTGGAAGATCCTGTTGGAGAACCGCTCGATACTCGGCGGTGACAAGTGCTTCGAAATCGCCGAAGAAATGCAGCGGTTCCTGCAGACGACGTGCGAGGGGCAGTTCCTCGAGCTGAGCTGGACGAAGAGCAGTCGCATCGTCGGCAAGGAAGAGTACTTCGAGATGGTTGACCGCAAGACGGGGAGCTACACCATAATAGGGCCGCTGAGATTGGGGGCCATCGTTGCCAGCAACTACAACGCCCTCGAACCCCTTGTGGAGTTCGGCCTGGCTCTGGGTCGGGCCTTCCAGATACACGACGACTGGCTCAACGTCTTCAGCACCAAGACGGGCAAGGAACTGGGCGGCGACATACTCGAGGGCAAGCGCACGCTTCTGCTGGCAAGGCTCGTCGAGCAGCTCGAGCACCAGAACCAGGATGAAAGGCTGCAGTTCGTCCGCAACGTTTTCAGGATGTCGAGGATAGAAAAGGACGCGGCCGTGGTATCCAGCATCATTGACCTGTACGAGGAGTTCGGCTGCAGGGATTGGGTCAGGCAACAGACCGTCAGGTATGCGGACCTGGCACGATTAAACCTAGAGAAGGTCCCGTACTCAGACGAAGGTAAGGAAATATTGATGGATGCGATTGACTACATTGTCAATCGCGAGCTGTAGTCCCACAATCAACTTTGGTAGATATTCGTCGATTGTAGGATATTTGACATTCGTGTTTGGTTGCTTATCGTATCATATCAGGTCGAGTGGCTGTTACCGAAACGGACGTATTTCACTCGACTTTTGTTTACAGTTTGTTTGAAATTCCGTACCGGGATGGGTGTGGTCAGCACTCGACTCCCTTTTCTGTGAGGTAGAATTCTGCTGATTCGCCTTCGGCCAGCGAGCGGTGCTTCATGAGAACGGCGGTGCGCTTGCCCGGTACCGTCTCATCCTTCTCCAGGTGCATGATGATCTTGGCGTTGTGGCGGAGCATGTGGCCGCCCAGCGGCCTGAACACGCCCTTGTCCAGGTCCGTGTACACCTGGCTCGTCAGTATGACCGGGATCATGCGGTGGCGGCACAGCTTCAGCAGGGCGGTGATCTGGTGGATGAAGGACCGGCGCTCCGTCCTCTCCTGCTCCTTGGCCAGCTCGATGCGGTAATGGCAGGTGGCCGAGTCCAGCACCACCAGGCCGATGTCGTCGTTCTTGGTTGCCAGTGCCACCGCCTTGTCCACTATGATCTCCTGCTCCTCGAAGTTGTAGGGCTCGAATATGAGCATGTTCTTGACGAGCCTGTCAAAATCCCCTCCGAATATCTGTGCCATCCTGTCCTTCGACAGCCCTTCGGTATCAATGTAAATGACCTTCTTCCCTTCCTTCAGAACGTGCTTGGCCAGCTGCAGGCACATGTTGGTCTTCCCGCTGCCTGCCTCGCCGTAAATCTCGGTGATTGCGCCGGCCTCGAAGCCGCCGCCCATGAGCTCGTCTATGTCCTTGCAATCGAGGGGTACCTTCATCTGCAGAGGGTATGGGAGCTGGGCACATAAACGTTGGCAAGGCTCAGTCCGAACTGAGGTCCTCGCCGCCGAAGAACAGCTGCTGGACAGTGTTGTACAGGTCCTCGATGCCGGTGAGCTCGAGGCCCGAAATGGGCACGGGCCTCCTGTGCGCTCCGAGGGTCTCCGTTGCTTTCTGGAACTCGAGAGAGGCCATGGAGTGCATGTCCTCAATGCCTTCGAGCGCCTCCTGGAGACGCTCCGGCGAGTCACACCAGTTCTGTACCTCTTCAAGCTCGGTCTCGGATAACAGATCTGCCTTGCCCAGCACCAGCTCGATGGGCGTGTTGAACCTGAACTGGACGGACGATGATAACACGAACAATGATATCAGTCCCGTCGGCTTCCTAGCGATGACGGGGTCGAGCACGAAGGCTATCATACTGTACCCGCTCGTAAAGGAAGTGAGGAACACATTGCTCGCCTCCCTGAAGGCGAAGAGCTCTATCTGGCCTGGGGTGTCGATTAGCACGTAATCGGAGCGGAAGCCCTCGATGACCTCGGATATCTCGGGGAAGGCCAGTGCCGCAAGGTCCGCCCCTGCAATTTGTGCGCCGTTGGGCCCGAGCCCCTGCTCCTCCATCAACTCCTTGACAGAGACCCAGTCGCGGATGTCGACGTCAGGAGTGTACCCGAGGCGCTCCACCCCGGGATCGAGGTTGACGGTAATGGCGTTCAGACCCTGCTCCTCCATCCAGAGCTTGAATGCCTGGGTCAGCGTGCTCTTGCCCGAACCTGCTGTCCCTACGAAGTATATGCGCACGGTTTCTGTCATCATTACGCCCCTGTCAAATCGGTGCGAAATGATTGGTTGGGCATATATTACTTTCCAAAAAGGATTACGGGCCTGAAGGGATGTTCGCGAAGAGGCTTGATCAAGTCATCCGAAGAATTGCGAAGTAATCCTTGGACCGGCTCAAATGCTTCGCATTGGGCACGGCCTTGACCAGCTCTGCCAGCGTTTGTGATAGCCGCTGGCCTTCGGTTCGAACCCCTGACGCCTCGGTTAAGAGCCGAGTGCTCTACCTAGCTGAGCTACAGGCCCGCTGTGTTTGCGTATGATTCCATGGGCCAGTAGCGTTTGGAGGCTCTTAACCGTTTCAGGAGAGCCGAGTGGTCTACCCTCGTAATGACGATGTCATTTCGAGCGCGACGCGGTCCGGAGGAGTGCGTCTGCGTAGCTGAGCTACAGGCCCGTTACGTTTGAGTTCTGGTTCAGGGCCTGTAGCTCGTGAAAATAGATAAAAATTTGCCCGTTGTTTGAACGGGCATTGGTGCCTACTCTACGCGTAGGCGTTGGTGCCTACTCTACGCGTAGGCGTTGGTGCCTACTCTACGTGTAGGCATTGGTGCCTACTCTACGTGTAGGCATTGGTGCCTACTCTACGTGTAGGCATTGGTGCCTACTCTACGTGTAGGCATTGGTGCCTGTTTTGCGAACAGGCATCGGATATGGGCAGTTGTGTATTTGGATGCCATTGAGAGGGCTACTGCGGCGCTGGCTTTGCACCCTTCTTTTGCCTCACAAGGACGCCTTTTTCGGGTGCCTTGACAGCTTGCCTCTCGGGGATTATGTGGCCGACGTCCTCTGGCTCGTTGGTCTCCTGTACTATCTGCTTCTCTATGTTAGCGAGCTGCGTCTTCAGTTCTGCCTGGCTCGGTATCTCTCCTAGGATGTCATCTGCATCACCGAGTAATCGCTGCAGGTCCTCCGCGGACATGGCTGTGTGCTCTGGTGTCCCCTGGCTGATTCCGAGGTACTCTGCCGCGCCCTGAACCAGCTTCGATATCTCGAAGGGGAAGATAATCTTGGTCGCCTGGCCGTCCCCCATCTTCTTCAGCGTGTCAAGGGACAGGACCGTCAGGGCCTTGTGGTCGAGCGGCAATGCTCCCAACGAGAGTATGCGCAGCTTCTGGGCCTCACCCTGGCCCTCCAGTATCATTGCCAGTCTCTGGCCTTCCGCCTCGAGTATCTTGGCCTGTCTAACGCCTTCCGCCTGCAATATGCGCGAGCGCTTGCCCCCTTCCGCGACCAGTATGGCCGAGAGCTTCTCTCCGTCCGCCCTCAGAATCGCTGCTCTCCTCTCCCTCTCCGCTGAGGTCTGCTCCTCCATGGCGGCCTTGACGCGACCGACCGGATCCACCTCCCTTATCTCGACGGCCTCGACCCTCACTCCCCACACATCCGTGGCCTTGTCGAGGATATCCCTGAGGTGCAGGTTCATCTTCTCCCTGTTGTAAAGGACCTCGTCCAGCTCCATGTTGCCTATGAGCGAACGCAGCGTTGTCTGCCCGAGGTATATGGTCGCCCTCCTGTAGTCGTCCACCTCGAAGTACGCTTTCTTCGGGTCGATGACCTTAATGTATATGATGGCGTCCACGTTGGTCGGCGAGTTGTCCTTGGTGATGACCTCCTGGCGCGGAACGTCCATGACCTGGGTACGCAGGTCCATCTTCACTACCTCTGAAATCAGGGGCGGGACCATGTTGAATCCGGGATTAAGGACCCTCCTGAAGTTACCCAGCACTATCAACAATCCTTGCTCGTAAGGCTGGATGATCTTGACGCTGGTCATCAGTATGAATATTATCGCGAAGATGAGCAGCATGACCAGCCCTATCAATAGTTCGATTGACATGTTGTCTTTACCTCCTTTCCTCTGTTACTTTAACAGTAACGTGCACTCCCTTGCTCTCTGTGACGACTATCTCGCTTCCGACCGGAATGCGGGTCTTGGCTGTGGCACTCCATTCCTGGCTATCGATCTTGACCTTGCCGCTGATGTCTGTCGGGTCCAGCTCCTTTATGACTATCCCGGACCTGCCTATTAGAGACGTGCCCACCGTGGTGGTCGGCGTCTCAGGCGGCGCAAGCTTTTGGTACAGGTATATGGAGACCACCGTCATCGGGATGGCAACGGCCACTGCAATGAACGGGCTCACCCAGCTGTAGAACATCTCCTCTGGTGCTATCAGCCCGAATATGCCCAGCACTAAAACCACCGTTGCCGGGATGGCTATGAAGAATCCCGGGGCCGACGCCTCAATTATGAGCATGACGACCCCAGCGACTATCATTATTATTCCAAGTGTTGTAGGTTCCATACTTTTCTTCACCTCTTGAGTTCTCTCATAATGACTATTTGAATAGGTGTTAAAAGACCTTTCTTGGGCATTCCCAGGGAGTTCCCTCAGAGGTCACGTCTGAAAGGATTTAATATCACGGGCTGATGGCGTTGCGTGAAGTACAACTACTGCCCCGAGTGCGACAAGGCGTACATGAAGAGCCGGTTGGAGAAGGACAGGTGCATATTCTGCGGGAACGCCTGTGAACTGGTGGAGATCAAAAGGAGCGGTCAGTATTACATCGGTTACGCCTTGATGGGCCTGGGGGCCGCGGTTATCGTTATGGCCCGCCTGTGGCTCAATGATGATTTCCTCCTATGGCTGGGGGGCATATTACTGGTGATAATGGGTGCGGCCGTTGTCCTCGACGCCAACGGCAAAATGTCCAAGAAGGCGGCAGAGCTGGCTAATGAGAATGTGTGTAAAGACGACGATTAGAGGTCGACGGCGATGGAAGCGTAGGTCCTGCCGCTCTCCGTGCTAATCGTGACTGACGTCATGGTTACGGCGTCGTTGGGCAAATTGGCTATCTGGTCTACGAAGTTCATGCCCGAGGTCACTCTGCCGAATATGGCGTGCTTTGAGTCGAGGTCCGGCCGATCGGCTCCCTGCATGATGAAGAACTGGCTTCCGCCGGTGTTGGGTCCGGCGTTGGCCATTGAGACGACCCCTCTCTCGTGGGTGGCCGTCGGGTGGAACTCGTCCGGTATGCTCCATGTCAACGGGTTGGCCTGATCGCCGAGTCCTGTATGGTACTCGGCAGCGTGGCCGCCGGTTCCGTCGCCGTTGGTGAAGTCGCCGCCCTGTATCATGAACTCGTTGATGACCCTGTGGAACTTCACGCCGTTGAAATTGCCTTGGTTGGCCAGGTCGATGAAGTTCTTGGCCGTGATGGGCATCTGGTTCGTATACAGCTCAATCTTGATGATCTTCGACGTGGTTCCGTTCCCTCCGTTTGCGCCGTTTGGCTCAATGCCGTCGTTGTATCCCTCATGGCCTCCGAGGTACTGGCTCACCACTATAAAACTCAAAGCAGACGCAACCACTATCAACACCACCGCGAAGGCGATTATCTTTTTGGCCGAGGAGAAGACCTTCTTGCAGCTGGGGCACCTCATGGAGCGCGCTGGTATCACGGCGTTGCAGTAGTAGCACTCCACCTCCGACTCCAGGAGTTCGCCTGCTTTCCTTCTCCTCGCCATTGTGCCTCCCATAGATAACTCGTTTTTAAAACTTTTGCAAATGGATGGTATGTGTCTGACTGTACTTCAGGGCGGTGTCGAAGAGCCGTGCAAAACCCATAAATAGCAATGCGAACCATCAAGCGCCGATGGCCAAACTAGCATTGGTACAATTGCAGCCAAGGCTGGGCGACAAGGAGCACAACATCAGAATCGCAGAGAAGGTTCTGGCAAGCACCGATGCTGACGTCCTGATTTTTCCTGAGATGTTCCTGACCGGTTACACGCTTGCCGACAGGATACACGAGCTTGCCGAATCTCTTGATGATAAATCGGTGCGCAGGTTGGACGCACTGGCCAAGGAGAGCGGCAGATGGATGGTCGTGGGCATTCCCGAGAAGGACCCGGTAAGGACTGGCCTCATCTTCAACTCGGCCGTCGTGCTCAGCCCGGAAGACGAACCAGAAGCCTACCGCAAGATGGTGCTGGCCAATTTCGGCCCCTTCGAGGAGGACCTGTATTATACCCGAGGCGATGCGCTTCCCCTATTCGAGACCCCGGTGGGCACAATGGGCATCACAATATGCTTCGACATCTTCTTCCCCGAGATAGCTAAGGCCTATGCCCTGGGCGGCGCTGACATCATCGTCAATATCTCTGCGTCGCCATCGGTCACGCGCGAGTACTTCGAGAAGATTACGGTCGCCAGGGCCATTGAGAACACCGCCTTCGTGGCCTTCGCCAACCTGATCGGCACCGAGAGGCACATGACATTCTGGGGCGGCGACTGCCTGATAGGGCCGAGGGGCAATCTGAAGGCCGGCGGCAAGGCCTTCGAGGAGGGAATCGTCAATGCCGAAGTGGACCTCTCGGAGCTCGCGGTGGCAAGGCAGTTCAGGCCCACGATACGCGAGACCAGATACGAGATCATGGACATCCTGGCCCAATATGGTGAAGAAGAGGAATCCGAGGAGTTCACCCCGGCTGGTTCAGAAGACGATGACGGGCCTCAGTAGGCGGTTGTCATGTCCAGGTAGCCTTTCCTTCTGGCTAGGTTATCACCCAGCTTGAAAGTGCCTATCGAGAACAGGGCGAAGCCTATCGTGCTGATGATTAAAACCACGAGGCTGACTTCGACCGACGTGCCGGCCACGGCGGTGTCAATTCCGGCCCCGGCACCGAGGCTCGTCCGTATGAGGTCGAGCCAATAAGTGACCGGCAATATCTTTGCGAATGAGATGCCCCAGTCAGGCAACACGCTCAGAGGGAATATCACCCCGCAGAACAGGTAGAATACTCCGGCGATGCCCTCGTTCATGCCCATTGTGTGCTTTGCCGTGAGGAAGGATATGCCCGCAAGGGCCAGACCGAACGCGATGATCGAGAGCAAACCGATGATGAACACCGGGATGAATAAGAGCCAGTCTACCCCCAGCGGGTTCAGGGGGACCTCCAGGAATATGACCCCGAAGGCCAATGTGATAATTACGGCGAACGTGGTAATCAAAATCTTGCTCAGCGTCCTGCCGAGTATGTAAACGAAATAATTCGCCGGCGAGATGTAGATGTACTTCAGGGTGCGGTAGTGCTCCCTGTCGTCGTGGATTATCCAGGTGACGCCGAACAGCACCTGGGCTATGTACATGAAGAAGGCGTTGCCGATGAACAGGAAGTCGAAGTTGGCCCTGGCGGTGCTCGGATCGCCCAGATACGTGATGACATAGAACATGACCACGAGAATGAGGGACGCCGCTATGGGCCGCACTATCGCGTATATGGCGAATATGAACGGCCTCGTCCAGTTGCTCTCCATCTGCCAGCCGAGCCAGGCCGACCATTTGAAGGTGTTGCGGTTGATCTTCATTGCCATCTCAACGTCAGCCTCCCTTCCTTCTTGCCAAGTTCCTCCATCTTGGCCAGCGCCAGCCTGGCCAGGAAGATGAACAACCCGGTCAGTGCTATCAGAACGGCCAGCTCCAGCCACAACGGGAAGAAGCCCATCTCGGTGCCGAACAGGCACTGCCTCATGCCGTCAAGGCCCAATGTGATGGGGATTAACGACGCGCCCACGCCTATCCAGAAACCCGGCTGGCCCAGCATGTACTGGAATCCCTTGAGAGGGAACCAGAATCCCGACGCCAGGTAGATGGGCTCCGTGAGTAGTATGGACATGTGCCAGGCCTCGCGCCCCCACATCATGTAGAGTGATGCGAACATCATGCCCATTCCGTAAAGGGCCAGCATCGTAAATATGAAGATGAGGACCAGATACAGCGGTTCCTGTACTGTCAACGAAACGCCGAAGAGCAATACCCCGGCGATGATGGTCGACACCGCCCTGACGGTTGACGTGAACATGCCGCCGAGGGCCATGCCGCCCAATATTGACATCCTTGACACCGGCGCGACCATGAACAGCTCCAGGTTGCCCATCTCCTTCTCCCAGTACAGCTGGGCGGCCATGCTCCAGAGCACGTTCATCCAGTACGCCGTCATGGCGCCGCCCACGATGACGAAGCCTATCATGAGCTCTGCCATCGTCGGCTCGGGGATCCAGGCCTTGTAGATGAAGACGTAGGCGGCAACGGCCAGAATCGGCAGGAAGGTCTCGAAGAACACCCAGGAGGGCTCGCGATTGGCCCCGATGATGCGGGGGTATGCCCTGCCCCAGAGCGCGCGGTAGTTCATCCTGAACCACGAGGGCTTGGGGTAGTCGTCCTCAAACTCCATTCGCTGCAGCCCCCTTCAGGTTAGAGATCGATTTGAACCAGAGGGCGCACATGAAGATTGTGATCGATATAACGCGACTAATTTTCATGCAAACCCCTCCCTACTAAGGTTACGAACACGTCCTCCAGCGTCGGCTCTGATTTTTCGACACTTACTATCTTCGAACCGCTCTTCGGCACCTCGGCCACGATGTCGGCGACTATGGCCTCGTCGTCGAGGATGAAGTTGAGCTTCGTGATGCCCGCGGTTATGTTGTGGTCGTATGTGAAGCGCTTCACGCCCTTGATGTTCTGGAAGGCGCTGATGTCCTGGACCTTGCGTATCTCCAGCTTGAGGGTCGACTCCTTCGTCACCAGGCGCTTAAGGTTGGCCGGCGTGTCGCAGGCGAGGATCTTCCCCTGGTCGATGATGGCTACGCGGTCGCAGAGCTCATCGGCCTCCATCATGTAATGGGTTGTTAGGAGGACCGTGCGGCCCGTCTTGGACCTCATCCAGTCCTTGATGAAGTCGCGAATCAGCCTTGACGCGTTCACGTCAAGGCCGAGGGTGGGCTCGTCCAGGAATATGAGCTTCGGGTCTGTCATGAATCCGCGTATCATGTTGGCCTTCTGCCTCTCACCCGTCGATAAGGTGCGAACCTTGGCATCGGCCTTTTTTTCCAAGTCCATGACCCTGAGCAGGCGCTTTATCCTCTTCTTGGCAATTTTGCCCGGTATCCCGTAGAACTGCGAGAACATCCAGAGATTCTCGTTGACCGTGAGTATGCCGTACCCCGAGGTCTCGCCGCCGGACACCATGTTTATGTTCTTGCGTATCTGGTACGCGTCCTTCATGACGTCGTAGCCGAGTACCTCGGCCTTGCCCGAGGTGGGAAAGAGCAGCGTGGCCAGAATCTTGATGATGGTTGTCTTGCCGGCCCCGTTAGGCCCCAGAAGACCGAAGAGTTCGCCCTCCTTGATCTCCAGGTCGGCGCCGTCCAGCGCCGTGACCAATTCCTTTTTGCTCTTGACCGCCTTGGTCTTGAAGGTCCTTCTCAGGTCCTTGATCTCTACCGCGTTCGGTATCATGGTCATCTGTTCACCCTGTAAACAATCCGGCCTTCTGGCCTGATATTTCCGTTCGGGGGCCGCACGCCCGACTGCTCAAAGCAGGGGGCTTTTAGCCGGTGCGCCCGCACCAGAACGTTGTGAGGCGTTCATGCGCAATACAAACCTAATACACACTAGCAGCTGAGCCAGTAAAAACCCGGAGTATCACTACTGATGGAGGTCAGTTCTCGTAATACTTCCTGAATCTGGTGACGTAACCTGCTATCCTGTTCCTCAGTTTGGGATTCTGGATGTCGGTGATTTCCTCCACCGCAGCCTTGTTGTGCTGGTAATCATCGTTGAACCGCTCCGGATGTTTCTTAACCAGCTCTATAGCCACTCTCTTGATGTACGTCGGCCTTATGTTGCCCATGCAGGCTGGCGGAAACCCTGGAAGTACATAAAGGTTGGTATAATTACGGATTGAGAAAACGGCAATATCATTTCTCCAGCAAGACCAACAACCGCAGGACTGAAGGGATGACAAATAGAACTGCGAACACAATGAAGATCCCTGCAAAGAACCACTCGAAATTCCCCTCGAAACCGGCAATGTATTCGATTGCCAGTATAAGCGCTAGTGCAATTCCCAATAACACGGATATTATAATTATCGTTTTTAAGTTCTTCCTTATTAGATCTGGTCGTTCGGGCAGGGAGAATGTTCTTGCATAGCTCCCCCTATACTCGTTCATCACCAATCCTATGAAGCTCATGCATAGGTAAAGCACAATGAATATGCCGATTCTGACCACGCTGAATTCCTGGGAATATGTGTCCAATCCCATGAACTCGTCCCCGACCAAATCCTCGAAATCCGACCAGACTAAGGCTGTGGCAGCGATATAGCCCAAAATAAAGCCAAATAAGATCGACATGTTGTGGTAGGCCCGGAGAAGACTGTGGGGAAACCTTTTCCGATAATACCGGTCAACATAAAATCCAGATGCTATGGGGAAAAATATCATGAAAAGGAAGTAGTAGTCAGTGTAGAACGATAATCCTGTGATGAAGGAGAATGACGCGGAAATAATGATAATCTTGGACCTTGTGCTGTTGTCCAGGATGTCCGGCCCGTCAACGGGCGTGAATACGAGGACGAGCCATATTGTTACCGTGACAAGGAAGGTGAGTAATAATACGTATAATAAAAATCCCGCCCCCTGAGCGGTCTCCATCGTTATTGCGCCGTAATCGTCTGGCAAGGATTCCCTCAATAAGTAAAGGTATGGCATCGATATTAACAATGAAATCAACGCTATGATTCCGCTTCTCATTTTTAATTTCTCGAAGTCCAACCCTTCACCGCCCGGCGAATCCACAGTTCCAGGTAAAAGCCTTTCGTTCGGAATCCCTGACCCGCCATCGTTCATTTCATATAGTCTTTGATTTATCATCGGCAGATGAGATTCCTCGCGGGTCTTGTATTGGGGGCGATGGTCGTTTTCGCAACCTTGCCGGCGCTCACGTTCGAATCCTCGGGCGCCGTTGGTGACGGCATAGTCATCAGCGAGGTCATGTACAACCCGTTCGCCCCTGAGATCGAGAATGAATGGATCGAGTTGTGGAACTCCGGACCCCAGGCGATCAACATCTGTAACTGGTCGCTTCTGGACCAGGACGGGGACGACCTTTTGTCGGGCGACGTTGACATCACCTTTCCAGACATTGACTTTCCCGCGGGAGCCTACGCCTTGGTTTACACGGGCCAGGGCCTGAACAGCACGGCGTTCGTTGACGGGAAGGCCGAGTTCTACATGTGGAAGAGCTCGTCCATTTGGTCTCCCACCGGCGACGATGTCCTGTTGGCAAATTCCACGAACGCGACCGTGGACTTCATGTCATACGGTCAGTGGAACGGCACGTCCACCGATGATCCTCCCGCCGACTTCGCCTACACGCACTCCAACGCATCGGCCGATGAGGGCTTCACGATAGCATTGACGGCAGGGCAGTTCCGCCAGTCCATCCCCACGCCCCTGGAGCCCAACGGCGATGATGTGTTCCGCGGGCTTCTGTTGACAGAGGTCAGTTATGCACCTTGGGGGGAGAACGAGTACGTTGTGATATACAACCCCTTGACCTATAGCGTTGACATTTCAGCCTGGTACTTCTCCGACGGGGAGGGTGTTGCGGCCTTTCCCCCCGATACGATTATTGCACAGGGCCGGTCTATCATTGTAAGCCAGAACTCCACAAATTTCTTCGTTGAGACCCTCAACCACCCTGATTTCGAGTACACGAACAACTCAGCCGATTCCATGGACATGATGATTATTGGCACCGCGCCGGGTCTTTCGAACGGCGGGGACGAGGCCTTCCTCATGAACAACTACGGGAGAGTCATCGACGCTTTTGCCTACGGGGACTCGGCCTACACTGGTGATGGCTGGGACTCGGGCCCGGTAGAGGCCCTGTCGCAGGGCAAGGTGGCCAAGAGGAACCTTGAGAATGATGAATATTCTGACACCAACTCCTCCAATGACTGGACAAACCTGCGGGAATACACGATGGCCCAGTCTGATCTCCCGGTGGAGACCTTCGCGGTCAGCAGCGGCATGGACCTGTTCTCGTCCCCGGATTCGAGCTTCGGGGAGATCGTCAAGGCCATAGATCTTACCCAGACCACAATCGACATCAACGTGTACGAATTCACGAACACCCAGCTGGCAGACCACCTGTACGGAGCAATGGCCAGGGGAGTGGAGGTCAACCTCTTCCTTGAAGGTGCCCCTGTAGGCGGCATCAACGCGACCGAGCTGTTCATTGCCAGGCAGATCGTGGAACGGGGCGGTCACGTCCGGATGATGACGAACGACGAGGCCAATGACATCCATCAAAGGTACTCCTACGATCATGCAAAGTATGCAATATTTGACAACCATTCAGTCATCGTTCTATCCGAGAACTGGGTGTGGACCGGCGTTCCCCCTCCGGACGAGGGCGGGAACCGCGGCTGGGGCATCAAGGTGGACAACCCCCAGGTGGCCCAATACTTCTCGGGGTTGTTCTATACGGACTGGGAGCCCCGGATGAAGGACAGCGTTGCTTACGATTCCAACCATGATAAATGGGACGACGGAATCAACTGCACCCGTTATGGATGGTCCTGCAGGCCCGATTTCGAGAGCGCGAGGGTGACCACGGCAGCATCGATCACGCCGGTGGTCCTACCCGAGCACGGCCTGTCACAGGATGCCATACTGGGGCTACTGGCAGATGCTGACTCAAGGGTCTGGGTGGAGCAGTTCTACATCTACAAGCACTGGGGGGACAAGTATCTAGGAAGCACTACCGACACTCCGAACCTGTACTTGGAAGCCGTCATAGAGGCGGCAAGGCGCGGATGCGAGGTCAGGGTGCTGCTCGACGCTTCCGATTACAACACCGAACCGGATAATCCCATAGACAACGATGACACGGTCGAGTACGTGAACTCGATAGCTGAGACCGAAGGCCTGGCCATGGAGGCAAAGCTCGTCAATCTATCCGAACACAACTTCACGAAAATCCATAACAAGGGCCTTATAGCGGACAACAGCGTGCTCGTTTCCAGCATCAACTGGAACCTCAACTCCGTGACCAAGAACAGAGAGTCGGGCCTCATCGTCGAGAACCAGGAGGTGGCCGATTACTTCTCCGAGATATTCGAATTCGACTGGAAGGACGACCTCACACCTCCCGAGGCCCTGTTCAGCCTCAATGAATCCTATGTTATCAACTCCATGGTGGTTTTCAACGCCAGCGCTTCATCGGACAATGTCGGCATAGTGAACTACACCTGGTTGCTTGACGGGGCAGTGGAATCGCACAATCAGGTATGGCAAATGATGTTCATGACCCAGGACAACCACACCGCGGCCCTAATAGTCGAGGATGCCTGGGGCAACTCTGGGTCCATGTCCAAGGATTTCTCGGTGGTTCCCGTGTTCGTGAGCAACGGCGGTAACGAAACCAACGGCGGTAACGGTACGAACGGGGCGGATACCAACGGCAACAACACCGACTCGGGCGGAGACAATACCGCCATCATCATCGGCCTCGTCCTCCTCGCTCCCCTCGCCGTTTTCATCGGCATCCTTTACATCGTCAGGGTTAAGAATAAATGATCCCTGGATCAAACAGTGACAGTGGTTGGACCAAAGGCATCATGGGAAGATGTGAATATGATACGATCTCCAGATGAAAATCCGTCTGCACTGGTTACTACGATCGAATACCCCGCTTGAAAATCAAGGATACTTGCGCTCATACCGCTGTGGTATGTCCAAATGCCATTGGAATTGGTGGCGACCAGAGTCGCCGTTGCAGAATATACCCTCACCTCATTCACTTCTTTGGGGGTTCCTTCATGGATGAGGGATATTTGGGTCCCGTCGACCTTTGCGCCATATTGAGCGTAGGAAATGAGTAATGTGACACTGTCTAAACCTCTGTCCTGGACCACAATTCCCAGTGGTGTTGATATCGTGCCAGGTCCGCCATCTCCGAAACCGATGATTAAGACAAACAGAATCGGACCTATGATTACTACAAACAGCACAACCATGACCACGATGACAATCGGCAAGAGGCTCATGTCTGATTTCGAAGGAGACTGTGTGTATATTGGAACTCCACAGTTATAACAATTAGGAACATTGCTATAGTTATCTGCCCCACAATTCGGACACTTGATCATTTTCCAACCATCACCCTGATTATTATGCGAATATTTGAGCGTTTCTAATCGTTCGAAAATTAATATTAACCAGGATCCGATGTGGCATCATGCAGGTCCCCGGACTGAAGTACGAGGGGCCGGTCTACAGACCGCCAAGCGAGGCCTCGAGCCTTCTCATTCAGGCGACGGTCGGCTGCCCGTGGAACCGCTGCACCTTCTGCATGGTCTACAAGAAAGGGCCGAAGTTCAGGATACGGCCGGTCGAGGAAATCAAGATGGAGATTGAGATATCAGCAGCTTTCCTCGGTGACCGGGTTCGTACACTTTTTTTTCCATCAGGCAACTCGATCGCAATACCCACCCGGGAACTCGCTGAGATGTGCCGTTTTGCCCTTGAGACTTTCCCGAGGCTCGAGAGGATCACCGTCTACGGCTCGTCCAGGTTCATCGTGAAGAAGGGCCTTGAGGAGATGAAGGAGCTTGCTGACGCGGGACTCTCGCGAATCCATGTTGGTCTTGAATCCGGCGATGATGTCGTTCTGGATAGGGTGAGAAAGGGATCGACCGCGGCAGAGCAGGTGGAGGCTGGCAAGATGACCATGGAAGCGGGGATCGAACTGAGCGAGTACGTGGTCCTGGGGCTTGGTGGTAAAGGGAGGACAAGGGAGCACATCGCCGGAACCGTCAACGTTCTGAACCAGATAAACCCGGATTTCATCAGGCTCAGGACATTCCTACCGAAGGTGAAAACGCCCATCCTGAAGGAGATTGAGTCAGGGGAGTTCGAGGTACTTTCACCGCACGAGGTCCTGTACGAGGTCCGGGCCCTCATCGAGGGGCTGGATGTGGCAAGCAGGGTGACAAGCGACCATTATACGAACTATGTCGGCGTAGGCGGTCAGCTGCCCGACGAGCGTGATAAGATGCTTGCCGTGGTCGATGAGGCCCTAGTTAGGCCGGAGAGCTCCTTCAGGTCCCTTTACGTGGGCACCGAGTGATCAGTCTCCCCAGGTCCAGACGCCCTGGTTGCTGATCTGGTAGAACTCATCGTTGAGTATCTTCCAGTGCAGCTCCTCTTCGTGCGCGAGCTTCCTGAACATCTCCTTGCCCTTGGGGTCGTCCACCTTCCCGCTGAGGCCGAGGTATGCCTCTTTGGCGTTGTTCTCCGATTCGATGGCCAATCTCAGGATGTCCAGTATCTCGTTCTTGTTCGGTTCCATCTGGCCGTCGATTTCCGTGACGTTGAAAACCTTCTTCTTGAACTCGATGCCGCCGTATTCGATGTACTTGCCCGATTCCGTCAGCGACTTCCTCAGCTCTGAGAGCTTGTCAAAATGCCCTTGTTCGAAATCCGCCAGTTGCTGTAGCAGGTCCTTCCCTCTTTCATCCGAGACCTTTGCCACTGCGTTCTGATAGAAATCGCGCGCATTGACCTCGGCCTCAATAGCCAGGTCTATGGCTTCCAGCAATCCTATGTCCTGGTCCATGCTTTCGTCCTCCGTTGCACCAACCATTACTCATTGATATTTGATATTTACGATAATCGAATTTAGATATATTTTTATATGTAATTGAATATATTGTTAAATGATGGAGGAAGATGAAGAGGGACCTCAATTAATGAATGAAGATGAGGCATCATCAGAGGTTTACGATACCGACCTGGAAGGTTCCATTTTAATGATTATGAAGGTGTGGGGGGACAAAGGCATAACAAGGGAGATCCTGTATGATGAGATACGAGGATTGAGGCACGACCCGATGAAGAATACGATGGTGTCGCTCGAAAAGAGGGGTTACGTGTCCATCGAATGGCTCGACATGGACAGGTTCTTCGCCTACATTACCGAGTCGGGATTGGAGTATCTGGACTCCATAATCGGTAATGACGTGAATCAAGAGTCAACAACGAATGATTTACAGTAAGAGCTTCGTACTATCTAATCCAAACACTTTTTTCAACGGCGAATGTAACGTCCTTAGCTGACACAACAGATAAATAACAAGTTCATCATCCATTGGCCAATGAGGATAGCCATCCTGAACAGGGACAGGTGCCAGCCAAAGCGGTGCAACACCGAATGCGTGAAGTATTGCCCTCGCGTGCGCAGCGGCGACGAGACCGTCGTCATAGGTGAAAAGGGCAAGCCAATCATATCGGAGGAGCTGTGCGTGGGCTGCGGCATCTGCGTTCACAAGTGCCCGTTCAAGGCCATCCAGATCATCAATCTGGCAGAGGAGCTGGAGGACGAGCTGGTCCATCAATACGGTGTGAACGGTTTCCGGCTTTACAGGTTGCCTATTCCCAGAGCCGGGGAGGTCGTGGGCATCCTTGGACCCAACGCAATCGGAAAGACCACTGCCGTCAAGATACTCGCTGGCGAGGAGATACCCAACCTGGGTAACATCGAGGTGGAGGCGGGTTGGGAGCCGGTCCTGGAGACCTATGCAGGGACCGAGCTGTTCAATTACCTCGAAAAGGTGGCGGTAGGGGCCACGAAGGCCGCGCTCAAGCCCCAGTACGTCGACATGCTTCCGCGGGTACATGAGGGGAAGGTCAGCGAACTCCTTGAAAAGGTAGACTTCGGTGGTACACTGGATACCGTCAGTGTTGAGCTTGACCTTACCTCCAGCCTTGAGAGGGAACTTTCAGAGCTCTCCGGCGGTGAGCTCCAGCGCGTGGCAATAGCCGCGGCCGTCCTCAGGGACGCTGACATCTATTTCTTCGACGAGCCATCATCGTACCTGGACATCTACCAGAGGCTCAATGTCGGCCGCGTGATACGCAAGCTGGCAGAGACCAAGCAGGTGATGGTAATCGAGCACGATCTGGCAGTACTCGACTTCCTGGCGGATACGGTCCATCTCATGTACGGTTCGGAAGGGGGATTCGGCGTTCTGGCCCATCCGAGGACCGTGCGCAACGCCATCAACACCTACCTTGCCGGCTTCCTGAGGGAAGAGAACATCCGAATCCGGGACAGGGAGATCCGTTTCGAGACCCGCGCCCCCAGGGACGACTGGGTCGCCGTGGAGCTTGTCAAGTTCGGCAACCTGGAGAAGAGCTTTGACAATTTCTCACTGACCACCGAGCACGGTGCGATAAGGGCCGGGGAGGTCGTCGGTATCGTCGGCCCGAATGCGACCGGTAAGACCACCTTCGTCAAGATACTGGCCAAGGAGCTGGAGCCGGACTCGGGTGAGGTGGACGCCGACGTCAAGGTGAGTTACAAACCGCAGTACATTGAGCCCAGCTTCGGCGGCACTGTGAGTGAACTGCTCATGACCGAGCTTGCCGAGAGGAGTGAGAGCGGTTTCTTCAAGGCAGAGGTCTTCAATCCCCTGAACCTGGAGCCGTTGAGGGACAGGGAGCTTCCGTCCCTCTCCGGAGGGGAGCTGCAGCGCGTGGCCATCGCACTGGCCTTAGGCAGGGAGGCGGACATATTCCTAATCGACGAGCCCTCTGCATACCTGGACTCCAACCAGAGAATGGAGGCGGCCCGAACCATCCGCCGTGTCATGGAGAAGACCGGGCGTTCGGGTATGATAGTGGACCACGACGTCTACTTCATCGACATGGTCTCGGACACGCTTATGGTCTTCGACGGCGAGCCGGGCGTTACCGGAAAGGGAGCGGGCCCATTTGGCATGAGGGATGGAATGAACAGGTTTCTGAAGAACGTGGACATCACCTTCAGGCGCGATAACGAGACCAATAGACCGCGCATCAACAAGACAGGTTCCCGTTTAGACCGCGAGCAGAAGTCGTCGGGGGAATTCTATTATACTGGCTAGGCATTTTCGAGTGATGTTATGACCGCAAAAGTGCTTGTCGCCTACCAGACGAAGGAAGGAGCCAGTGAGCAGTACGCTGGTGCGATCGCTGGAACAATGAAGGCCAAAGGCTTTGATGTTGACCTTATCGATCTGAAGAAGGCCAAACCTGACATCCGACAATATGACATTGTCATTGTGGGTGCGGGTGTCAAGATATCGCTGGTTTACGGCAAGTGGAAGAGCATATTGAAGAAGAAGGAGCTCGCGAACAAGAAACTGGCCATGTTCCTGACCAGCGGCACTGCCATCGAGGAACCGGACAAGGCCATAGAGAAGTGGGTCCAACCGCTCATAGACAAGTACAAGCTGAAACCGCTGGCCGTGGGCTCGTTCCCCGGAAAGGTCCCGGAGAAGTTCGCTGAGACAGAAGCGCAGAAGAACGCGGTCAAGCCCGAGTTGGCCAGCGCCTGGGCGGAGGAGCTGGCCATGAAGTTGAAGGAGGGATGATTATGAAACACATGCATTATACAGAAGTTGAAGATGAGATTCCAGCCGAGGAGGGAGTCAAGGACACGACCATACGCTGGCTTATAGCTGAAAAGGACGGGGCCGAGAACTTTGCCATGCGCATATTCACGCTGCAGCCGGGAGGGCACACGCCCCTGCACGCCCATGACTGGGAGCACGAGGTGTTCATAGTCGAAGGCGAGGGCAAGATCATGTCCGCCGAGGGGGAGAAGAGCTTCAAGCCCGGCGATTTCGCCTTTGTACCGGCAGGGGAGACGCATCAGTTCAGGAATACCGGCGACGGTATCGCACGAATCCTTTGCTTGGTTCCGTATAAGAAATAAGCCTGCCTGAATTGGATAATGAATATTCGGGTTCCGGGGTTATTTTTCCGAATTATTTGAAAATGGTGCATTTAGAAACCTCGAACTTCACAGGAAGAACAGTATCACAGGAACTATGAGGCATCCCATCAGGTGCACGCGCTTGACCCCGATGAGGGGCGGTATCATGCCGATGCAGGTGCTTATCACCAATATCACCATGCCGAGGGCGCCGGAGAACAGCGCCACCATCACGATTAAGAATATGATTACGCCCCTCACAAGCCGTGTGTAATTGATTTTTGTGCAGTATTTTGCGAAGAGCCTGCCGAAATAAAGGGCCAGGAATATCGATACAATAGCGGCAACCAGGGCGGAGAGGAGGAGGGCCGAGAGGGCCAGCGGAACGTTTCCCAGCGGCTCCCATAAGGATAGGTCATTCGCCATGATGCCTTCGACGGCCTTCATTGCACCGCTGCGCGATTTCAGGATCACGAACAGGGCCATAAGATTGAATAACGCGACCGAGGTGTTCACCGCAGAGACCGAGATGAGGAACTGCTGGGTCTCCCCTTCCTTTTCCGGATCCTCCACATCCCCTTCGTCGGAGCCCTTGTGAAGGAACACCGATATGATCGTGGATATGGCTGCCGAGATTCCGGGGAACCATGAGGCGCTGCTGGCCGCGCAGCCGCCCAGCACGCTTTTGGTCTGGTCCTTTAGACTCACCTTGACGCGCACGTTCTTCACCTTTTGCTTGGGTATCACGGGCGAGTCCATCATGCTCAGCAACAGTGTGGACAGGCCGAACAGACCTGTGAACAGCGGGAACAGTAGAACGGTGCTTTGGTCGACGGACGGTATCTTGATGATTAACAGGTTGTTTGTAACCATTCCAGGGGTCGAGAGCAGAGCGACCCCCAGCAGGCCTGCAAGGAGGAAGACGCCAGCTGCCATGGCCCTTTTCAGAACGTGGCTTTGAATCGAGAAGACCGGCTTGATAGTCCCGGTCACAATGACGTCTTCGCCCATCTTGGGTTCGACGGGCAATTCCCCTCTGACCTTTACTGTAAGTCTTTTGCCAGAGCCCTCGAATATCAGGAAAAGCGAGTCCTCTTCCCTTATCATGTTCGAAACCGATGCCTTCAAAACCACATCGTAGTTGCGGGATTGTCCAATCTCGGACAATTCAATGACCTTTTGACCGGTATGTGCGACCGACTCGGGAGGGGCGTCGGAAATGATGACGTTGCCCTCCATCTTGTATTCCCTTGGTCGAATGAGCCAGTCCTTGGCCCTGGGGACCTCTGTCATGATGAGGAACACGCTGATGCTGATGAGGAGCAGGTGCATCCAGCTGGCAAGCGTGTCATATGCGTGGACCGGGCTGCCGATGATGAGCCTCATGGGAATGAGCAAGACGAGAGCGCCGACGACGGCGCCGAAACTGCCGATGACGGAGCACTTCACCGCCTCGTACCCCCGGCCGGCCAGCATCATCCTGTGGCCTGGCAGCACAGATAGTGCGGTCTCGCCCTCAGGAGCGCCCAGGAACACGGAGGGGATGAAGTCGAGGAACGTGTGCGTGATGACGTTGCCCATCACAAGGGCCGAGACGATGATGACCAACTCGGTAGCGGTGGGAGAGGCCCAGCCGAACACCGCAAGGGCGAACGATACCAAGGCCGCCTGTGAGGCCAGTATCATGTAGGCCACGTTGTTTACGTGAATGCCCGGAATGAGGCCGGTGATTATCCCGGCAAGGCAGCCTATCAGAGTGAATATGATGATGGCCAGCAGAAGCTCTATCGTCCCCATCGAGCTTGGAATACAACCTAATGATTATATCCTTTGTGATAGTCAAAAGGGAAAGGCGGGAAGAATTTGCATACTCAGCCTACTGCCTCCAACTCGCTCCGTGCCTGTTCCGCACGGGTCGTTGACCCAATCTCTTTGAAGAGACTGACGGCTTCACCGAACAGTTCCCTTGCCTTTTCCGCCTTCCCCCGCTTGAGCAATGACCTGGCATAATCAAGCTTGAACAGGGCTGTGTCGAGGGGGATGCCCAGGCCAATCATCATTGATACTGCGGATTCAAATTCGTCGTCTGCGGAGGAACCCTTCCCATTAAGGTCGTGGATAAGGGCCCAGACCAGATGCAGGTAGGCCTGCAGATATGCGTCCTCCTGGTCCTTGACCATCTCCTCGGTGCGGTTGGCATACAGCTTAGCCGTTTTATCGTCGCCCTTCCTCGCATGGCATTCGGCCATGTTCATGAGTAGGTACCCGATGTTCCGCTTTGCTCCACTGTTCTTAATAAGATTAAGTCCCTCTTCAAACTGGTCGATCGCCAAGTCATATTTTTCCATTAGCTTGTACGTCTCTCCGAGGTTGTTGAGAACCCTGGACATCTCAAGTACGTCACTGGTCTCTCTGAAATGGACCAGTGCTTCCTTATTGGTTTCGACAGCGCCCGGATAATCGGCCTGGTCGAACCTGACGCTCGAAATCAGGGCCATGGCAGAGCCTATCAGTTTGGGATCCCCGATCTCTTTACCAATGCCTCTGGCCCGAACTGCCAAATTGATGGCCTCCTCTTCATCCCCCCGCCGCCATTGGACCACGCCCATGTTCAATAGGGTCTTACCTTTGATGCCCCAAAGTCTCTCCGAGTCGGCCAGCATCTCGGCCTGGTGGAATTTCCGCATGGCCGTGTCCCAGTCCCCTTTCTTCGATAATATTGAGCCGGAAGATATCAGGGCTTCGCTTGCGATTGCGGCGAAGCGTATGTCTGTGGATGTCTGGACCACGGCATCAAAGTACATCAGCGCGTCCACCCACTCGCCCAGGATGTTGTTGACCTCGGCCAGCAGCATCATTATGTCCAACCTAGATTTGATGTCGCCCGGAGCGCTCCTCTCTGCCAGTAGGAGCGCATCCTTCAGTATCTGGGCTGCTTTATCGTAATCGTGATTGTCCATGTGCTTCTTCGCCCTGGCAATCGATGCGTGAACGTCGCTCTTGTCCATTGACGGTGAATTCACAAAATGATATATAATAATGATAGCTGGTTTGTAACTCATTAATACGGTCCAGACCTTGCAGTGGAATGAGGTGCTCAACAGGGTAAGTGGAAGTTAAAAGGAAAAGGTGGGGGCCTGAGCCCCCATTTTGTGCTAAGAGCTCACAGTCCATACTGTGTCCGCAATAACGTGCACCCAATATGCATTACCCTCCGACATCGGGGTGGTTGTCGGCAATACATCCAGGATGAGGTACGGCTGTGCCGGGTCGTAGATTGCCATAAGGTCTGCTTCGCCTGGCAGTGTAGCCGAACCCAATCTCGGGATTGCCGACGGATAACCGACCAGATTCCATCCGGTAAATAGATTGATGGTTACGTCTATTGCGGGCAGGCTCCCCGTACCCACTGTGAGTTGCTGGTCCCCGCCGTTCGCGGTCAGGTGCAGCCAGACGCCCATGGTGTTGTCGAAGACGACGTTATCGTTTATCGCCGGTGGTCTGTAGATGCTGTAGGTCTGCCACAGCTTGTTCACATTGTCGTACCACTGGGCAATGTCCCAGGTTGTCTGGCCGTCACCCCAGTTCGCATCGTCGAACACTGTGAGCGGGTCGCCAGTCGCCTCAATCGGGTACGAAACGAATACCCAGTCACCAACCCCGAAGCCGGTGAGGTCGATGTTGTAGACGGGCGGCAGTATGGTGATGAATCCGTTGCTCCAGTCCTCGGCGGTCTGGCCGATGCTGTCGACCACTACTATGTGGATGTAGTAGTTACCGGCCGGAACGCCGGTTGCGTCCCACGCATGCGTGCCTGCTCCGGCATCGCGAACGTCTGTGATGAGGGTCTCGCCGTTGCCTGGGTTGGTGTCATCGTCGTAGTAGATCCAGCAGTTGGGGGTTGGCCCCCATGGATTGTCGTCGGCTGCAGTCCAGTCGACTGTGATTAGCGAATCGGCAGGATACACTTCTCCGCCGTTGGGCGCGTCCACGGTAACGGTCGGCGGCATGTCGCCGACCGGTATCTCCGGAACCGCATTAGTGTTCGGCTCCTCGTTGCCCCAGATGTCCTCGGCCCTGACCACGTACCACCAGTTGATGCCGTCGAACTCGCCGACGTTGTAATCGATGTACGTGGACATACCCTCGGTGACGCTGTCTATGTACGCGCCCATGTCCCACGGTCCTGCAGGGCCAAGGGCTCGGTAGATGTTGTAGAGGGCCACGTCGTCAGTGCCGCCGCCGTCATCTGTCGAAAGCGTCCAGTCAAGCCTGTTGTCCTCCGTACCTACACCCATCTCGCGGCCCTGGACATGGATGTCGTCCCAGAGGAAACCGTCGGTCGGTATGGCATAGTTGTCATACTGCTGGAACTTGATGTGGACCGTGCCGGTTATCGGGATGACTGAGCCTATGTCGAACGGACCGAACTGCGTCCAGGCGCTTACGGTGGCGGGATATTGCCACAGCTGTACCCAGTTTGTGCCGTCCGTTGAAACCGCGATGCCGTCCGAGTTCTCGTGGTCAACGAACGTGGCTGACATCAGCTCCTGCTCGTCACCATACTCTATTGTCCAGAAGGTCAGGTTCAGGATGCTGTACGGGCTGCCGTCGAAGGATACTATGAGCTCGTTGAGGTTATAGTTGACATCTGTTGTCACGTCCATTCTCCACGATTGGGTGCCGCTTACAGAGTCGTAAGTATCAAGTTGGTTCCTTGCCACGGCCGGATTGCTCTCATAGGTTGTCCATTCGGGTCCGAGTGCATCTTCGAAGTCCTCCAGGAACACGGTCACGTCGTTGAGGCCGTACCATTGTACAGTTAGTCCGGTCGGTGGTGCGGGGGCGGTGGTGTCCATTGTGGTGAATTGCCAGACTGGAGAGGGCGTTGCCGATGTCCCGTCGTCTGCCACCGCGTACCATGTGTAGGTCGTATCTGCGGAAAGGCCGCTCCATGGGAAGCTGGCTGTTCCCGGGCTGGATACCCCGAAGTCAGTGCCGATCAAAGTCGGCCCTGAGGCATCGTAGAAGGACACGTCCATGGTGTCGCCGTTCGGGTCTGATACATCCACAGATAGCGTGGGGTTCA
>LSSH01000006.1 GCA_001595885.1 Candidatus Proteinoplasmatales archaeon SG8-5 | reverse complement strand
TGTCCCGTTATCAGGGGTATTTCGGGCATCAGCTTCTCCTTGTACGGTCTGGGCACCCTCACCGGCCACGTCTGCATCATCTGCAGGCTCCTGCCGCTGTCGAGCGTGACAACCCCGTCCTCCACGGTAAAGCTTCCGCTTCTCACGCTCTGGACAATGCCCTCGGCGTCCGGGGGCGCCAGAATGCGGTGCTCGATGTGCTCCGCTTCACGAACGGTCCCGATGATGGCCCCGCCTGTTATCTTGTCCCCCTCTTTCACGCCAGGGACGAAGTCCCATTTCTTCTCCCTGTCCAGTCCGGGTGCTGTGACCCCCCTTTCAACGTAATCGCCCATCCTGTCCCTCAATACCGGCAGCGGTCTCTGAATTCCGTCATAGATGCTGCTCAGCAACCCGGGTCCAAGCTCCAGCACGAGAGGCTTTCCCGTGTCGGTGACGACCTCGCCCGGCTTGACCCCTGTGGTGTCCTCGTACACCTGGATGATGGTCTTCTCCCTCACCAGGCCGATGACCTCGCCCATCAGCCTTTCCTCGCCGACGAACACCACGTCGTACATCCTCGGGTTCAGGCCGGTGGCCGTAACCACCGGACCCGCCACCCTGTAGATCTCGCCAGAGCTCCGTTCCGCTCGTTCCTCCGAACCTACGGTCATTCTATCACTTCCTTACTTCTCAGCATACAGATCAATCCCTATCGCTCTCCTGACCCTTTCCCTCAGGTCCTCTTCCTCTTCTCCCACGGTTATCAAAACCGGCCTCACGCTCTCCCTCAGCCTCGCCACCATGGCATGTGGCAGGTGACCGAGGCAGTGCTCGTGAAGCACCAGGATGCCAACGTTCTCGTCCTCCAGGACGTCGTTGACCTTCTCCCCCAGCATCTCATCGGTACAACTGAATACCTTCCTGATGCCGACGAGTCTGAATCCGACGGTGAATTCCTCATTCCCAACAACGGCCAGCTCCATTTATTCACCTACATGACCAGGAGGTTCCTGATCACCTCTGTCTCCAGTCCGCTCTCCTTGCCCCTCGCGATGATGCGGATGTTGTCCACCTCGTTCTTCTTGGCTATCATGAAATCCAATACTGGTAATATCGAGAGTGGGTGTATGTTCGCGTGCTTTGCCGCCTCCTTCAACACATGCTTCTCCAGGGATCTGAGGGCCTCGTTCAGGCCCGTGTCCCCGGCTTTTCTCAGATCATCTGAGATATTTTCGAAGAAGGCATAATCGCCCAGGGTCACGAGCAGCGTCTCCCAGTCCATTCCGGCCATCTTCTCCAGGTCCTCGACGCTCATATCCAGGCCGCCTTCAACGAAAGCATTCTCCCCGATCTCAGCGTTGCCCAGATTGAGTCGGAGAAGCGTTCTCAGGTTAATGACATCGATCTCCATTCTGATGAATCTTAGGAACAGTTTATTGGGCGTTTGGGTGGGCTCGGTGGTTGCCAGCAGATTGGTATAATAACAATGCATGAGAGCATCCTCGTAGTGCGCTCCAGACTTCATCCCAGGGTGCTCCTCCCTGGTCCTGACCAGCGGCTCGTGATACATGGTCCCATCCAGGGCGTTGATGACCTCGTCGACCGTCTCCTTCTCAACGAGCCAGCGCAGGTGGTCCTCCGAAAACGAACCCGCAGCCACGATGTCCTCCCAGATGTCCTGGTCGCTCGCTCCGTAGAACTTGCCCCTTATGATTGTCTCGATGTTGAAGACGTCCCACCTGTCGATGTACTTCGATATGATCTCCCTCAGGTGGCCTTCCGAGAAATCCAGTATCTTGGTGTAGGTGCGGGCAAGGTTTTCGCTTGTAGCCATCTCTATCAGGTCCACGCCGGCATATTTCGTCCCGAGGCTGACAAATTCATCCTTATACTGCCCCTCGCCCAGCGTCCTGCTTATCTGGGGCACCTCCATCTGCAGGAACTTCTGGTACATCTCGGGCGGGTAGAGCAGCGACTTCTTGGCCCTGAGCCTTGCACAAACGTAGGGATAATTACCACTGTCAAAGGGGATGATCCTCATGAGTTTCTTCTTGATATCCCGGATCAGCCGGTCCTCGTCATCCATCCTTTCTTACCTCCCAGAGGATGGAGGCGATGTCCATCACGGACTCATCCCAGATATCCTTGAGAACGGTTTCGAGCATGTAGTCTATTCTCACGGTACGATCATTGTTCTCGATGATGACACCGCCTGCGCAATCGATGGTCCCGCCGTACGTGCCGCCGTACGATCTGGCCAGCTTTTCAACTGTGAGCCTGTCCCTCTCGTTCGAATAGACCTGAGCATCCCTGACCTCGGACGAGTTCTGCGCGAGTGTGTTCTCTATGAGTTTGCCGCTCCATTTCTCTCCCAACTCGCCAAGAACCATTTCATAGATATTATCCAGGGCGTCCTTCTGGGCCTTGAGGACGAGCTTCTTCGAATCGATCTCGGCCCGGGCTATCTCCTGGTTTCTCATCCTGGCGGTGTACCTTTCAGCCTCCTGGATCTTCTCCAGTTTGATATTCTCGGCCTCGACCCGCGCCTCCCGAATCGCCTGGTTCCTCTCATCCTTTCCTTCGGATAGGATTCTTTCGACCTCTTTCTTGCCATCGTCTAAGATGGCTTGGATCACTTTGTCTAGCGCCATGCTATTAACCTCTGTTCTTGCCTATACGCCTGCACCCATTTTACCCATCAGGAGAAACGCCATCGCAAAGCCAAAGATGACGATGGTTTCAGGAAGAACCATCATTGTCAATCCCTTGCCGAATAGCTCAGGTTTCTCGGCCATGGCGCCGACGGCCGCACCACCCACGACCTTTTCAGCCATGGCTGCGGCGTATCCAGTGCCTGCCATGATAATGGCGACTGCTATGGCTATCATGCCATCATCAGCCAATTTTTCACCTCCTCTATTTTTCTATGTAGATATATACTACTAGGTCGACTTTGAACAAACGTCTCCAACAGATATGGTCTTAGGTCCAAAGCCTCACCTCCTTTCGATATTCTAATAAATAAATGAGCGTCATCAGTTCACCTCCTTCCTACCGAAGGGCTTGAACATGGACCCGGCGCCCTCGTAGAACTTCAGGAAGAACTCGACATAGTTGAGCCTGAGGGTCTGGATGCCAGAGGCCAGAGCACCAAGTATCAGCACCATGGCGTGGGCCAGGAAAATGAGCACCGCGCCCATGATGATCATAATGATGTTGCCGGAAAAGAGCAGGGGCAGGAGCATGACATTGAAGGCGACTGCGACCGCCCCCTTCGCAACCGCGATCCCTGCCAACCTGGTGTAGGATAGGACATTGGCAGCCAAGCCGATGATCTCCATCACTGCCATCGGCCCCTCTGCCGGTATGAACATCAGTATCCCCGCGATAATGCAGCCCAGACTCACATATGAGATTGTCATCCCGGCAAAGACCATCCCTGCGGTCGGGACGAAGAAGAGGACGTTATCGACCATGAAGTTGCCGACCCTAGTCCCGTGCTCCACCGGGTTTCCGCCAGGCATTGCCAGGTAGGAGGCCATGAACATCAGCTGCAGGAACAGGCCGAACAATATGATCAGCCAGCCGAGCTTGGCCACCGCATGCTTCTTGTCGTGCCTGACCTCGTTGATGATGCCGAAGATGTAGCCGATGCCCAGGTGCACCAGGGCCCCTACCACCGAAAGCAGCAGCAGGTCCACGATGTTCTCCAGCTTGTGTATCACCGGGTACAGCGGAACCTCCCAGCCTAAGATAATGGACCAGCTCTCGGCGCCGCTGACCGTTGGGATCTCCGAATGCGATGCATGGAACGGGATCGCGAAAGCCTCACCGAACACGAACAGACCGAAGGTCAGCGCGAAGATGCCGCCCATCATCAATATCCGGCCCAGGTCCTGCAGGGCAGGTATCGATGGAAGTTTCTTCCACAATAGGAATCCCAATCCGATCATGACCATGCCGTAACCGGCGTCGCCTATCATGAACCCGAAGAATATGGGGAATATCAGCGAGACAATGAGGGTGGGGTCCAGCTCCTTGTAGCTGGGTAGGGAGAAGAGATTGATGAGGAGCTCGTAGGGCTTTGATGGCTTGGGATTGTCAAGAAGCACTGGCGCGTCCTTCGTATCCACCTCAAGGTTTTCTATGTAGAGGTCGCCCACCTTTTCCAGGCCTGCCCTGACCTCATCCGCGTTCTGCTTGGGTATCCAGCCGTCGATTATGAACGAATTCGCCGTTGTCGCGAACCTCAGAGGGGCCTCGGCCTTCTCCACCTCGACGGACAGGAAGTCCTCGGCCTCGATAAGGAACCGGGCGTGCTTCTCCCTGAGCTTGGAAAGCCTCTCCTTTACCTCCTCGTGCTTGTCCTCGAGCTTGGCCTTCCGGTCTTCGTAGTTCTTGATCACGCCGGAAGGCTTTCCCTTCTCCTCTGGGACCTCCAAAGGCGTGAACCCCGCGTCGCTCAGGAAAGCATCCACCTCATCCTTTTGTTTCATATGCACGAACAACGCGATGTTATTGTCCTTTGTGACGAGTTCGTAATCCTTCGTGACCTTGTCCAGTTCGGCAAGGTTACCCTTCACGGTGCCGACGTAGACGACCAGGCTCTCGTAACCCGAATAACTTTCAAAGGGCAGTCCGAGAGAGGCAAAGGGCTTCAGCGCTTCGAGCTTGTTATTAGTGTCTGTCAGGAGTTCTTCCACTTCCTTCCTGGTCGAGTCCTCCTCGTTAATGTTCAGTTCGAGTGTCAATATCTTCTCCGTTATGTTCTCGTCGGCGAATTCACCCTCACCCTCGGCCTTCCCGGTGACGTCCAGCGTGCTGGATATTGAGCGAAGCTTGACAAGGTCCCTTGAGATGTCCGCTGCCTTTTCTGTTGGCCTGCCCAGCTGGAAATCATCGTCCGGCTCATGAAAATCAACGATGTGTACGAGCTCGAGGGAGTGCAGCACCTCTATAGACTCCTCCATGCGCCCCTTCGGTCCGACAACGATGATCCTTTCCATTTCCTTTGGTTTCAGCATTACCCGACCTCTTCCTCGAATTTCTTGACCAGCATGTCCACCGCCAATTGGCTGTTCAGGTTGGCTTTCGCCTTGAACTCCTTGGCTGACCTCTCCCCCTCCGCAAGAAGCTTCCGTCTTACCGTTTCTATCTCTGCCTTCGTTTGCCTGACCTTCTCGTCATAATCCTTCTGGGCCTGAACCTTTGCATCCTCGATGATCTTCAACGCTTCCTTCTTTGAATCCCTGATTATCTTCTCCTTTTGTTCCAGGGCCTTCATCTTAGAATTCTCGATTTTCTTCTCGGTTTCTTTTATCCTGTTCAATATAGCCTCCTTTTCCATCGCCGCTCGCCCTCCGTGATTGCCCTCAGATACCTTCAGCGCTTATACCAACCTTATTGATAAACCTTTATGCTATACAGAAAAATATTATTATGGTTTGGCAATCAGATGTCCGATGTCTATTTTGAACATAGGGGAGGATTTGAGAGCCTTGGGCATCAGGCCGTCGAAGCGTTTAGGACAGCATTTTCTCAAGGACACGGGCATCGCTGATTGGATGGTTGAGCGGGCCGACATCGCTCCGGGAGAAAGGATACTCGAGATAGGCCCGGGACTGGGGATACTGACTGAGCGGCTTATACGGAAAACCACGAGCCTCACAACCATCGAAAAGGATCCTGCCTTGGCCAAACATATCGAATCCAAACTGTCCATCGAAGTGATCAACGCGGACGTGCTGAAGGCCGAACTTCCCGAGTTCGACAAGGTCGTGTCCAACCTTCCCTATCAGATATCGTCCGAGGTCACCTTGAAATTACTGGAGCACGGTTTCAAAAAAGGACTGCTGATGTACCAGAAGGAGTTCGCCGACCACCTGGTGGCCGAAGCCGGGACAAGGCCCTACTCCAGGATATCGGTCATGTGCCAGTATCGGGCGGATTGCACCATCGTCAGGAACGTGTCCAAGGGCTCCTTCCACCCGGTACCGAAGGTGGACTCGGCAATAGTCGAGCTTGTACCCAGGCCCCCTTACCCCGCGGCACGTTCCGAGGAAGAGTTCAGCCGGCTCATGACCATCCTCTTCTCCCACAAGAACCGGAAGGTGAGGAATTGCCTGGTCTCCGAACACAGGCGACTCGGTCTGGACAAGAAAGCCGCTCGCGCCACGGCTGACAACCTTCCTTATGCGGATGAACGACCTGTCAAACTCGGTATAAAAGATCTTGTAGCAATAACCAACAGTTTCATTGAACACACTGATGGCTGAACACTACTTCTTCTCAAAATAACTCTCGATAATCTTCCGCTGGCCGCGGCGGAGGATTTCTGATAAGGTCGCCGTCGATATCTCGAACATGTCGGCGAGTTCTTTCACGCCGATGCGCTTGGGGAAATCGTAATAACCCCTTTCATAGGCCGTTCTGACTATCTTTTCCTGGTTCTCCGTGAGCATCTCCTCTTCCTTGACCTTCTTCATCTTCACGACCTCGGGTGATGCACCGTGCTTGCCCAGTCTTTCTATGAGGTCCTTCATGCATTGGTTGTCGCTGGCGATGACCGTCCACTCCACCTTGCTCATATCCTTTGTATGGGCCGAGACAAGGAAGCAATTGGATTCTATTACGTCTCTGCACGCAAAGCACATCGTGCACTGGATTACCCCTATTGCCTTCCTCCCCTCCACGAGTTCAATTGTGACAGAATCCATATTCGGCAATCCCTCGAGGAACTCGACGATCTCGTCAAGTTTCTCATCATTCAATTTCATCTCGATGAGGTCCTGGCACCCGTCCTCTCCGTAAGGAATGGTGTCAAGGATCCTAACGTCGACGTTATACCTGCCGATAAGCTTGGTGATCCAGACATCGGGCAGCTCGATTGAGATTACGGCCTCTATCATCGGCTTTAGAAATCGGTTTTAAATATATAACGTTGCGCATTTGTGCGGTTCATATCTGGCATGCCGTCAACCCTGCCATTACAGCCTAATCGAAAATGTTATTTATCCCTCCGTAATCCTGCATTCTGCCCAGGCCCGAGGAATCATATGCAAAAGAAGAAACAGACAGAAGAGGAGAGCGCGGAGCTCAGACACAGGAACCTTATCGAGAAAAGGAACGAGCTCAACACGCAGGCCAGAGAGATCGCCGATTCAAGGGACACGCTGAACCAGGAGCGGCGCGAGATACTCGACGAGATGCGCGCACTGCGCGATGAGAGGAAGGCCCTAGTGGACAAGATGCGGGAGCACAAGAAGGCGCGCAACCTTTACCAGCAGAGGGCCAAGGAGCTCATCGAGGTCAAGAGAGGGAAGCGCAAGGACATCCATCCTGGCCTGGAGAAGGAGCTGGAGGCTCTTAAGGCCGACCTGAAGATGCTCGACGTGCAGCAGCAGACAAGCACGATGACCCTCCAGGAGGAGAACGAGCTCCTCGACAGGATGAAGGCGAGGGCCAAGGAGCTGGATAGGCTGGAGAACATCATGGCCGAGCAGGATGCCATCATCTCCGAGGTCGAGGATGTCAACGAGTCAATATCTGAGCTCTTCAAGATGGCGGACGAGGAACACAAGAAGGTTGTGGTCTACTCCGACCAGGCCCAGGAGATACACGACAGAATCACCCTCATCATCAAATCGGTATCCCACCTCGTGACCGAGGCCAACAAGCATCACGAGACCTTCGTGAAGCTCAAGGAACGTGCCGACGGATACCACCAGAAGGCCGCGGAGATGCGTGAGAAGCTCATGGCCATCCGCAACATCAAACGCGACGAGGTCCGGGAGACCAGGAAGATGATACGCGAGCAGAACAAGGCGGTCAAACGGGCGCTGGACGACGACAAGAAGCGGGACGAGGCGGCCGACGAGGCCCTTGAGACGTTGTTGAAGAAGGGCAAGGTTGAGATAAAATGACCGAGATGAGAACGGCAGTCATCCTGGCCGGAGGCGTCGGGAAGCGCCTGAGACCCCTGACCGAGTACCGGCCAAAGCCCCTAATCCCGGTCGCGGGAAGGCCCTGCATCGATTATGTGATGCGTTCCCTGGTCAAGGGCGGTTTCGACCAGCACATCATCACCACCGGTTACCTTTCCGACAGGCTCATCAAGCGGGTGGCCGACGGCGCCCAGTACAATGCCACGATAGTATATTCCTTCGAGGCCGAGCCGGTGGGCACGGCCGGAGCCGTCAAGAAGGTGAGCAGTTTTCTCGATTCGACGTTCGTTGTTGCGAGCGGGGACGTGCTGGCCGACATCGACATCGGGGCATTATTCGAGTACCACAAGAAGAAGGGGGCGATGGCCACGATGGCGTTGACAAAGGTCTCCGATCCCACCAACTTCGGGATAGTCGAGCTGGACAAGGATGACAGGATCATAAGATTCCTTGAGAAGCCTGCGAAGGACGAGGTCTTCTCGAACCTCATCAATGCCGGCATCTACGTCCTGGAGCCGGACATACTCGACTACATACCGGCCGACC
>LSSH01000005.1 GCA_001595885.1 Candidatus Proteinoplasmatales archaeon SG8-5 | reverse complement strand
TTCATTCATCTCCCTGAGGACCATGCCCAGGCGCGCCGGGCCATGCCTGTCTCGAAGTTGCGGTCCATCCCGGTCGCCGTCTCCACGGCCTTCCGGGCGTGATCGAGGGCAGCCGGAAGGTCCCCCCTGTCGATGGATAGCGACGCCAGGGCGCTAAGGTTATACACTGCCATGGAGCCATCTCCGAGTTCACTGCATATGTCCAGGCTCTTCAGGTAGAACTCCTCCGACCTTTCGTGGTCCTCCCGGGACGCATACATGTTCCCCATGTTGTAATACGAGAACCCGGTACCGCGCCGGTCTCCGAGGCTCTCCCTTATCTCCATGCTCTTCTGATAATATTCAAAGGCCCTGTCGCGGTCGCCCAGGTCCACGTACACCACGCCCATGTTGTTCAGGGACTCGGCGATGCCGCGCGCATCCCCGGCCTTCTGCTCCATCTCCAGCCCCTTCTCCATGAACTCGAGGGCCTTGTCCAGCTCCCCCGTCGTATTGTAGACGATGCCCATGTTGTTGTAGGCCTGGGCAATGAAGGTCTTGGCCCCGGTCGGGTAGACCGTGTCGAGGCTCTTCTGATAGAACTCGAGTGCCTTGTCGGTGTTCCCCCAGTCGTTGTGCAGCACGCCGATGTTGTTGTACGCCGCGGCGATTCCCTGGACGTCGTCGATTCCCCGCATCACCTCCAGGCTCTTCTCGAAGTGGTCCAGCGCCTTCTCCAGCTCGTTCTTGAGATAGTGGATGTTGCCGATGGCCCGCAGGACCTTGCCTTCATCGGTCTCTCCGGCACCCGCGGCCTTGAACACCACAAGCGCCTTGAGGAAGAGTGACATGGCCTTGTCGTACTTGCCTGTGTAATAGTAAGTGTAGCCCTCGCCGATCAGGAGCCTAGCGGCCTCAACTGATTTTTCATCAATCAAGAGAATGGCAGCGTTGTAGGTCTCCACGGCCTCGTCATACTTACCGCGCCTAGTCAGATAGTCGCCCAGTTTCCTCATCATCCTGGCGACGGTCTCGTTATCCGCGGCCGCTTCCCTGGCCTTCTCGAAGTTCTCCCTGGCCCTCTCGTACTCGCTCAGCATGAACTCGATGTCGCCCAGCTTCTCCCAGGTCCGGACCTTCACGTCTTCGTCCGCGAAATCCAGCGCCCACGTGTATAGGCGGATGGCCTCCTCGTTGGCATATCTCTCACGCGCCCTGTCGCCGGCCATGACCAGATAGCCACCGGCCTTGGGGTCCCTTGCCTCGTAATAGTGATAGGCGAGCTCACTCAGCACCTTGTCCTCGTCCTCGGCGTGGATATCGGCCAGCGTCTCCGCGATGAGCCTGTGATACTCCCTCCGGAGTTCCTCGATTATGCCGTTGTACAGCACCTCGCGGACCTTGGCGTGGTCGAACACGTACTTCTGCTGCGAGGAGCGGATGAGCCTGTGGATCCTCTCGATCTCGCTCAGGTTCTTGAGCAGCTCCATTTTGTTGATGCCGGTGGTCTTCCCGACCACTTCCGAGCCGAACTCCTCTCCCACCACGCTGGCGCATTCGAGGATGTCCTTCTGCTCCCTCATCAGCCGGTCCAGCCGCCTCTTGACAACGTCGTAGACCTTGGATGGGATGTCCAGCCCCCCGGGGTCCATCGTCAGGGTCCAGGCACCCGCGTCATCCCTCTTCAAGGTGCCGTCCTCGACCAGGAGCTTGACCACCTCGAGGATGAACAGGGGGGTTCCGCCGGTATCCCGGTAGATACGCCTGTGGAACTCATCGTCCAGGTCGGTACGGCCCAGCACGGATGAGACCACCTCGCCGGTAGCCTCCGGGTCCAGCCTGCGCAGCTCCAGGCGCTCGAACAGGTCCTCGCGGCTCATGTTCTGCATGGCCGTCTCGAGCGGGTGGGTGCCGTCCCTTCCCAGGATATCCTCAGGCCTGTACGTGCACAGTATTAGGATGCGATTCCCGCGCGTGTTCCTGGCCAGATAGTGCAGGAGATTGAGCGTGCTCGGGTCTGCCCACTGCAGGTCGTCCAGGAATATGATGAGGGGATGCTCGGCAGAGACCCGTTGGAGGCCCAGGAGCACGTTGTCGAATAGGTTCTCCTGGATGATGGCCGGGTTGTCCACGAGGAACTTGCCGTCGTACTTTCCCGAGTCGATGAACCATGAGACCTTGCCCGTATAATCGACCGCCTCGGCCGGGTCGCCGTCCCAGTCGTCAAGGGCGCCGCCTATCCCCGCGAGGGTGTTCTGCATGTCCTGGATGAGGAACTCGCTCTCGCTGCCCTCAATGACGACGGCCAGCATCAGGGTGCCGCGGGCCTGCAGGAGTATGCGATACTTCTCATAACCGAGCGAGTTGAGCCTGCCCTCCTCCCCCTTGCCCATCATTGAAAGGGAGTCCTTGACGAAATCGCCGACAGCCTTCAGCATGGACGTGAATATGTCCGGGTCCAGGCTGGACTCCTCCCTCTCGGCCTTCAGGATAAGCATCCCGGCGTCGTTAACGAGATAGGAGGAGACAACGAGCGGCGGGGGTTCCCCGGATATCAGGTGGAAAAGGCCCGCCTCTCTCAGGCCCGTCTTCACCGGCATCAGCGGCTCCATGCTCTCTGCCAGGCACCAGCCCTTGAGAACGCGTACACCGGTTGCCTCGGCCCCCTCGATGAGCTCGGTGACGAGCCTCGTCTTCCCGATCCCCGCCTCGCCAGCCACCAGCAGGGTGGAGCCCTTGCCCTGCTTGGCCCTTTCCAGGGCATTCCTCAGGACATCGAACTCCGAGGAGCGGCCAACCATCCTTGAAAGCCCTATGCCTCCGTCATCCATGAGGATAGAGAACGACAAACAAGGCTAAAAAGTTTCTAAATCATAATTAGACATAAATACATCAAACGCAATTATGGGGATGACTGGTGAGCTTACCCGGGACACCGGTCGTGCGGAGTGGGGCGGGAGGCCTCCTTGCCCCATGGGAGCAAATCATGGCGAAGAAGTCCACTAAAGGCAAGTCCAGCAAAGCCAAGACTACCAAAAGCAAATCTGCCAAGGGTAAATCCAAGAAGGGAAACCCGGTCATCGAGAAGACCAGGAAATCCATAGCGGACGCCAAGAAGCTCGGGGTCGATGTTAAGGTGGCGGAGGAAGCCCTCAGGGAGGCCGAAGAGCTCCTCGAGGCAAAGAAGGAAAAGAAGGCCAAGGAGGCCATCAAGGAGATCAACAACATCATCAGGAACGCGAAGAAGAAGAAGCGCCTGGAGCGGATGATACTCAACACGCTCCCTACCCTTGACGAGGCCAAACAGGCCGGAGGGGAGGTGGACGCCGCCGAGGAATGGCTGGATAAGGCCAAGGAGAAGCTCGAGGAGGGCATCTTCGGCACGGCCCAGGAGTACATCAACAACGCAAGGAGGGAGGCGGAGGACGCAAAGCGTTTCGTGACCACCAGGGAGCTCATAGCCCAGTTCGCAACCGACATCGAGGCTGCCAAGCGCAAGGGCGCGGACATCACGCACACTATGGAGCTGGTCATGAAGGCCTGGGAGGAGCTTAGGGCGAAGAGGTACGGCCAGGTAAAGAACCTCATGAGGGAGGCCAAGAAGGAGCTGACAATGGCCACGGAGAGCAAGGAGTTCGTGGACATGGTCAAGCTGGCTGAGGAGAGGATGCAGGTGGTGAAGGACTCGGGCTTCGTGACCATGGAGATGTGGGGTTACCTCAAGGACGCCAAGGAGAAGCTGGAGGCTCACGATTACGCGGACGTTCGGAGGAACGTCAGGAAGATAGAGGACAGGCTGGACAAGGTCGTCCTGCTCAAGAGGGCGGGGCTGACCATTAGGACCATCCAGCAGTTCACCAACGAGGCCAAGAGGTCGGGCCTGAAATCCGAGGAGCTGGACAGGTTGCTCGACAGGGCCTCGTCGGCCTTCGAGGAGGGCAGGTTCGAGGAAATGGACGAGATCCAGATGAGCGCCCAGAAGGTCGTGAAGAACCTCAGGGTGTTCGACAAGCTGAGCACGGACGACATCCGCCTGATGGACGACGACACCAAGGAGCTATTCGCCAACTGGACCACACAGGAGATCCAGGATTCAATGGAGGACCTCGAGAGGGCCGCAAGACGCGGCGACGACGTGTCGAAGATACAGGACCTCATCGAGGAGGCCCAGAGCTCGCTGAGCAACGAGGATTACGAATCGGCGTTCGAGGCCGTCCAGGCAGCGAAGAGCGAGCTGGGGACGGGTGAGGGCCAGGTCAGGCGTGTCAGGGTCGAGGAGATATTCGAGACATACCAAGGGCAGCTGCAGGACGCGTTGGAGATCGGCATGGACGTGAGAGAGGTCCAGGGGATGCTCGACACCGCGAAGATGATGATGGACAAGGGCAGCTTAGACGAGGCCAACGTCCGGCTGGACCAGTTCGGCGAGAGCATCAAGGAGAAGGCCAAGACCCACCTGAAGGGCAAGTACCCGCGCATACAGGTCTCGGTTGAGGACCAGGGTCTGGAGAAGGAGAGATGGAACAGGGTGTTCGTCAGCGTGATCAACACGGGCGAGACGGCGGCCCGCGACCTGGAGCTCAGCTTCCCGGGCGATGTGGACGTGAAGGGCGAGACCACCGTTCCGAAGCTCATCCAGAACGAGGAGAAGGAGCTGGAGCTCGCGCTTATGCCGTACATGGAGGGCGACGTTCCCCTTGAGATATCCGCGACCTACCAGAGATATTTCGACGACACGAAGTACCAGCTCAACGACATCAAGACGATCGAGGTGGACCAGGCCGGCTCGTACATCGTCGAGGACGTGTTCCTTATACACCGCTCCGGCATACTCGTGGCCAGGGAGACCAGGAGGTTCGAGGCGGACGTGGACAGCGACGTGTTCAGCGGTATGCTGACCGCGGTCATCCAGTTCGTGAAGGATTCCTTCGGGCTTCCCGCCGAGACAAGCCTCAACCGCATGGAGTTCGGCGACAACAAGCTCCTCATCGAGAGGGGCGCGGACGTGTTCCTGGCGATCACCGTCCTCGGTGAGGAGTCGGAGTTCCTGCCCTTCTACATGACCGAGATACTCAAGGAGGTGGAAGATACATTCGGGGAGGCGTTCAGGGACTGGACCGGCGACCTCACTCGGTTCGAAGGCATAGAGGAGATTATACGCAAGCTCATATTCACGAAGGAGGACCGCGAGTTGGAACTCGCCGTGATGCCCTCGAGCACGCTTTCGCCCGCGATCAAGGCCATTGCCGCCGATGCTGAGAACACCGAGATAAGGGAGAACCTCTTCAGATCGGTCAAGGTCATGAACGAGGAACTGAACACGCGCCCTTACGGAGAGGTCGTCAACCAGATCATTGCCATCGAGTCACAGCTCAGGGAGGCCCTGAGCGGTATGGACCTGCAGGAGTCCGAAGAATCGCGGATGGACACGGTAATCCGGGACAGCGTGAGGAGCGAGATCGAAGCCTTCTCGGAGCTGCTGGCCATGGTGCAGGCCCAGGGCCTCGACATCGAGGAGGAGGAGGGCAGTGTCGGCCAGGTGAGGGGTCTGTTCGAGGGCGGTGATTACGAGGGCTCCAGGAGCGTGCTGGAAAGGGCGAAGGGCTCAATCAAGAGGAAGCAGAACGCCCACAGGACCGAGAAGCTCCGGGCAAGGATCACCAGCCTGGAGGAGCAGATGGAGTTCGCCGGGGACATTGGCGTTGACGTGGGGGAGTTCGAGCCGCCGCTGGGGGAGGTCAAAGAAAGGCTGGATAAGGGCGACCTCAGCCTCGACCCGCCCCTGACCAAGATAGAAAGGGGATTCCAGGAGAAGATGGCCGGCAGCACGGCAGGCAAATCCCCGAACCTGCAGGTGGAGCTGAGGAGCGACGTGGGCCTCCAGAAGGAGGAGTGGTCCCCGGTGAACCTCGAGCTGTCCAATACCGGTGACATGCCGGCGAGGAACATAGACATCAAGTTCCCGGACAACGTCAAGGTGAAATACCTCGATTTCATAGAATCATTGAAGCCCAACGAGCGGAAGAGGATGGAGCTGGCCGTGAAGACCGCCCAGACAGGCAGCTTTCCGATCGAGATAAAGGCCGAGTACCAGCGCTACTTCGACCCCACCAAGTACCAGCTGAGCAAGCTCAGCAATGTGAACGTCGAGGACCCTGGCTCCTTCGTCATCGACGACGTGTTCCTCATCCACAAGACCGGCATACTCATCGCCAAGGAGACCAGGCGCATCAAGGAGGTCGTGGACAGCGACGTCTTCAGCGGCATGCTCACGGTCATTAACCAATTCGTCAAGGATTCCTTCGAGATACCCAGGGAATCGGCCCTCCACAGCCTGGAGTTCGGGGATTCAAAGGTCCTGCTCGAAAGGGGCGACCACGTCTTCCTCGCTCTCTCGATAGCCGGTCAGGAATCTCCTTTCCTGCCCCTGTACATGGCCGAGACGATCACCCTAATCGAGACAGATTTCGGGTCCCAATTCGAAGAATGGTCGGGGAACCTCGAGGTGTTCGAGGGGATCGAGCAGTACCTGAGGGATCTGGTGACCATCAAGATGGAGGACAAGGTGGAGGTCCCGCTCTGCCAATCGAGCCTCCTCGCACCGGCGGTCAGGGCGGTGGTCGACGGCAAGTACACGCCCATGGAGTTCTCGAGCCTTCAGAGCAAGCTGACCGATATCAACACGAACGTCTCCAGGGAGGGCTTCGAGGCCATTTCATCCTACCTTGCCGAGGTCCAGCAGCTGCTGCCCGTCATAGAAGCAATGCCCTCGCCCACCGATGCGGGCCCGATATCCCTGGACGACGAGGAGCTGAAGAGGCGCATGCACAACCTGCTTTTGAAGGCGGACATAACGTTCGAGAGCGCCGCGATCATCGACGACAAGCTGAACGTGTACCTGGAGGCCATTTCCGGCGTCAGGGACAAGCTGGACACCTTCAGGAGGGAACAGGGCATGGAGGACGAGCCGGTGCCGCACATAGCCATCCAGCACTCCGAAGAGGAGCTGTGGAGAGAGATAATTGGCACCATAAAGACGGTCGTCAAGGAGCAGCTTAAGGTCGCGGAGGTGGAAGCGGTGGGCGCCGACGAGCACTGGAGCGGCCTGGACATCAAGGTCAAGGTGAACGAGGACCTGATCAAGGCCAAGTACAGGCACATCGCCCCGAACATCATCAGCGTTCTCAAGTACATGCCGGGGAAGAAGATGGTGGAGAGCCTGTCCAGACCCGAGTTCACCATCGGCGTCGAGGGACAGACCATCTACGTGGAGAAGGACATGGTGGAGATCACCTATTCCGTGCCCGAGGGCGTGGAGGAGGTGCCCTTCGACGGAGGAACATTCTACGTCACCCTGAAGATGACCCGGGAGGCCGAGACCAAGATGGCGGCGAACTCGATAGTGGAGCGCATCATCGCGATGCGCGAGGCCATGGAGTTGGAGGGGGACGCGGCGATAGACGTGCAGATCGTTGCACCGGACGCCATCGCGGACGAGCTGGACCAGATGAAGGACGAGCTGTCAAAGGAAACGGGGGCCTACGCCGTCGAGCTTCCCTTCGACGACCCCTTCGACGGCGACACGGATTATTACGTCTCGGAGCTGGAGTACAAGGGCGAGACCATAAAGATAGGCATAATAGAGGTGGAATTCGAGGAGTAATAAATCAATATAAAGTATTATTAATATGTTAACTACATGTAGGTTGGGAAAGAAATCGTGGGAAAGAGCAGTACAATCAACCGAGAGAGCAGGTAGAGTAAATGTCGCTGAAGATGATAAAGAAGAACATCATCATGCTCGGGGACGGAGCAGTTGGGAAAACAAGCCTTATCCGCAGATTTGTGGTGGACGAGTATTCGGACGATTACATCCAGACCATCGGCACGAAGGTGACCAAGAAGGAGCTGCAGATAGGCCCCAAGGACGACAGGAAGGACATGGTGCTGATGATCTGGGACATCATCGGCCAGAAGGGTTACAGGTACACCCAATCCCTATCCTTCAGGGGCATGAACGGTGCCCTTATGGTGGCCGACCTCACGAGGAAGGACACTCTGGACAGCGTGCTCAGCTACTGGATACCCCTCGTCCTTAGGGTGGCCGGACCAATACCCATGATATTCCTCGGCAACAAGAGCGACCTTGTGGACGAGGCCGAGTTCGGGCTCGAGGACATCGAGGCCGTTGCCGAGAACTGCGAGGCCTTCGGTTCCAGCCAACACTGTTATCTCACCAGTGCCCTGACCGGCGAATCCGTGGAGAACGCATTCAGCCAGTTGGCAGATATCGTAAAGGACTACAAGCCCCAGCCCAAGATGGATGTCTCATGGAACCTCCTAGACAAGGACGAGGTCAAATCCCTCCAGGACGTGGTCGACCACATCATCGCGGATTTCTCCGAGCAATTCGGAGGGATCGAGCACGCCACACCGGTCATCAAGCACCAGATGAAGATATCCGAACTCCAGCTCACCAACCCCAGCGAGGTGGCCACCCTCAAGTTCATCGACAACCTGGCCAAGATAGAGATGGGCTACAAGAGCGAGAAGGTCGTGAACGAGAACAGGTTCAAGAGGCTGAAGCT
>LSSH01000004.1 GCA_001595885.1 Candidatus Proteinoplasmatales archaeon SG8-5 | reverse complement strand
CAATAAGAAGCGGGAGGTCATAGCCAGTATCGTATTCGGTCTCTTGGAGCGCGGCGACCACGGATTCCGTCGGCGCCCCGCCCGTTCCCCCGGAGATCGGAGAGATGGCAGCGTCGATGATGTCTATGCCGGCGTCACAGGCCGCCCAGATCGCCATCCCTGTCATTCCGCTCGTGTAATGCGAGTGAAGGTCGATGGGAGCCCTTCCGCCGGCATCCTTGTAGCCCTTGATGATGTCGTAGGCCCTTTTCGGGGATATCATGCCGGCCATGTCCTTGATGCAGACACTCTGGCAACCCATCTTCTCCAGCTCCAGAAGCTGCTCCACGTAGTGCTCGACGGTGTGCACCGGGCTTATGGTGTAACTGATGCAGCCCTGGGCGTGCGCCCCGTTCTCCAGCACCTGCTCGATGGGGTATCTCATGTTCCTGAAGTCGTTCAGCGCGTCAAAGACGCGGAAGACCTCGCAGCCGTCCTTGACGGCCCAGTGGACGAATTCCTTGACAACCTCGTCAGGGAAGTTCCAGTAGGCGACTATGTTCATCGCCCTGAGCAGCATCTGCTGTCTCGTGTTGGGTAAATACTCGTTCAGGATCTTCAGGCGGTCCCACGGGTCCTGGTTTAGAAAACGTATTGGCACATCGAATGTGGCGCCCCCCCAAGTCTCCATGGACCAGAAACCTACCTGATCGAGCTTGTCACATATCGGAAGCATGTCTTCCGTTCTCATTCGAGTGGCCAAAACAGACTGATGCGCATCCCTTAATATTTGTTCGTGAATTTGTACCATTCACACACCTTCTGGTATGTCGTCTGGGTGGGGGAAAAGGAGGAGGCTAATTAAACCTTTCCCCTGAGTTTTTTTCTTTGGTTCCTCGCTGCCCCGGCTTTGCAGCCTGGTCTTACGACACAGGCGCACTCTAGATGACTTCGTCATCGTCGAGCCCCCTCGCAAAGAAAAATACTCGCCAAAACCGGTTTCTCATCGGTTACTCAGAACACTCGGGGTTATTTTCCAAACGTTTTCATTCAGCATGCTCGCTCGGAATTGGTTGAACTTCGCTTGTTGGCCGAGACATCGATTGTTGGATTTACCGTTGTCGGATCCCTATGCTTATTAGTAACCAAGATGAAAACGGTAACTTATGATTGCTTACTTCTTGCTGAAGAATCCCTTCTTTTTCTTCGGTTCCCGTTGCTGCGGGGGCATTTCAGCTGGTGCCTGTTCCATTGGTGCTTCGGCCGCTTCCGGGGCCGGTTGAGCGGGCCGTTCGGAGGGTTGTACTGGCGGCTCCGTGGGTTTCTTGGATACCTCTAGGTCCTCGATCTCTGAGGTCACCTCTCCTTCCACGAAGCTCGTATCGCAGCCGCGTCACTTGCCGAACCTCTCGCCGCACATGGCGTGGTACTCCCTGCCGCAGGAGCAACTGATGATGTCCAACCCGGCCTTGACCGTTCCCATGCAGATGTTGCACTTTGTTTCTTCATCGGCCTTCAGCTTCCGGAAGGCAGCTGCCTTGACGACCTCCGCCTGGGGTGCCGCAACCTCCTCGGAGGTCACGAACACGCTGGTCACGCTCTCGTCCTCGAAGGTCGCGCCGTCCATTATCCTGGTGGACCTCAGCTTCAGGACGAGGGGCATGTCCCCCTCGCTCTCGAACTTCAGCCTGACCGGTATCTTGACCTCGCCTCCGCCGCCGCGGATGTTCTCGATGGTGGCCAGTCCCTCCGTGGTCACGTCGCCTATCAGCGTGACCTCGACGTCCTTTGCCAGGGCCTTTCCCTCGTTCTTGATGATTATCTCGGCCTCGGTCAGGGTGCCGCGCGCTATCTTCTCGATAGGCATTGTCGCCGTAAGATGGGGCCTGAACTCTTTCACGGATGCGTTGGCGTTGTTTATGCTCTTCCGGAGGGTCTCCAATGCTGTCTGGTAGTCCTTCTCCTTCTGCTCCCGCGCGGTCTTGAAGAGGTCCTCGGCCTCCTTCATGTTGATACCGAACTTCTTGGAGTTGAAGATGATCTTCTCGGCCTCGTAGGTAAGCTCGATGAACTCCCTCTCGAAGCCCTTCTCCAGGTCGATGGCGCTCTTTGATTTCTCGGCCAGGTTGAGCGCGTCCCTGTACTTTTTCGTCGAGAGCGCCTCCTTGGCACTGACCAGGAGTTTACCGCTTTCCTCGATATCTGCCCCGACCTCCTTCGCGTGCTCCATGGCACGCTCCGACTGGTCAACCAGGTCCATTATGTAGGTGTTCAGCTTGCCCTCGACGTCTTCCATGCAATAGTTTATCTTCTCGTTCGAGACCTCGAACTTACCTGAACCCATGAATGTCTTGGCCTCGGCCAGCAGGGGTCCGGCTCCGGAAACATCGATGTTGTACTTCGCCGCGAGGTCCGTCAACTTGTAAGCCTCCGAGAGTTTAGCGCTCAGGCGCGTGTGCGAAAGCCTGCGCGCCTCGATTATCCCCTCCTTGGCTATCTCCGTCGCAGTCTTGTAATCGTGGTCCGCCTTTGCGCTCTGAGCATCGGTGAACATCTTCTTGGCGATCGTAATCTCGGCGTTTATCTTGTTGGCCACCCCGATCTGTGTCTCAAGCAGTCCAAGGGTGTCGGTGGCCTCGTTGAACTCCTCGCTCACCGCGTGTATCTCGTCCCCGCTTTGGATCGCGTGCTCCAATGCCTTGACGTACTGCCCGTCCTTGACCTCGTTCTTTGCCTCGCTGAGAAGTGAAACGGCCTTGGAGGAGTACATGCCTATCTCCTTGGCCTCCTTCAGCTTGTTCTCGGCCGTTGTTATCGCTTTCTCAGCCATCTCCTGCTGCAAGCCGACCTTCTCGAGCTCGCCCTCGCTCTTCATCGAAAGACCCAGGGCTTCCTTGAACTCCTTCTTCTCAAAGGCCTGGGTCGCCTGCACGATAAGGGTCTGGGCCGTGCTGACGGTGGTGCCGTCCATCTTTGCCTTCTCTATGGCCACCTGGACAGTCTTTATCGTGTCCGAGACAAAGGCCTCGACGGAGTGCTTGGCCTCTGCCGTGCTTCCGCTGGCAAGGTCGATGGCATTCTCGTAATTAGATGTTTTGAGCTCAGAGAGGGCCTGGTTGAGTAGGTCCTTGGCTTTGCTCATGTCCGCGTGTAAGGTCTCGCCCTCGTTGAGCGCTCCCTGAGCAAGCTTTATTTCAACCGCGGCCCTCTGGCTGAGCTCCTTGATCCTTTCCACTTCCTGCATTGACTTCCTTGCCAGGCTGATGGCGGCTTCGAACCGGTCCTCCTTGAGGTCCTTCCTGGCCTGTTCCAGTTCCTTGGACTGTGCCGAGACGTCGATGCCCACGTCGGTGGCGTCCATGATTGTCGACTCGGCAGAGGACAAAAGGTTGGCGATGCCGTTCTCCAGCATGCTGCTGGACTTGGCCAATGTATCCTCCGACAGGGTCAACGCCTTATCGTAATCCTTGGTCTTCAGGAAATTCTTGGCTTCCTGCACCATGTTGTTCAATTCGTCCAGCTCGATCCCCTCGAGCGAGCCTAACAGTGATATGTGATTCTTCACAGTGGCCAGCATGTCGGCTGACGTGTAAAGCATGACGACCTTCCTGGTTTCCTCGATGGCCTTCTCGGCCTCTTGTTTGGCGTTCTCGTAGTCGAAGTGCTCGAACATGCTCTTGGCGGACGTCAGGATGGCCATGACCTGCTTGACCTCCGCCTTGTTCTTCTTGGCCTCCGCGACCATGGCGGCTGCTTGCGTTATCGTGTCGTAGGCCTCCTTGTGTAACCTTATCTGTCTCTCGGCCGCGACCTTGGCGCTCTCGCTCTCCTTGTAGGTCTTCTCGAACTTCTCCTCGGAGAACGCGAGCTTTGCCCGTTTCAGAGCCTCCCTCATGTCCGAGATGTCAATGCCGAGCTTCTTTGCCTCGATGGCGGCAAGTTTTCCCTCGCCGAACATCCTCTCGGCGGCAACGTATTGAAGGTTCATCGCGTCCTTGTAGGCCTTCTCTCCCTCGTCCAGGGCACTGGCGAAGTCCCTGTTGTTCAGGAACTCGACGCACTTCTTGCTGATGTCCTCCAGGGCCTTCACGTCGCAGTCCATCTTCCTTGCGGCGTGAATGGCGACATCCATGTTCCTGACCATGTCCCTCGCTTTTGCCGACTGCGCGGTCTCAAGCATGTTCAGGGCCTTGTCCGCGTACTCGAACGCCTTGTCAAAGGCAAAGGCCTCGAACTCCTGCTTCGCCGAGTCGATGAGCTCCTGGACGGTGTCGACGTCGACGTTCTCGGCGTCGTAGATGGCCAGCTCGGCGGAGGCTATAGTGTTGGAAACGTGGATCTTGATGATGGCCTCAGCCCTCGAGGTGCATTCCTCAGCGAACTGGATGGCCTTCTGGAAATCGCCCTCCTTGGTCGCGGCGATGGCCTGTTTCATGAGCTCCTCTGGTTCCGACAGGTTGGCGCCGAGCCTGTCTCCAGCGCTGATGACCAGCTCGGCCGTCTCGATACAATCGGTCGCGAACGAATAGGAGGCGTTGTTTATCTCGCCCTTAACCTTGCTGACAAACGAGGTGATGCTCTCGAAATCCCGAACGTCCAGGGCTTCCTTGGCCAGTCCGAGGGATTCCTCCGCTGCCGACAAGTCGATGCCCCTCTCCTTGCCGACGTTGATCTGGTCCTCTAGCTCGGCGATGGTGTTCTCTATGGATTCGAACTCCCTGACGATATCGTCGACGACGTTATCCCCCTTGACCGCCAGCTCCAATGCCTCGAGGTAGTTACCCTCCTTCAGGGCTTCCCTGGCATTGTTCAGGTATTCCATGGCTTCGGTGAGGTCCGCCCCGACCTTGTTTGCCGCTACGAACTTTGAACGTGATTGCGATATCGATTCCAGCACTTTTTGGAACTGCGCATTCTGGATCTCTGTCCCCGATTCCTTCACAGCGCTGATGGCCTCTGAATACTCCCCGCTCTTCAACGCCGCACTGGCCCTGCTGAGAAGGTCAGTCGCCTTGCTGAGGTCGGCGTCCAGATGCTCGGCTTCGAGCAAGGCCTTCTTCTGAACCTCGATGAAATCCCCGATACCCCTGTTCAGGGTCTTCTCTGCCTCGGACTTCGACAGCCTGGCCGAGCTGAGCGCCGCCTCCATGTTCTCCTTGCCGATCTCTTCCTCGGTCCTCTGGACCAGCTCCTCGATCCTGGCCACGTCGGCGCCCATCTCCCTTGCCGTTATCTGATATCCCTTTGCCTCATCCAGGAGCTCGTCGATCTGGGTTGATAGGCCGGAACCCACCGATTCAAGGCATTCCTTCAGCCTCGACGATGCGACTCCGTACTCCTGGGCCTCGATGGCCTTCCTAGCATCCTCCAGGAGGGCCTCGCTGTTGGTGACGTCCTCGCCGCTGTTCCGTGCAAGCACTATCATCGATTGGGCGTTGGAAAATGACTCGGAAAGGTGTTCCTGGGCAATCTTCTCGAAGACCTCCCAGCCTTGCTTGGCAAAAGTGATGGCCTTCTCGAAATCCTCCTCGTTCATGGATTTCCTGGCCTCTTCCATGAGGGCTTTCCCCCCGGAGTTATCGGCATCTATGGCCAAGCTCATTTCCATGAGCTCGTTCGCGGAGTTTAGGATGGACTGTATGCCTTCCCTGAAGTCCTTCTTTATCTGTTCATTGGCCTGGGTGACAAGCGATAAGGCGTCCTTGTAATTCTTCTCCTCAAAAGCAGTATGGGCCTCGGTAAAGAACTTATTGGCATTGGCTGTTTCGATATCTGAAGCCTCGGCTGACTTGATGGCTTCCTCGACTCTCTGCAGCTCCTCCTCGGCCAGGTGCCTTGTCTTCTTTTCCTCCTTGGCCTTCTCCTCGAGCTGTTTGGAGAGCTGCATGGCCTTGAGGTAACTACTGGTCACTATTTCCAACTCCGACCTACCGAGTCAGAATAGCATAGCCGCCCAAACCGTGCTACTCTTAACTTACACGCGTAAGTCAACATATTCGTAACGGTATATAAAATTAACGCATATACCAGTACATATATGTGCCAATACATTATATTTAATAATCGCGGAAAATATAGTTTATATGTTCAGGGCTTCCCGAAAAAACATACCAAATTATAATTTATGTGGTGCCACTGTTACGGATTTTGGGAGGTCGGGATTATCTTCACGACCGTCACCTTGAAGGTCAGGGTCTTTCCGACGACCTCTCGATTGTAGTCTATCGTATACGTGTTCTTGCTCGTGTCCACGTCGATGACGATGAACTTGTTCCCGTTGCTGTCGGAGGACATGATGTTATTGGCATCGGCCTCTGTCAGCAGATGCCTGACCTTTATCTCGCCGCTGCCGGAATCCGCGCTGGTGTCTATTGATATCACTCGCGAGGGCCAGTCGTTGAATACATAGATGGTCTCGTAGGGATTCGGCTCGTTCTTCAGGAGCACTAGGTCGCTTATGGGGTCTATGTAAGATACCGTCGAATTCCAGCCGTAGTCTGCGTGTTTGATGGTGGTCCCTATCTCCGCTGGAACATAATATTCTTGCTCGAAGGTGGTCGTGTTGGTGGTCCACTCGTAGACCGGGAAGGTCATCGTCAGGCTCTTCGTCTCTATCAGGTTCGGGTTGGAATACCCGTAACCCTCCTCGGGGGGGATCGTCAGGACCTTCGTCTCATTCGTGGCCATGCCTATGACCCCGGCCTCGAAACCGGCTATCATCTGCCCGTCACCCACTTTGAAGGACAGCGGCACGTAGTTGGTCTTTTCCTCGTAAGAAAGGCTTTTCGGGTACAGGGCGTTGTTCTTGGCAACCTCGGGAATGGACGTGTCGAAGACGGTCCCGTCCTCGAATGTACCCACGTAATCCACTTCAACCTGGTCTCCCGAGCCCGCCCTGTAGACCAGGTCCGAGGACCCTTGATGGATATCCGCGAGGATGATGTATCCGATGGCAGTTCCTGCAACGACCACAGCCATTGCTATGCAAAGGATAATGAACGAATGCAGGTTAAGCCAGTCATCACCTTTATCGTCTGGCATGCTTCACCATATACCCGAAAGGAATTCGAGATCCGTTGTTCATAGGTTCTTGATGTTCTCCGCCACGAAGTTCTTGATATCGGCGTCATCCGGAATGGTCAGAGACTTCTTGAACCGGGCACTACCGTCCGGGAGGAAGTAACCCCTGGACACGGAGATGAACTCGTTAACACCGTCTGTTGTGATCGCCTTCTTCCTTGCGACTTCGAGGAAGTTGTTCCTTCCAAAATTCACTCTCTCGTGCTTTATCGTTTCGAACTCAACGTTTGCCTTTGGCTCGTATTCATCTGTCATTTTTACACCTCTTTTTCTTTTTATAAAGCCCTTTGGGCGCAAGGCCGAGAGAAAATACTCCTTTATAAAACTTTGTATAGTATATAGATATAATAATTATAAGTATTACCTAACCAGTTGTTTACCGATTATCGCTAAGTTCGCCAGAAGTGACTCCAACTGGATACGGCTGTTGCTCCCCTCGATGAGCCTGAACTCTATCTCGCCTATTGTCTCGATCAGCCGGACCTTCCCCTCCTCGGACACCTCCAGGTCGAATATCGCCCTGTGCATCTGCCTGATGACGTCCTCTCCAGACAGCCCGAACTCGATTAGCAGCTCGTCGAGCTTCTCCCTGGCCTCAAGGAACTTGCCGCTCAATGCAAGCTGCATCATCTCCGATATGTTCTCTGGTCGTCCGGTGGCACTGGTCTTGTAGACTATCTCCGAGTCTACCTTTTCGCCCAGCGCGGCCGAGACCTGGAACACGTTCACGGCTTTCCTCAGGTCGCCCCTCGCGACATAAAGGAGCGCCTCGTGCCCGTCATCGGTGATGTCGATCTCCTCCGCCTTGGCTATCCGGCCGATGTACTCCATCACCTCCTCGCGATTCAGGGGCCTGAAACGGAAGACCGCGCACCTGGACTGGATGGGATCTATGATCTTCGAGGAGAAGTTGCACGATAGGATGAACCTGCAGGTGTTCGTGTACTTCTCCATGGTGCGCCTGAGGGCCGCCTGCGCGTCCGAGGTTAGGGCGTCCGCCTCGTCCAGGAAGATTATCTTGAACTCACCCTCGCCCAGGGGTGCGGTCCTGGCAAAGTTCTTGATGGTGTTGCGCACGACGTCGATGCCCCTCTCGTCGGACGCGTTCAGCTCGTGGAAGTTGTTCTGCCAGTGCTCCCCGAACATCTCGCGGGCCAGGGCAATGGCGCATGTCGTCTTTCCCGTACCGGCGGGCCCGGCGAACATCAGGTGCGGCATGTTACCAGATCCGACATAGGCCTTGAGCCGCGAGACAATCTCCTTGTGACCCACGACCTCATCAAGAGTCTTCGGCCGATATTTCTCCACCCAAACGCGCTTCAACTTACCTCCCCCTCATTCGAACAAGGCCTTGAACTCGGGAGTGTCCTTAACCGGAGCGAAGCACTCGTCGGTCTTCGCTCTCTCCCTGAAGTCCTCCTCCATGTCAATGGCCCTGGTGAGGAAGGGGACGACCGGCTTCAGATTGCCCTTCTTGGCCTCGGCGCATGACTTATAATACCAGGCTGCGGCATCTTCCGGGTCCCGCTTGACGACGTTGTTCAGGGCCTCTACCGCCGGATCTATCTGGCCCGATTTGAAGAGGGCCGCGCCTTTTGTAAGGTATGCGATCGTGTCCTCGGGGTCGATGGCAATTATCTGGTCGAACGTTT
>LSSH01000003.1 GCA_001595885.1 Candidatus Proteinoplasmatales archaeon SG8-5 | reverse complement strand
GACATTGAGCTCTCCGCTAGGCTGTTGAGTGTCGGCGAGGGATATCTCAAACGGGCAGGCCATTGACCAAACGGAGCCTACCTCCAACTTAGACGACCGTTCGAAACGCTTAACGGGAACAAAGAGATATCCGTGTAAACCTATTGGGGTATTGCATGAGCGGGATATCACGTGAGCACGTAATGAACGCCTTGATCGAGGCCCTGGAGCCCCTGGATTATGCAAGGGCCCTGTTCGAGGGCGGGGCATTGGGCTTCGACAGGGTGGACGAATGGTCCGACATCGACCTGGGCCTGATGGTCGAGGACGACAGGGTGGAGGAGGCGTTCGACAAGGTCGACGAGGTGCTGGAATCACTCTCCGGCATCGCCCTCAGATACAGGCTGCCCGAGCCCACCTGGCACGGCTCCCCCCAGTGCTTTTACAGGCTACGGGATGCCAGCGAGTTCCTGCTGGTGGACCTCTGCATCATGAGGAAATCCGATGATGAAGACCTGTGGCCCTTCGAGATACACGGCACGCCGGTCGTCCACTTCGACAAGGACGGGGCGTTCAAGGGCTCGACGTACGACCCTGAGAAGGTCGCCGAGGCCATCGGGAAGAGGCTGGAAGAGCTCAAGACCATCTTCGAGATGTTCCAGATACTCACCCTGAAGGAGCTGAACCGCGGCAACGTCATCGAGGCCATGCCCTTCTACCTCGGGTACACTTTCAGGCCCCTCGTCGAGCTGTTGCGGATGAAGCATTGTCCCCAGCGTTATAATTACCACACAAGGTACGTCCATTATGACCTGCCCGGGGAGGTCGTGAAAAGGTTAGAGCCCCTGATATACATCAAGGACCCCGTGGAGCTGAAGGCCGCGTTCGAGACCGCGGGCGAGTGGTTCAGGCAGCTGGCCGACGAGATGGACATGGATGAGGTCAGAAAGAAGCTGGAGGCGTGCCGAGAGCCTTCACAGCACAGTTAAATACACCCAGTCCCTTTCAATATCATGCCGGATGAATCATCTCAGGAGGAGGCTTACGACGGCACCGTCGGTGTAACCATCCCGGTAAACGTGACCATCGAGGGCAAGCACAGGATTCTGGATTTTTCGGAGCTGGAGCAAGTGCTCAGGAACGCCAAGGTCATATCCCAGGGCGAGTGCGGCTGCAGGAAGGACAGGGGGGACGATGCCTGCATGCCCCCGATGAACGGCTGTTTCGGCATCGACGAGTATGCCAGGAAGGGCATCGAGGAGATGGGCGAGAGGTCCATCACTGTCGAGGAGGCACTGGAGGCCATGCGCGAGACCTATGACGCAGGTCTTGTTCACGTGGTCTATACGTTCAAGGGCAACGAGGAGCCGAACATAGTCTGCTCCTGCTGCACGTGCTGCTGCGAATTACTCGGGGTCGCGGCAAAGGTCGGGTACGAGGACCGCATCTTCGAATCCAGGTACATATCAACCCACGACATCGACAAATGCCAGAACTGCGGAACGTGCGTTGACAGGTGCCAGTTCAACGCGAGAACACTATCCGACGGAAAGCTGGTCTTTGATCGCGGCAAGTGCTTCGGCTGCGGGGTGTGCGTCAAGACGTGCCCGGCAGGGGCCATCGATATGGCGGAGCGCTAGAGCTGGTGAACGTTCACGTTCCCGTTCGTCGTTTCCACGTATATCTCGTAGCCGCCGGCGTTGAGGTCGCCGCGGACGTAGTGGTCAGTGTCGTCCGAAAGGTCCAGGCTGATCCCGCTGAACGAGATGACGCCGTTAACGGTCGAGATGTCTATGGTCACTTCCAGGTCGGGGTCAATGAACACATCCACCTGCCCGTTCGTCGAGTCTATGTTGAGGTTGCTGCCTATTGACCGCATGTCCACGCGGATGGCCCCGTTGGTGGTCTCGACCTCCACGACCTCATCGGTGCTCTGGACATGGATATCGCCGTTGACTGCCCTCACCTTCTCCAAAATGATGTATTCGGGCACCCTGAGGCTGAGGTCGAAGCTGTCGCCGATGAGGTTAGAAAGGTCCTCGGTGTGCTCGACCTTCAGCTCAAGGCTGTCACCGTTCTGGGTCACGACAAGTTCCATCAGGTCCAGATCCTGTGAGCGGTCTGCCCGTTTAATGCCCTCCAGAAGTATCTGGTCACCGTCATAAGTGACGATGTCAATGTCACCGTTGACCGTCATCACCTCGAGCTCCAAGCCCGGGATGGCAGCATAATGCTCGTCCACCTCCTCAGTGTAAAGGCCGTTGCCGTTCTGCACCGTATCGAGCAAGAACACGAATACCAGCGCTGCAAGGACCACAACCACGACCACTATCACCGCCACGGCGATGATCAATGCCGTGTTCGTACCGCTCTGGGGCGGAGGGGGCGGTGGCGCGTATGTAGTCTGCGCGGGCTGGGAAGCCGGCTGCGGGGCCGGCTGAGCGTTACCTTCCATGATATCACCAATTTACATCTGGGAGTAAGGAATTGAGACTTAAAAGGCTTGCTCCATGCCCCCAGTGCGATAATTAATTATCATGGAAATCCCATTACCAATCAAACACACACGAGGGGGAGCTTCACGATGGAAGACTTTGCATACCAACAACTTATCGGTCGGGCCAGGGAACTGGAGCAATTGCGTGACAAGCTCAATGACGCGGTCACAGGAAAGGGCGGCACGGTACTGATATCCGGGGAGGCAGGAATCGGTAAGACAAGGTTGATAGAGGAATTCAAATCAATAATTCCAGATAAGGAATCCCTGATACTATCGGGCGCGGCCGCCATGGATACCCTCCAGCCGTTCCTCATTTTCTCTGATTGCCTCGAAGAGCGAATAGACAAGCCGCTGTTCCTCGACCAGGAATATGTCTCATTTACCGAGATATTTGCGGTTGACCGGGAAGGAAAACTCATGGCCAAAGCTTCTCTGGACGGGGAGGAGGGTATGGATGCCGATATCTTCGCGGGCATGCTTTCGGCCGTTCAGGATTTCGTGAGGGACTCATTCGATTCCTCCGGAGACGGTAAGGCTGGTCTGGGAAGGCTCGAATACGGTGATATGAAGATACTGATGGAACATGGACCGCACCTGTTCCTGACGGCCGTGTTCAGGGGTGCCGAGCACCCGGATATGAGGAAAATGGTGAAGGAGACTGTCCGTGCAATCGAAGAGAAAGACAAAGGAGTGCTCGAACCCGGGTCAGCCGATGTCGATGATACCGCAGCGATCCGTGATGCGATCTCGCAGCTTTTCGACGCAAGGTTCCTTGTCCGAAGGGACATGGAAGGCGTCAAGTTGGAGGAGGAGCGATTGAGGATTGCCAACCAGGTCCTGGAGCTGGTCGTTGGGATCACAAGGGAAAAGCCCCTGGTCCTCATACTCGAGGACCTTCATTGGGCCGATGCCTCCTCATTGTTCGTGCTTAATTTTCTGGCGAGGAATGTCAGGAAAGAGAAGATACTGTTGGTGTGCACATTGAGGCCCAAGGAAAGCGATATCCTCCAGGAAGCGATAGAGCGAATGGACGAAGAGGGCGTTTCAACGGAGGTAATCCTGGGGCAGATGGGCCGGGATGATGTATCATCCTTGGTGAACGGGATGTTCGTTAATAATGAGTTCCCGCAGGCCTTCATCGGACAACTGGCCGAGCAGTGCGAGGGAAATCCCTTCTTCATAATAGAGATGCTCAGACACATGCACGATGAGGAAATCATCGTCAAAGCCGACGGGGGGTATCAACTGGTCAGCGAGGATTATACGATCCCGGCGACAGTGGAGGATGTCGTGCACCGGAGGTTGGGGACGCTTACGCCCGACGTCATGGCCATGGCGGAGTATTCATCGTGCATAGGCCGCGTGTTCGCCAGTGAGGTGGCCTTGTCCATCGACTCGCTGAAGGACCCGTCGGCAGCCCTGGGGGAACTCCAGGGCACGGGCATTGTGGTAGCCAACAACGGGAACTCCGAATTCAGTCATGCCATATTCCAAGAGGTGATCTATGGCGGGATAGGGGAGCGATGGAGGTCCGCACACCACAGGAACCTGGGAGAGTACTACGAAAGCACCTATGCAAACAGGCTCGACGAGGTTTTGTTCGACCTGGCTAAACATTTCTCTCTGTCTAACGAACACCAGAAGGCCTACGATTACTGCTGCCAGGCCGGAGATATGGCCGAGAACACGTTTGCCACCGAGCAGGCGATCGACTTCTTCGACAAGGCCCTGGAAAGACTTCCGAACCTGAAGCTGGAAGACAGGGCCGAGAGGGAAGCAGAGCTGTTCGAGAGACTCGGCGACCTTCACACCCTCATAGGAGATTTCGAGCCGGGGATCGAAGAATATCAGAAGGCTATGGACAAGCAATCGGACAAGAGGAAGAAGGCCGACGTCCAGAGGAAGCTGGCCATCATATACGAGAAGAAGGGCGACTACGAGAAGAACCTAGAGGAGTGCAACAGGGCCCTCGAACTCCTTGAGGGCGATGAGACCATAGTGAAGTCCAGGATACTATCCACTCAGGGCTTTGCTTACATGAGGCAGGGGGATTTCCAGAATTCCGAAGAGGTCTTGAGGGAGAGCCTCAGGATCGCAGAGTCGTTCGATGACAAGACGGAGATCGCCATGGCCAATCACTCCCTCGGAACCATGCTGTGGCACAGGGGGCAGATGGACGATGCATTCGTACATCTTGAAAAGGCCGTCGAGCTGAGGGAGGAGTTGAACGACAAGATAGGGCTCTCGAGGTCGCTCAACAACATCGGCCTGATCTCGTTTAATACCGGGAAGATCGACAAGGCCCTGGAGAACTGGAACAAGAGCATGGAACTGTTCAGGATAACCGGGGACATCGCCAACATGGCCGTGTCCATCGGCAACATCGGGACGATATACCTTGTCGTCAGCAATTTCGACGAGGCGCTGAAGTACTATCACGAGAGCCTTGAGATCAGAGAGAAGATAGGTGACAAGCGGGGGACCGCCGTGGGCACCTGCAACATCGGAGCGATATATCATCTGAGGGGAAATCTCGACGAGGCGGAGGTATATGTGAAACGAAGCTTGGACATCTACCGGCAGGTGGGGGACAAACCGGGCATGAGCGGGGCCCTCAATAACATGGCCAGCATATACTCGTTAAAGGGGGATGTAGACCAGGCACTGGAGTACTTCGAGCAGGGACTGGCCACGGCCCTCGAGATAGGGGAGAAGCGCCCCGCCATCCATAATTACCTCGGGGTGGTCGAGTCACATCTCCGGAAAGGGGACGTCGAATTGGCGCGATCCAATGCCGAGAAGGCCCTTGAAATGTCGGATGACCTGAAGTCCAAGGCTGAGGAGGCCATCAGCAACAAGGCGATGGGCCTGGTGCTCAGGGAGCGGGAGGAATGGGACGAGGCCCTGGAGAGATTCAACCACGCCAGGGGCATATCCGAGGCCAGCGGGGACAGGCACGAGATAGCTCACCTCGACCTGGAGGAAGGCAGGCTGTGGAAGGCGAAGGGCGACGGGCCGAAGGCAAGGGAGCGTTTCGAAGCCGCCCTGGAGTATTTCAAGGGACTGGGAAACAAGGTCATGATGGACATGTTGGAGGAGGAACTGAAGGGGACCTAGTCCTCTTACATGCCCCGTCCCGGATGAGGATAATCACACATCAGAATCACTCAAGATAACTACCCTTCGACCAGCCTGCACACTTCCAGGCACCCGAGATACTCGCCCTCGGCCGCCCTCACCGCGATGTAGTCGATGCGCACCTTGATGGGCTCCCCCGTCCTCTCATCCTTGTTGGGCACCACCATCGATTCCATGTCCGTCTTGCCGGACCTCAGGTCGGCAAGGAGCTGCCGCACACGGTCCCGGCTCCTCTCCGAGTGGCAATCGAGGACATCGGTCCCCAGGATTTCGTCCGGCCTTTGGAATATCTTAGTCGGTTCGGTCCAGGCTATGATCTTGTCATTCTCATCGGTCAGCGTCAGCTCCGCAGGCAGAGCGTCCAGGACCGCCGCGAGCATCTCCTCCGGTATGTTACCCTTCATATTATCGGGGGAAAGATGAGTACCGATTACTTATTTCCTTTCCTTTGGCTCCTTGACTATCCAGAGCTGGGATACCAGCATGCCTGCCAGCATGAGGCTGCACCCGATGAAGGCTTTGAATGATAAAACCTCGCCGAGGAACAACCAGCCGCCCAACACCGCGAAGACCGCCTCCAGGCCCATGATGATGCTGGCGTGGGAAGGGTGTGCCCTCTTTTGCACGAAGACCTGGATCGTATATGCTATCCCGACGGAGGCCAGGCCTCCGTAGATAAGCGGGATCGCCGCCCCGGATATCCCTTCCCAGGTTGTGGATTCGAATGCGAAGGCCACACCCAGGCTCAGGAGGGCGCAGATGAGGAATTCCGCAAAGGCCAGCCGGAGCGTGTCCACCAACGGCGAGAGCTTTCCGATGACTATGATCTGGGCAGCCCAGAAGAAGGCGCCGATCAGCACCAGGGCGTCGCCCCAGGACATCGTGAGGTTCTCGGTGACACTGAGGAAATAAAGACCGATCACCGCAAGGATCACGCCCAAGACCGTGCCTTTCGAGGTCCTCTGACCTATGGCCAGCCCCATGACAGGTACGATGACCATGTACAGCCCGGTGATGAAACCCGCGTTGCCCGCGGTAGTGTAGATCAGGCCGACCTGCTGGAAGGACGCTCCCAGGAAGACGAGGGCCCCGGCGGCGATACCGCCCCAGATGAAGAGCTTCCCGGGGGGCATCAGGACCTCGCGGCCGTCCTTCTTTCTTGACATGAATAGTATGAACGGCAGAAGTGCTAACGCCCCCAAGAGGAACCGAATGCCGTTGAACCCAAAGGCGCCCATGTGGTCCATGCCCATTCGCTGGGCAACGAAGGCAAAACCCCAGATCGCCGCCGTCAAGAGCAGCAGGGAATCCGACTGGCCAGTGCTCATTCCTTTCCTCTTTCCGGTTTTTGCCAAAGGCTTTCACCCCCTACATGGTTCATTACTTCCAAGTCTCAACGTGCTCGTGGTCATAGCATTTCTTATTGTGAATACAGACGGTCCCACCGCATACCTCGCACTTCCACTTCCGCCTTTCTTTGGCAAGGAACCTCTTCTCGCCGTGCTCCTGTATGTACTTCAGATTCTCGATGAAGCTGACTCCCCACCTCTTCTCGTACTTTGCACTGATCTTTCGAACGTGCTCGCAGGGAAAATCATCGCATTCATAGCAATAGTGAACCTCGGCCTTCATCAGCCTGTCGCCGCACCGCTTCTTCACAAAGGCGCATTGTTTATTGCGCGGGCGGCAGCCCTTGCACTTGACGTTGCCCTTGCGTTTGGGCAGGTCCCGGGAAAATGCCAGATAGGCACTGCAGACGTTGCAGTTCATTCCGCAGGGTGCGATGAGCTCGGTCTCCATTGCCCCAACATGGAGAAGCCTGGCTTAATAATTTTCTGAGAATTATGCCGCAATCCCGCTTGAAACCGTGAATAAACGAAACCCGAGCAGGGCCGTGAATCACAGGAACAGCCACAGTTTCAGGATGACGAACAGGGCGAAGAGGCCAACGAGGGTCAGGCCTTCCTTCTTGTTCTTGCGGCCTATGCGTCGGCCGGTCCAGATGAATAGGACGGCGATGCACGTGGCCATCAGCCAGAAGGGCATGTCGAACCACAGCAGCGCCTCTTCAAACTCATAGCCGGCGATGATGGCCCCAACCCCGAACGAGAACATCGGGTCGGTGATGTTGGAGCCGAGCAGGGCGCCGAGGGAGATGCCGGAGGCCTTCTTCCTCATGCCGGAGATGGCCACGGTCAGCTCGGGAAGTGCGGCGCCGGGACCGATGATGACGATGGCGATGAGCGATTGGGAGACCCTGAACTGCTGGGCGACCAACTCTGCGTTGTCCACGACAAGCTTTCCGCCTATGATGAGGAGGGCGAGGCCGAGGACTGCCAGGGCCAGCTGCTTGGGCGCGTTGATGTGCTTCCGCTTCTTTTCTTTGATTTCCAGCTTGATGTTGTTGGCGACCTGATGATACCTGTTCAAATAATAGAGGTAGCCGAAGTATATGACGATGAGGACGAATGCCTCATAGGGATAGACATGACCATCCAGAGCGGAAAGCCACAGCCCGCCGAGGGCGATGAAGAGCATGGGCACCTCCCTGCGAAAGGTGTGCCTCCTGGCGAACATCGTGCCTATGAGGGCCGCGGTTCCCAATATCAGGGTGATCTGGGTTATCTGGCTGCCCAGGATGACGCCGACCGCGATGCCGTCGACCTCCGCCCCCGAATATACCCTCAGGCCAACGTACACGTTCGTGAAGATCTCGGGCAGGGACGTCCCTATCGAGACCAGCGTAAGGCCCAGAACGGCGTGGGAGATGTTGAACTTCTTGGCAAGCCTCTTGGCGGCGTCAACTGTAAGGTCGCTGCCCTTCCAGAGGATGATGAGGCCTACGATGATCAAAACGAACTCAAGAAACATCCTGAATCAAGCTGGGTATTCCCATTGGATATAAAAGGGTATTCGAGGCCAGTTTTACTGCGCCACCAAGCCGAACGCATTGTTTTCCAGGTCCTGCAATTAGTCTCAAAGCGGCAAACCAAGATGGTCGCCGCACAACGTGCAGATATAGGCTGAGCAGCTCGAAGCCTCAGGACTTCGGGGGAATAGTTGTGCGGTTCATTACCGTGAACATACAGACCAGGATCGCAAAGCCCGACAACCCAAGGCCTG
>LSSH01000002.1 GCA_001595885.1 Candidatus Proteinoplasmatales archaeon SG8-5 | reverse complement strand
CGAAGAGGAGGGTGAAGAAGTCCGGGCTGTGGGCGGTTGAGCGCATCTTGACGGCCCGAATCCGTCGTTGAATGTTGACGTCGGAGACCTTCTCCATCTTCAGGTGGATGATGCCGTCGGACAGGAAGTCCTCACCGTGCTCGGCGTACTCGTCAGAGCCGGACTTCATCTCGGACAGGATGAGGGTCGTGACGTTCATCTCCCTCAGCCACTCGAAGAAATGGAACAGCTCGCTCCTCGGCTTCTCGAACTCGGCCAGCATCGTCAGGACGGGCATGGAATCGATGACCAGGATGTCGTAGTTGATGTTCTCCTTGAGGTTGTGCGCGTAGGTCTTGAATATCTGCATCCAGGATTGCTGGCCCAGCTTCTCCAGGTTCTTTCTGATGAGCCCCAGGTCCACGATGCTGAGGTTGCCCTCCACGTCGCCCATGGTCATGCCCATCTCTGTCATCTGCTGGATGAGGCTCTCGCGGCTCTGCTCCAGCGTGATGTAGCATCCCACTTTATTATCGTTGATGACGCTGTTGTAGACACAGTTGAACGCTATCGAGCTCTTGAAGGTCCCTGGTTCGCCCGCAAGCAGAATCACGTGGCTCTCCGGTATTCCTCCGCCCATCATGCTGTCGAAGCCCTGGATATAGGTCTTGATCCTTTCCATGCCGCCAACTCCGTCAATCTATATACATGTACATCGGCTTAAATGTTTTTCAACGCCGCAGCGAACCTCTCGTAGCCCTCGAGGCACTCATCCAGTGATGAGAGGCTCACCCACTCGTCCGCGCAGTGCCAGTTCCCTCCCGTCGGGCCGTAGACCACCGCGGGCATGCGGGTGGCGAACGCGTTGTAATCGCCTACCGAGCGGCCGTACAGGAACTCGGCCTTGACCGCGCCGCAGAACTCGGCGGGTCAAGGCCGATATCGAACGCCGCCCTGCTATCGAGTCCCCCGGCCAGTCCCAGCAATTGTGATGTGATCCCCTCCGGCGTCTCACCGGGAACGTAATGCCTGTCGAGCTTCATCCGGCAGGTCTCGGGGACCGACAGGGTATCGGTGCCCCCTTCCATCGAGAGGACGCAAGCGGAGCCCCTTCCAAGGATATCGTGCTCGGCGAAGTCCAGGTCCTGCAGTGCCAGGGTGAAGCGGCACGCCTCGTCGATGGCGTTCACGCCCCTATCAGGTCGTGCGCCGTGGGCGCTCCTGCCGCGGACAAGGATATCATAGACGAGCCTTCCCCGGCAGCCCATCATGACCATCGCGTTCGTGGGCTCGGCGAGGATTGCCAGGTCGGCCTCCGGCTCCTTATCGAGGAACGTGAACGCGCCCGTGCAATCGCCCTCTTCATCGACCGTCCCGAGGAAGGTGGCGTTCACCGTGCCGAGGTCGGCGAGTGTCCTGAAGACCCTGACGGCCAGGGCAAGGCCCGACTTCATGTCCGCGCTGCCGAGGCCGTACATCAGATCCCCCTCGACCGTGGCCTGCAGCGGCTCCCTGGTCCAGCCCTCGCAGACCGGAACAGTGTCCATGTGGCCGCTTATGATGACGGTGGGCAGCGAGTCGTCGTGCACAACCCTCGAGACCACGTTCCGGCCGATGCCCTGCACCGGCATGAACCGGACATCGTTTATCTCGCCGACCTTAGATGCCACAAGCTCCTCGAAATCGGCGGTATCGTGCGAATGGCTCGGCGTGGCAATGAACTCTCTAAGGATTTCAATCAAGCCCGATCTCCCCAACCTTCCGTTTCAGCCAGTCATCGGTGATTACCTGCCCTTCCTCGGCCGCCTTCTTGACGGCCTGAAGTATGGTGAACACCTTGTCCTCGGGCACGTCCAGGTCGAGGGACTTCAGCTTGAGCATCACCGAGAACGTGCCGCTGTGCTTTCCGAGGAAATACTGCCTCCTCGCGCCCACGTACTCTGGCAGCACGCACTCGTAGGTGTGTGGGTCCGCCTCGATGGCGGCGATGTGTATGCCTGACTCGTGCCTGAATACGTTCCCGCCGACCCAGGGTTTGTTCGGAGAGATCGGTATCCCGGCCAGTTCGCTCACCCTGTCGCACAGCCTCTTCAACTTTGTCGTGTCGATGCCGGTCCCGACGCCGGACAGGACCTCGAGCGCCACCGCGATCTGCTCCAGCGCGACGTTGCCGGCCCTCTCCCCAATGCCGTTCACGGTCGTCGCCACCGCGGTGGCCCCGTTCTCGATGCTGGCCAGTGCGTTGGCCAGCCCGAGCCCGAAATCGTTGTGCAGGTGCACGGAAACGGGCACGCCCACATGCCCTACCACCTTCTCCACAAGGCCTCCCAGGGCGTTGGGCAGTATGCAACCCGTGGTATCGGCCAGCCCCACCCTGCAAGCGCCCATGTCCTCGGCCAGCTTGGAGAGCTCGAGCAGATAATCAAGGTCCGTCCGCGTGCTGTCCTCGGTACTGAAACTGAATTTTACTCCCCGCGCCTTCGCATGCTCGAGCGCGACCGTGACCCGGTTCATCTGCTCCTCTCTCGAGATGCCGAACTTGGTCTCGCGGTGAAGGTCTGAGGACGCGGTGAATATCATGACAAGGTCCACGCCGCAATCAACGGCTGAATCGATGTCGGCCCTGTTGGCCCGCGCCAGCGCGAGCACCTCGGCCCCCGTCCCGAGGCCGGCTATCCTCCGCACCGAGTTCTTCTCCCCCAGCGACACGGCCGGGAAACCCGCCTCGATCTGCCGGACGCCGACGTCCACTAGCATCCGCGCGATCTCCTCCTTCTCCGCCCTGGAGAATGACACGCCTGGCATCTGCTCCCCGTCGCGCAGCGTGGAGTCGTACAACACGACCTCCTCGGGCATCGGGATGCCTTCCAGATAATCCTTGTTGAAGGGTGATACCGAGAACCTCTCCATCGGCAGATGAACGCCCACCCGTATATTTAGACTATTTCCCTGACATTCAACCCGCTCGTGAACGGGACCTCACCGCGGTCATTGCCGGCATCAATACAGGCATCCTCAGGAGTATCAATGTCATTGCGGACCGCCGTCCTTCTCCGCCGGGAAATGCATCCCGGAACACCGCCTCAAAAAGTACCCGTGTCAATCCGGGTCGCCACATTCTTCCGGCGCACCCTATGCCAGCGACTCCATCTTCGCCTCGGTCTTCTTGATGCCGGCCTCGGAGTCTATGCTCCTGTAGATGGCGTTGGCCTGCTTATAATCCTCCAGGGCCTTGTACTTCTCTCCGGCCGCCAGGTGTATGTCGCCCCTGCTGTCCACGGCGTCCGCTATCCTCCTGGGCTCTCCTATCTCCTCCCTCAGCTCGATGCTCCTGTTAATGCATTCCAGGGCCTTTGCGTGGTCGCCCTTCCTGAGGTGTATGAGCGCGTCCAGCATCTCGACCCCTGACATGCCCCTGTCGCTGGGCGTCTCCTCGCTGAATATCCGGCGCGATTCCGCGGAGTGTTCCTCGGCCTTGTCCAGGTCACCGAGCATGGCGTGGACCTCGCCGGCGTTGAAGAGTATCCAGCCGACCATTGTCAGGTCCCTGATGCTCCTGGCGGTGCTCAGGGCGACGTCATACCATATTGACGATTCGTTCAGGTGGTCTGACCGCTCCTCCGGGTCAATGTCGGCCAATATCTGGTGCGTTACCCCCAGGTTGTTGAGGAGCCGCGCCCTCATCTTCTTGTTCCTGTACGTGTCCTCCAGGCCTTCGAGGATGGACAGGCTCTCCTCGTAGAACCCGATAGCCTTGCCCTTGTCCTCGTGATAGTCGCCGTACAGTATGCCGAGGCTGAGCAATCCCCTCGCCTGCAGCTCCTTGTTCTTGCGTATCTCGTTCCGGTCGGTTATCTCCTTGCCGTGCTTCTTCAGGAGGGCGGTTATACCGGCCTGCGCCTTCTCGAGCCTGTTGCCGGCCCACGAGTAATCGCCGCACTTCCACAGGTATATGCCCCAGTCCATGTCCATGCGCGCGTAGAGCCTCGGCTTGGCCGCCCCGGTGACGTTCTTGACCAGCGATTCGGTGATGATGAGAACCGCCTGGGTCTTCTTCCAGGCCGGCGTCTCCATGTAGCGCTCGGCAAAGTCCAGGAGGACATCAGCATACCGCCTGCTCAGCAGAGGGTCCAGGTCCTCGTAGTCCTCGGAGTGGGTGGAGAAAAGCTTCTTCAGGGCCTTCATCAGCTTGGGCTGCTTGACGATCTCCTTGAAGGCGTCTGTGATCGCGGGCCCCAGACTGTTGGTAATGGCCTTTGAGACCTTTATGATCTGCTCCTTGTTGAGGTCGGCCGGGAGGTCTGTGCCCTTTTCTAGGTCCAGCTGCGTCTTGATGATGGAGATTATCAATTCGGTCTCAGGGAGGTCGGACAGCATGTTGACCAGGTGCGCCTCCCCCTCCAGTATCTCGAGCATGGTCTGCCTTGCGGCTTCCTGAAGGGCCATCCGAATCTCATTTTCATCCATCCCCCCCTTCGTCTCTCCCCTCCCGGATGATGAATCTGCGGCCCGGTCCGAATCTCCCGGTGCATTCTCATCGTGCATGTGAGCACTGGAACCCGCATCGACGCATACGCATAAAACGTTTCGCCCGGGCAGATGCGCCCTCATGATGAACCGCAACCAGACCGATGCCCAAGCCAAGATACAACCCCCCGCGGCATCACGTCGGCATGACCACGTAAAGCCCGCAATACGGGCATTTGAACACAAAATCCTTGAGCCTGTTGGAGTCGACGCCGGCGCCGATGACCCTGCCGCAGGCCCCGCAGTGGAGGTTGTCGTAGCCGCCGCCCTTGAGCAATCTGGATACGACCTTCACGGAGTCGTCCCTCGGCTTCGCTATTACCCTCATGGTGAAGTCTACCATTTGCCCTTTGCCCTCAGTCAATGGTTAAGGGTTTTCCGAATATAAATGTTCCCCCAATTATGAATTCCAATAACATTTTCGTACAAAGAAATACTATTTATTACCATACTAATTTTTATCAAAATAACATATATAAATCCAGACACCCATATCTTACCGGATATGATCTCCCCCGGAGCACGAATCCGTGGAGGACAGGTCCAGAGGATACAGAGGAGGTTGCACATTGCCGGACAGGCTCTGCCCAATGGCCGGACTGAACATCGAATGCCGTACAACAGAATGCTCCTGGTTCGACGAAGCCGAAGGCAAATGCGCGGTCCCCGTGATCATGAGGGAGCTCATCCGGCTCAACACATCCATCAGCAGGATCGAGGAGAACTCCAAGTAAAGAATCAAGAGAGAGGATTAAATGGAATACCGCGTCCGATTCGAGAAGCTCTGCAAACAGCTCGACCGGCAGCTGTGCGAGAGCCTCAGCGACCACAAAGGAGACGATATGCTCAGCAACAGCAAGAAACAGAACGAAAAAGAGCTCCTGGACGCCATGGAGAAGGCCATCGAGGAAGGCAACCTCAAGGACGCGATGCGCTACCAGTTCATGCTGGAGATATTGGGGTGAGGGCTCCGCAAAGTGTGCCGCCTCCTCAAGTTATATAGAGATAATCATTGTAGAATCCAATAGCTTTTAATATCGGTTGAAACTATTTGATATAAGGTTGGAAGACGAATGAAAAAATCTAACGAAGCCAACTGTACCATTGGATACTGCCAGTTCATTGTCAGGTGATATGATGCGGTGGACGATCGTTTTGATAGGCGTAATCATCCTCGGCCTGATGGTCCCGCATATCTTTTCGAGGGGTTCAAGCGAATTCGCTTACGTTGAACCTCCGACCGGTTCGGACATTTTCGATTTCACTACATACCACAGTTACAATGAGACAGTACGTTTCCTGCAAACGATATCCTCATCATACCCGAACATCACAAAGCTGGTGAGCATCGGAGTGACCTTCGAAGGCAGGGACATATGGGCGATGAAGGTCTCGGACAATCCCGGAATCGAGGAGGACGAGCCGGAGGTGTTCTTCAGCGGGTGCCATCACGCCAGGGAGTGGATGACGACCGAGGTCTGCCTCTACACGCTGGCCTTTCTTGTGGACGGTTATTCCTCCAACTCGACGATAACCGACCTGGTGGACAACCGCCAGATTTGGTTCGTTCCCGTTGTGAACCCGGACGGGCGCGTCTTCGACAGCCCTGGTGACGACCCTGCCGACCACAGCTACCAGCCGTACGGGTGGAGGAAGAACAGGTTCGACAACGGGGACGGGACCTTCGGTGTTGACCTGAACCGTAACTATGATTACATGTGGGGAGGCGTCGGTGCCAGTAGGGTAACGGATAGCTATACCTACCGCGGCACGGAACCCTTCTCCGAGAACGAGACCAGCGCCATCAGGGATTTTGTGGGGGTGCACGATTTCGTGTTCGCCGTCAACTATCACAGCTACAGCCAGCTGATATTGTACCCCTGGGGTTACACGTTCAACGACACAGCCGATGCGTTGGTGTTCGAGCAGGTCGGAAGGGGCATGAGCGAACGGATAACCAACAGGGCGGGTTCCTCCTATCCGGGATATGTCCCTCAGAAGGGGAGCGAGCTCTATTACCTGTCTGGGGTGGCGGACGATTGGCATTACGGTGTGCACGGGACCTTCTCGTTCTGCGTGGAACTCTATCCCTCGCTGAAGGATTTCACCATCCAGCAGGACCCGGCGGTCAGCATGCCTTACGACATCTTCCATCCGAGGCCGGACAAGGTCCTCCCGGTCTGCCAGGACAATCTCCCGGCGGCATTGTATCTGATGGATATATCGGACGACCCGTACCAGGTGTTGGAGGACCGGTTCTCGGTGTCAGTCGGGACCGACCGCATCCAGATGAACAGGTCGGAAATGAGAACACTGAACGCGACCGTCACCAATGAAGGCGAGGCCGAAAGGACCTTTGACATAACAGGGGGCTCGTGTCCGCTGGGATTCGAGATCGGTTCCCAACCCTCATCGTTGTCCCTGGTTCCCGGAGAATCCGCGAACGTGGCCGTCTCCATTTACGCGGGACCAGTTGCGCCCAGCGGATGCTCCGACGTTCACATCCGGGTCACGGCGGGAGAGGGGAACATGGATAGCTCCGAACGGGAATACACGATACGCGTCGAGGTCGGGTGCCGGTCTGATGTCGGCGTCGGGTCAATAGACTCGCATGCGGACGGCGGCACCTATGCATTGGGGAATCACACCGTCAACTCGACGGTCCGGAACCACGGCACGGAGAACATTTCGGACCTCGACGTATCCATGGAGGTCCTGGAACGGGGGCCTCTCATTTACATGCCCGTCTTCGTTGACAACGCGGAGTCGGGCGGGAACGCCTGGAGCATAATCGACCTGGACGGCTGCTATTCGCCCGACACCTGGCAACTGAGGGAAGGCGAGGGCCGGTCGGGTTCGAGCGCCTGGTGGTGCGGCTCGGGCAACGCTTATTCGGCCAACACCACCCAGCTGCTGGTCTCCAGACCCTTCGACCTGTCCGAAGTCGAGGGGGCCAATCTGACGTTCCACCACAGGTACACCACGCTGCCCCTGTCCGGATTCTGCACCGTCGACCTCTACGACGGTCGCCTATGGACCACGGTCGCCAGCTTTGACGGCTACGGCCCCGTGGAGTTCACCTGGTACGGGCTGAACCTCTCGGAATACGCGGGATGCGACGATTTCAGGTTCAGGTTCAGGTTCAACTCCGACGAGAAATATGACACGAACAACGGATGGTTCATAGACGACATCCTGCTGACCGTGAAGGCTTACGCGGAGGTCCCGGTCCACGGCCCGGAGGTCGCACAGACCTCGGGGACAATGCAGCAGGGCGAATGCCAGCAGCTCGATTGGAACTACACCTTCGCGGCAGCAGGCGAATACATCATCCGCATCACCACGCTCCTCCCTACTGACGAAAACCGGGCCAACAACGTCCTCGACATCAACATCACAATCGTATCCACACTGACCGCTCGGAAGAACCATGGATCACCGGATCCCAAGCCCTTGAATGTCCAACATCACATTACAAGATCGCATATTCTTCGAGGACACTGCCGGGCTCTGTGAACCCCGCCATGATGGAGAAGGCCGTCGAGCGCCCTGCGGGAGTCAGCTTGCGGCACACGTTTTGGGTAGAACGACCCAAATCCTTTTACAATCTCGTATCTTTTCACCGATATATGGACGAGTCAGCCATTCACCAACCGGAGCTCATCGGCCGGGAGGAGGAGCTCGGCGCCCTGAAGAGCGCCCTGGACAACGCCGTTGCGGGAAACGGCTCGGTCATCTTCCTGGCGGGAGAGGCGGGCATAGGCAAGACCAGGCTCGTCGGCGAGCTCATCGGGCACGCGGAGGCCGAAGGGGCACGGGTCGTCAGGGGCTGGTGCCTGGCCGAAAGCCTGGAACCGCTGATGCCGTTCAAGACCGCGCTCAGGGAGGCCGGGCTGCTCCACCTGGTATCCGGCGACCCGCCGCCGTACGTGGTCTCCGCCTATCTGCTGAACGAGGCGGGAATGCTCATCGCCCAGGCCGAGAGGGGAGGGACCGCCCTCGACCCCGACATATTCGCGGGAATGCTCCAGGCGGTAGGGAACTTCGTGAAGGATACCCTGAAAATGCTGGACGGGAAGAGCGGCGCGAGGCTGAACACCCTCGGATACGGGGAATACACGATATTATTGCAGACCTCCGGGGTGTTGACCCTCGCCGCGGTCATCAGGGGAACGAAGAGCGAGATATTGATAGAGGACATGGACAAGGCCCTGAAGAGGATAGGCAGCTCGCTCGACGACTGGTCGGGGGATACCTCCTCGGCGAGGGAAGCCCAGGCTGAGGTCTCCCGGTTCGTGGACTCGGGCAAGTACGACGGCAGATACCTCGTGGACGACCCCAAGATAATGCAGGAGAACCTGTTCGACAACGTCCTCCTCGGCCTTCAGAGGGCATCGCAGGAGACGCCTGTGGTGCTCTTCCTGGACGACCTGCAGTGGGCGGACGCCACCACGCTGAACCTGGTGCACTATCTCGCACGCAACACCAGGAGGCACGGTGTGCTCATACTCGGTACATATCGCCCCGAGGACCTGCTCCGGGCTCACGACGGCAGGGCGCACCAGCTTGAGGCAACGATGCAGAACATGAGCCGCGAGGACCTGCTGGAAAGGATGGAGATAACGCGGCTCGGGCCCGGGGACACCGGCAGGATAATAGGCTCCGCGCTCGGGAACGTGGCCTTCGATGACACCTTCTACGACAGGATTTACACGGAGACCGGCGGCACGCCGTTCTTCGTCCTGGAGCTGCTGAAGCTCCTGGTGGAGGAGAGGACGCTCGGGCAGGACGGCGGGGGCACGTGGGCCCTGGTCACGGACACCGGGAAGCTGAACATCCCCTCCAAGGTGCACGACGTCGTGAAACGCCGGCTGGACAGGCTGTTGGGGGAGCAGCGCGAGATACTGGAATGCGCAAGCGTGATGGGCGAGGAGTTCAGGTGGGAGGTGGTCGGGAAGGTGCTCGACCTGGACCGCATGAAGCTCCTGAAGGACCTGAGCGCTATCGAGATGTCCCACAGGCTGGTCCATCCCTTCCAGGAGAGGTACGTCAGGCGGGAATATCACATCATGATTGCCGATACGTTGGCCGAACTGCACGATCCGGACGAGGTCGTGAACGAGCTGGCCCATCACTACCGCGAGGCCGGGGACCCGAAGGCCGGCCCGTACCTGGTGAAGGCAGGCGACATAGCCGCCGCCAAATACGCCAACGACGAGGCCGTGCGGTACTACGGGAGCGCCCTGGAGACCGTGGGGGACAGGGAGACGGTCCTGGAGAAGCTGGCCGACCTGCGGTTATTGACGGGCGAGTACGACGGGGCCATCCGGAACCTGCTGGAGGCGAAGGAGGCCGCGAGGGACGAAGCCGCCGTGGCCAGGTATCTTCGGAAGGTCGGTGCGGCGCACGAGAGGAAGGGCGAATATGCAAAATCGCTGGAGGTACTGGCCGGGTCGAAGGAATACGCCGAACCCGGGACCGCCGAGCACGGCCGGATACTGTTCGCAGAGGGCTACGCCCATTACAGGAAGGGCGAGCACGACG
>LSSH01000001.1 GCA_001595885.1 Candidatus Proteinoplasmatales archaeon SG8-5 | reverse complement strand
GTCAATCCCATAGCGATGATTCTCGCTTCCAGGCTGATGGTGGAATGGCTGGGGGAGGAGGAGATGGCTGCCAGGATTCTAAATTCCGTCGCCGAGGTAGTGAGGGAAGCGAAGGTGCGGACCTACGACATGGGCGGCGACTCGGGAACCTTGGACGTGGCCAAGGAGATAGTCTCCAAGCTGGGGGCCTGATGTCCTTCGAGTTCTGCGTGCTCGGCAGCGGCAGCGGAGGCAACTCGATAGCGTTCTGGGACGGCGAGACATCATTCCTTATCGACGCCGGCTTTTCGTGCAAGGAGATTGCCAGGAGGCTCGACATGATAGGCGTGGACGCGAAGGACGTTGATGCCGTATTCGTGTCACACGAGCACGTGGACCACGCGAGGGGCGCAAGGGTGTTCAGGAATAGGTTCGGTTCGGACGTGTATTGTACGCCGACCGTCGATACGTGGCTTTACTCAAGATACTCGCTCGCGGCCAGCCCTGACCTGCTGCCCGGGGAACCCTTCGATGTAAACGGATTCAGACTCAGACCCTTCGAGGTCCCGCATGACGCAAGCCAGACCGTCGGATTTGTGGTGAACAGGGGCCGTAAGAAGGTGACGGTGGCCACTGACCTCGGCCACATGTCCTCAGCGGTTCGGAACAGGTTCAAGAACTGCGATGCCATCGTCCTGGAGTCGAACCATGACGTGCAGATGCTGAAGGACGGCCCCTACCCCATATACCTGAAGAAGCGCATCCTCAGCAAGAACGGGCACCTGTCGAACATCGAGTCCGCTGCCACGTTGTCCACAGTGATATCAGATAGGACGAAGAACGTGATACTCGCGCATTTGAGTCGGGAGAACAACACACCTGCTATCGCCCTCAAGGAGGCGAAGAAGCACCTTTCCGGCATATCCAGGACCGTGAAGGTCGTGCCCGCAGACCAGTTCGTGGTCTGCGACATAGTTAAGATATAGGTAACGTTATTCGGTAGCGTTGAAATGGGGCAAGGATTAGCATTGGGTTGAAGGAGTTGAGAAAATGGACGGAGTGGAGATAGTAGCGGAACTGATGAGATCGACGGCCATGACCGCACCCAAGGCCGCAGGCCAGGATTACCTGGAGGTGAAGGTGGCCTCAAGTGACGAGATATCAAAGATCGTCGATGAGATGTTCAGGATAGCCAAGGACAGGAACATACCAGGTTTCGAGAGGGACGGGAACAACCTGATGGCCTCTCAGAGCTTGGTCCTGGTGGGCATCAAGAAACATCCGGGCATCGGCCTGGACTGCACGTCCTGCGGCTTCGAGTCCTGTCGGGCGTTCAACGAAGTGTCCAGGACCCAAGGAGATTTCGAGGGTCCCAACTGCATGCTCCGGCTCCTCGACCTGGGCATCGCCCTCGGTTCGGCCGCGAAGACAGCGCAGATACACAACATCGACAACAGGATAATGTACCGGGTAGGGGTGGCGGCGAGGAACATCGGCCTGATGCCGGAATCATTGGTGGTCATGGGAATACCGCTGAGCGTCAGTTCGAAGAGCATCTACTTCGACCGCTGAACCGCAACCCTGTTATCCGCCACCCTGCCCAGATTGGTGCCGTCCAGAAGGAATATCTCGGAATCATCCATATTGGCCAGGCCTTTCCTGAAGACGGTGCCGATCAGCCGCGGCTCCTCTTCATTGATATAACTCGAACCGCAGAGGTCATTGAAAGCGGGGACCATGATGAAGCCGCTTCCGGCATCCGGATACCTTTCCATCACGACGTCTCTCTTCCATTTTCCCCTGAGCCAGCATCTCTCCGTTGTTCTCGCTCCCACGCCGTCAACGAAGACCACTCCGGGATGATTGTGCGCCACGATTACAGTCTCCGAGGCCATTACCTCCTCGGAGGGCCAGGTATGCCCGTGCCACATTCCCACCCCCTTGATGACCGCACCCTTTGACGAATGAATGGTCACATCCTCAGAGAGATACCGCTCTATGCCGCCGTCATGGTTCCCTGGTATCAGGTGCAACTCCCCGACCGCATCGGACAACACGTCGATGAGGAGGGGTATCTCACTCGCCTCGGTGAAGCTGGTGGCAGGAACATTATGCTTCAGGTCACCGAGGAAGACGATGCTCTCAACACCGTTCTCCTCCACGATCTTGAGGATGCGGTCCCTCATCTCCCCGGTCTTGCCCGGGATGCGCGCGCCGGCGTTGAAAATCTCGAACTCGATGCCGATGTGAAGCTCGGCCAGGACCAGTGTGGACGGGTCCCTGACGAGCAGCGCGGGTTCTCCGTGGACGGGCGTGAACTCCATGGGGCTCGAATGCGCGGCATGATAAAAAACCATGCCGGGCGAAAAGGTTATCTCGCACGCGCACTTACTCAGCAGCATGGCACCAGAGGTCTTGATAATAATGGGGAGCAAGAGCGACCTGCCAGTGGGTCAGAAAACCATGGACATGCTGAAGGAACTGGAGGTGAGCGCCGAGATCAGGGTCGCATCGGCCCATCGCACGCCCAAACTTGTGCAGAACATCGTCGAGGGCTCGGACGCGAAGGTCTTCATCGCCATCGCGGGCCTTGCCGCCGCCCTTCCCGGGTCCATCGCCGCCCATACGATCAGGCCGGTCATCGGGGTACCGGTCAGCGGCAAGGTGAACCTGGATTCGGTCCTTTCAATCGTCCAGATGCCGCCGGGCATCCCCGTTGCGGCCGTCGGTCTTGACCGGGGAGAGAACGCCGCGCTTCTGGCCGCGGAGATCATAGCCTTGTCGGATGAGGCACTGGCCCGGCGATTGCAGGAGCATCGAAAGGCCCAGGAATCGAAGGTGCACGCCGATTCGTCCAGTCTTCAGGAAGGTGGCTGATGTTCGACCCCGAAAGCTATGCCAATGAGGCCATCGAACTTATAAAAAAACAGATAACCGGCAAGGCAATCATCGGTTGTTCGGGGGGTGTTGACAGCGTAGTAGCTACAGTTCTTGTCAGCAAGGCGGTCGGAGACCAGCTTCTGGCAGTCCACGTGGACACCGGTTTCATGCGGAAAAACGAATCCGCAGACGTAGTAAAAATGATGGAACGCATGAACATAAATCACAAACTGGTTGATGCCAGTCAGGAATTCTATGACGCTCTGAAAGGCGTTACAGAACCCGAGACAAAACGCAAAATCATCGGCGAGAAGTTCATTCGTGTCTTCGAAAGAGAGGCAAAAGCCATAGGATCTGAGTTCCTTGTCCAGGGCACGATCGCTCCGGACTGGATAGAGTCTGGAGGTGAGCTTCGGGACACCATAAAATCACATCACAATGTTGGTGCGCTTCCGGAAAAGATGGAAATGAAGTTGGTTGAGCCGCTACGAGATTTATACAAGGACGAGGTCAGAAAACTCGGCCGATACCTGGGCATTGAATTTTCCGAGCGCCAGCCCTTCCCCGGTCCCGGACTGGCAATACGTATAATCGGCGAGCCGACAGAGGAAGCGGCCTACATAGTCCGCGAGGCGTGCGCCATAGTAGAGGAGGAGCTGGAGGCGGCAGCTGAGGCCGGCAAAATGGAATTGCCGTGGCAGTATTTTGCGGTTCTCACGCCTGTAAAAACAGTGGGCGTGCAAGGGGACGTGCGAGCGTACGGTTACACGGTCGCCGTTCGGGCTGTCCAGTCATTGGATGGCATGACCGCTGCATATTCCAAAGTACCACACGATGTACTGGAAAAGATATCGAACAGAATCACGAATACCATGAAAGACAAAGTCAATCGTGTCGTTTATGATATTACTAATAAGCCACCAGGTACGATCGAATGGGAATGAAATAAACCGTTTTCTAATCAGATTCTTTACTGAGTCTTTTTATTAAATAGAAACCAAGGGCTATACCAATGATACCAACGATGAAAATCAAGGCGAGGTTCTCGGACTCACATGAGAAACAGTCTGTAGCCAGTTCATTCATCAGGAATAATAAGATTTCGGAAAATATGAATGTTATCCCTGAAGAAGGAGTGCCGGGGGTGGGGTCGTAGATTCCAATGTAAACATACATTGGTCAATAATCGAGACCAAGCCCTCGACATGTAACAAATTAATAAATAAATCGAGTGCCGAGGGTGGGGTCGAAGATGGCCTCTATCGAGACCAAGCCCTCGGCATGTATCAAATTAATAAATAAATCGAGTGCCGAGGGTGGGGTTTGAACCCACGACCTTCGGATTTCCCTGGAAATCCAGGAACGTCTGGTAAATCCCTATGAGTCCGACGCTCCACCAGGCTGAGCCACCTCGGCATTCAGTTCAGGTATGTCTTGTATTAATGCCGAGGTTTAGTTTATTCATCTTTTTTATCTATTTGTATTGAGACAGCTGAAAAAACAGCCACCTCGGCATTCAGTTCAGGTATGTCTTGTATTAATGCCGAGGTTTAGTTTATTCATCTTTTTTATTTATTTGTATTGAGACAGCTGAAAAAACAGCCACCTCGGCATTGTAGGGTCGGAAAATCATTGTCCATATTTGATATTTTGGGAAGGTAAAGCGCCGGGGGCCAGAAACCCCCGGCGCCGGGGAGGAATGAATAAAAAAAGAAAAAGGGCAGCGATTACGAATGGCTGCCTCGGGCTCGTCCCGCCGTCAGAGAAGCACAGTCTGCGCAATGGGGAATTCGGCAGGACTCGGCGTAATGGCTTGTTTAAGGCGTATGGCGCATAACTCGAGACCGCAGAATCTAATGCCCTGCTCCGCGGCGTATCCCGAGCTTGATCCGAGGCTTATATTGCTGATGCGAATCGCTGCATTGTGCGCGTCGATGCGCGCCAGCATCATCTCGTATTCATACCCACGCTTTTTCATAGCCTCCTCCTGGGCTTCTGCCCTAAATGAAAATTGATTCTAGAGAATATAAAGCCTCGCAGGTAAACACCTAGTTGTACACCATCGAATTCATTCATTGTTGTTCACGCGAATGCCCGGTATCAGTCCGGTCATTTGGTAGGTGGGGGCAGCTCGGAATCATATCAAAGTCCAAATACATTCGATTAGTTTATAAATGCGGGGTTTTTATCCACGACTAATGCCTGAGAGCGAATACGATCTGGAATTCTTCAAGACCGAAGGTTTCATCCGCCAGACGTGCAAATCCTGCGGCCAGGCCTTCTGGGCCAGGACGGAGCGGGACCATTGCGGGGAGTCGCCGTGCATCGAATACGCCTTCATCGGCTCTCCTCCCACAAATCGGGCAAGGAACGTTCACGAGACCCGCGAGGCCTTCCTGACCTTCTTCGAGAGGAACGGGCACACGCGCGTCAAGCGCTACCCCATAACCGCCAGATGGCGCGATGACGTGTTCTTCACCCAGGCCTCGATCTACGGATTCCAGCCTTGGGTGGTTAAGGGCGTCGTGGAGCCTCCGGCAAACCCCCTCACAATATCACAGACGTGCGTCAGGTTCAACGACGTGGACAACGTTGGACGCACGGGCTCGCACTTCACCATGTTCGAGATGATGGCCCATCACGTGTTCAATTCAGACGATAACTTCATCTACTTCAAGGACCGGACCGTTGAGCTTTGCGACCGCATGATGCGGGAGGACTTTGGCATACATCCGGATAAACTGGCTTACGTTGAGGCCGAATGGAAGGGCGGAGGGAACTCAGGGCCGTGCTTCGAGGTCATGATAGACGGCGTCGAGATATGCACGCTCGTCTTCATGATGTACGAGGAGCTGGGTGACACGAGGAAACCCCTGCCCATGCAGGTCGTTGACACGGGTTACGGCCTCGAGCGCATGGCGTGGCTCTCCCAGGGCACTTCAAGCGCTTACGAGGCCGTGTTCGGTCCTGTGCTTGAGAACCTGAAGAACCAGGTCGGCGTCGAGGGCGACGAGAAGGTCCTCGCCGAATACTCGAAGGTCGCCGGCCTCCTCAACTTGGATAATCCAGGCACACTCAGGGAACTTCGTGAGAAGGTGGCTGTCAGACTGGGTATCAGCGTGGACCAGCTATTGCAGGAAACTCTCCCGCTCGAGAACATGTACGTGATCTGCGACCACACCCGCGCCCTCACGTTCATGCTCAACGACGGCGTTGTCCCTTCAAACGTCAAGTCCGGTTACTTTGCCCGGATGCTGGTCAGGAGGGCGATGCGCGCCCTTAACGTTCTGGATCTCGAACAACCTCTGGCAGACATTGTGGGTCAACACATCGAATACTTCAGGCCTGACTTTCCGGAGCTGGACGAGAACAAGGCCGAGATCCTTGAACTGGTCGAGGTTGAGACCAAGAAGTACGAGGAGACATTGAGCAAGGGCGCATCCCTGGTCGAGCGTATAGAGGAACGTCTGGCGGGAGAACCGATGGCTGTCGAGGACCTTGTGGAGCTATATGACTCCCACGGTCTCAACCCGGAGGTCGTGGCCGAGTTCGCATCCTCCGAGGTGACCATTCCAGACGACTTCTACCAGCGCGTGGCCGAGAAGCACTCGACGACGAAGGATGAAGTGGCTGAGATTGGAGATCAGAGCATAGAAGCCCCGAGGACCGAGCTGGGATTCTACGAGGACTCTTTGAGGAAGGAGTTCGAGGCGAAGGTTGTCTACGTTGCCGGCAACGAGGTGGCGCTTGATAAGACATTCTTCTATGCGGAGAGCGGCGGCCAGGAAGGGGACCACGGCTTCATCGAGGGCAACCGCGTCATCGACACACAGCTCGTCGGCAACGTCATCGTCCATTACCTCGAAGATGCCAGTCACCATATTAAGGTCGGTGACACCGTCAAATGCCAGCTTGATTGGGTGAGGCGCAGACAGCTCATGCGCCACCACACCGCGGCACACATAATCAACGCAGCGGCCAGAGAGGTCCTCGGCAATCACATTTGGCAGACCGGGGCGCACAAGAGCGTTGACATGGCGAGGCTCGACATCACGCATTATGCTGGCCTCACGGATGAGGAGTTCCTTGAGATCGAACAAAGGGCCAATCACATCGTCATGGAGGACATACCGGTGATATCCAAGCCCATGGATAGGGTGAAGGCCGAGGCCGAATACGGAATGCGCCTTTACCAGGGCGGCGCCGTCCCAGGAAAGGAGATTCGCGTCGTCAATGTCCAGGGCGTGGACGTGGAAGCCTGTGGCGGCATCCACTGCACAAGGACATCGGAGGTCGGTCCGATCAAGATCCTGCGGAGCAAAAGGATACAGGACGGCGTGCTGCGATTGGAGTTCATCGCGGGGAAACCGTTGTATGACTGGCTCGTTCACCATTCAAATGCCGTGCAGGACCTCTCGAGCATAATGGACACGAAACCCGAGGACCTCGTAAAGGCCGTATCGAAGATGGCCACCGAGCACAGGGCCCTGGCAAAGGCCTCGTTCAGGGAGATGGTGTCGGACGCCGACCGCATGGTCGAGGAGGCTCTGGACAGGTCAGAGAGAATTGGCCGGGTGGAGAATTACGTGGAATACGAGGTTATCGGTCCGATGAAGCAGGCAACCGCGGTCTCCAAAGCTCTCGCCAAGACCAAATCCACCTTTGCGGTCCTGACCTCGAGCCAGCAACCAACAGGCCTTCTGCTCACCTGCTCCGAGGACGTGGGCGTCGATTGCGGCAAGATAGCCTTCGAGGTCTCCACCAAGCTGGGTGGCGCGGGCGGTGGTAAGAACACCTTCGCTCAGATATCGGTTCCAGAGGCTGGGATGGTCTCAAAGGTGAAGGAGCACATCAGACAGCTTGTCGAGAGTTCCTAACAAAATTTTATAAACCAGTTCCATGTTTCAGATACAGGGGGTGTGGAATGTTAACGGGTTTCATACTGATAAACGTGGAGGCGAAGATGGAGAACAAGGTCTACGATGCCTTGGCCAAGGTTGACCAGATAGAGGGCATCAGGGAGGTTTTCGGCCAGTACGACATCATAGCGAGGATAGAGGCCCGCAACCTCAAGGAGATGAGGGCGCTCATAATCAATAAGGTGCGCAACACGCCCGGCGTCATCGCAACCACGACACTGATCACCTCTGATTGAACTGGCCGTCGGTTTTCTAGACCTTTCCAAAGGTGTCTAACCCCGTGGGTTGCACTAGGTTTTGTGTAGAATTAACAGGGTTGGTCCCCTCCCACAAACCATTGCGCTCCTAACAATGCCTAATCCGAGATCAGGCTGGCTCGCAAGTCATAAAGTGGCTTGCGATAGGACTTTACTTGTTCAAGTCCGTTTCGTGACTAACGTTGCTCGGCTGCCCCTTCCCCTACCTGCTCGGAGCGCTGGGATAGTGAAAATAATTACCTTCCCGCGCTAGTACGCGGGACTTCAGCGGTAAATTTAACAGGTGTGGCAGGGACCATAACCTCATGACTGGAGCATTATGAAGAGTTAGCAAAGGTTAATTATCATTTGACTATTGGGAGTGCAGCACCTATCGGGGATTCGGAAAATGACAATGGACGAATACGACAGAAAGGCCATCGAAGAGAAATGGCAGAACAACTGGGAAGAGCGGAAGCTCTATCACTTCGACAAGGCCTCCGACAAGCCGGTCTACAGCATCGACAATCCCCCCAGGTATGCATCGGGGCCCCTTCACGTGGGCCATGCCACCCATTACACCCACATCGACTTTGCCGGCCGGTACAGGTGGCAGCGCGGCTTCAACGTTCTGTTCCCGCTTTGCGTCGACGTCAACGGCATGCCCATCGAGGTGAACGTAGAGAAGGCCCACGGCATCAGGATGCGCGATACGCCCAGGCAGGAGTTCATCCGCATGTGCAAGGAGTTCGCGGACAAGAACATCGATTCCATAGTCAATCAGTTCAAGATACTCGGCTGCTGCATGGACCCGTCGGTCTTCTACAGGACCGATGCCGATTATTACCGGAG